>JAUIMK010000230.1 GCA_030432735.1 bacterium
CTGAGATGGATTTCCGCTTCAGCGAAGAACAGGAAGAGCTGGGCTCGATCGCGCGCAGCTTTCTCGAAGGGGCCAGCGGTCCGGAGCAGATCCGCGCCGCCATGGAGTCGGAGCTCGGCTACGACCCCGGGGTCTGGGAGCAGATCGGGACCGAGCTCGGTTGGGCCTGCGTCCACATCCCGGAAGAGTACGGCGGGCTCGGGCTCGGCTACGTCGACCTCGTCGTCCTGCTCGAAGCCGCCGGGGAGCACGTCCTCTGCTCGCCCTTCTTCGCGACCGTCGCCCTCGCCGCCAACACGATCCTCTGCGTCGGCTCCGAGGAGCAGAAGGCCGCGCGACTCCCGGCGATCGCCGAAGGGACGCAGACGGCGACCCTCGCCTTCGCGGAGGCGGCGGGCGTCTGGGACGCGGACGGGATCGAAACCACGGCCACGCCGGACGGCGACGGGTTCGTCCTGCGCGGCACGAAGGCATGGGTGGTCGACGGCCACTCGGCGGACCTGCTGCTCGTGGTCGCCCGAGCGCCGGGAACGAGCGGCGAAGAGGGCCTCTCGGTCTTCGCCGTCGACGGGGACGCGGAAGGAATCTCCCGCAAGTCCCTCCCGACCATGGATCAGACGAGGCGTCTCGCCGAGATCGAGCTGTCCGACGTGCGCGTCGCGGCCGACGCCTGCCTCGGCGAGCCCGGCGCCGCCTGGCCGGGACTGCGTCGAAGCCTCGACCTCGCGGCGATCGCCCTCGCCGCCGAGCAGGTCGGTGGCGCCCAGCGCTGCCTCGACGCGAGCGTCGCCTACGCCAAGGAGCGCGAGCAGTTCGGTCGGCCGATCGGCTCGTTCCAGTCCATCAAGCACAAGTGCGCGGACATGATGATCGCGGTCGAGAGCGCGCGCAGCGCCCTCTACTACGCCGCCTGCATCGTCGACGACGCCTCGGACGACCTGACCTCGAACGCGTCCCTCGCGAAGGCCTGGTGCTCCGAGGCGTATTTCAAGTGTGCAGGAGACGCGATCCAGATCCACGGTGGGGTCGGCTTCACCTGGGAATACGACCAGCATCTCCACTTCAAGCGCGCGCGCGCGAGTGAGTCCTGGCTCGGCGACCCCGCCTTCCACCGCGAGCGCATCGCTCGACACCTCGGGCTCTAGGCCACCGCCTCGCCCGTCCCGGAGACTCCCATGCTCGTCGTCCCCAAGCCCGCCGACCTCCCGAACCACGTAGGCACCGATCTCGGTGAGACCGAATGGCTCGAGATCTCGCAGGAGCGGATCAACACGTTCGCCGACGCGACCGGCGACCATCAGTGGATCCACGTCGACGTCGAGAAGGCGAAGGACGGGCCCTTCGGCGCGCCCATCGCCCACGGCTACCTGACCGCTTCGCTCGCGAACCTCTTCCTGCCGCAGCTCCTCGAGGTCCAGAACACCTCGATGGGCGTGAACTACGGCTGCGACAAGATCCGGTTCCCCTCTCCGGTCCCGGTCGGCTCGAAGATCCGCGGAACGGGAACGATCACGAGCGTGGACGAGACGAAGGACGGCGGCTTCCAGGCGAAGGTCACGATCACGATCCAGATCGAGGGCAACGAACGCCCCGCCTGCATCATCGAGACGATCAGCCGCTTTTATCCCTAGTCGGCGCTGCGCGCCTCTCGACGAGCCCTTCCGGGGCTCGTCTTGCGCTGGCGGCGCCGGTCGGGCTCGGCGCGGCGCCGCGGGGATCCGCCGCGTTCGGGCTGCGGGCTAGCCGAGCAGCTCCTGGACGAGCTTGCGGGCGACGTTGCCGTCGATCTCCGCCTTGTGGGCACCCATCAGTGCGCCCATGACCTTGCCCATGTCCTTCTTCCCGGACGCGCCGGTCGAAGCGATGGCCTCCTCGACCCAGCCCCTCGTCTGCGCCTCGTCGGCGAGCTGCGGGAGGAACGCCTGGATCACGGCGAGCTCGGCCTTCTCGGCCTCCGCCATCTCCGGGCGACCGCCCTTCTCGAACGCCTCGATCGACTCCTTGCGCTGCTTCTCGAGCTTGCGCATCAGCCCCTCGGCGACCTCGTCCGGAATCGAGTCGGACCCGTCCTTCTTCATCTCGTTCAGGAAGGCGGTCCGCATCGAGCGGAGCGCCGCGAGCCGGCGCTCGTCCTTGGCCTTCATGGCCTCTTTCACCTGCGCCGTGACGTCGTCGACGATGGACATGCTGGGATCCTCCGGGGCGAGAACATAGCGGCCCCGTCGCGCGACCGGGCTCACTTCTTCCCGGACCGAAATCCAAACGGGGGAAGAGTCCGAACGACTCTTCCCCCGCTGATCGAGCGCGTCGCCGCCTAGGTCAGAAGTCGACGATGACCTTCGCATAGCCCGATCGCGGCACCTGTGTCGACTGATTGAACTGGACATCGTTGAACTCGGCGTGTCGCGGATCCAGCAGGTTCTGCCCAACGAGCGCGACCTCGAGCCAATCCGTCGGCTGCCATCCGAGCCGCAGGTCGAGGCGGTGATACGCACGCACGTTGTTGCCCTGGAGCACCGGTGTCGTGCCGCGTAGCCCCTCGACGTAGTAGAACGCCGCGTCGAACTCGAGATCGGCCGGCAAGTCGACGACCGAGCGGATCTGGAACTGATGCTGCGGGTGCGTGTGCTTGAGCGGCGTCGAGATGATGGACGCCGGTGCATTCTCGTCGAAGTCGAGGAACGAGTAGCCCACCGTCAATCGCACCCGGTCCGAGGGCACGACGGTCACCTCGACCTCGACGCCACGCACCTTGACGTTCCCACCGTTCACGAAGAGGAGCGGACCGGGGATCGGCGGTGCGGCCGCCAGATCGAGAAGAGACGAGAAGTCCTCGTAGTCCGACCAGAATGCGGAGACCTCAGCGGTCATCCAGTCGAGACCGAAATAGCGGTAGCCGGCTTCGTAGCTGAGCAGCTCCTCGGATCGGAATTCATCGTTGCCGAGGATGCCGACCGGTCCGAGCGATCCCGCGATGTCGCGATCCGTGAACGTCGGGGTCCGCACCGCACGCGAAACGGCCCCCCATAACGTGTGCCCGTCGAGCGGCTTGACCACGAACCGGCCCGACGGCTGGTACTCGAAGCCGGACCAGCTGTTGACGCTGAGCTTGGTCCCGGCGATGAACGCCACCTTGTCGTCGAGGACGTCGAGCCGCAGCTGGATGAAGCTCGAACCGAGATGGAAGTCCTCGTCGGAGTCCTGGAAGCCGATGGTGCTTGACCCGGTCCGCACGTGGGTCGTCCAGAAGCGGTAGTTGGCGCCCGTGACGACCGACAGGTTCTCCGTCCAATCGGCGGAGTACTGCAGATCGAGGTCGACCGTGTGGCTGTCTTCTTTGCTCGTCGTATCGCGATAGACCCGATCGTAGTAGGCCTTCGCCTGGAGACGCGATCCGTCGTCGAAGGACTGCTTGAAGTTCGCGACGGCGCTTCCCCCCCGCTGCTTGTATCGAAGCTTGTTGAAGCCCGTGATCGGAAGGAAGAACCCTGGCGTCGGAATGCCCTGCCCCGCCTCCCGGTCGATGTCGAAGTAGTCGGCGTGGATGCTCAGCTCCCGGTTCGGGGAGAGCTGGGTATCGGAGCGGAAGCCTAGACGCAGCTGGCGGTATTCGTCGTTACCCGCATAGTCCTGATCGAAGTCGAAGTCCTCGGTCCGCTGTCCCTCGACGGAAAAGCGGTACTGCGTATCGTCGCTGAACTCTCCGCCGTAGCGCGCCCCGAACCCGTACTGCTGAGTTCCACCGAGCACATGCGCTCGCGCCCCCTGCGTCTCGGCCGCGGTCTTCGAAATGATGTTGATCACGCCGTTGACCGCGTTCGCTCCCCAGATGGTGCCACCAGGGCCGCGCACGACTTCGATCCGCGCGATGTCGTCGATCGCGAAGTTCTGTTCGTTCCAAATGACGCCGCCGAAGAGCGGTGTATAAACGCTCCTGCCGTCGATCATCACGAGAAGCGTGTTCGAAAACTCCTGACGGAGTCCGCGGATCGAGATCGCCCAGCGCGACGCGTCGATCTGCGCGACCTGCACCCCGGGCACCATTCGCAGGGCTTCGGGAACGCTCGTGAAGCCGTGGCGGCGGATGTCTTCGGCGGTGATGACGGTCACCGCTGCCGCCGCGTCGTTCTTGTTCTCGGCCTTCTTGGAGACCGACGTCACCTCGATGTTCATGAGTTCTTCGAGACTCATGTCGAGGAGATCGTCTTCGGCGATCGCCGGTGCAGCAGCGATCGTCAGCCCGAGCACCCAGGTCGCCACGCGCAGCCATGATCCCGTCGAATCCGCACGAGCCTTCGATCGTCCCATGATCCCCTCCCGCGTGACGGAGCGCCCGAAGTCGGGGGGCTACCCATCTCGCTAGGAACTTCCATCGGAGGTCGTTCGGGACGACTTGAGAATCCGGACCGAAAGCGGATCGGGCGCTCCTCCCGAGCGGCGGATCAGGGGAGTCCCCCCTCAAGGCGTCACGAAGGCCGTAGGGAACGAGCCTCGCTTCGGCCAGGAGGCACCCGCATCGCGGAGCGTGGTCGTCGCCCGAGACTCGTCCGCGTGCCCTCTCCGGGGGATCGCGGAGCGGACTAGGCGCGCTGGCTCGAGACCGAGACCACCTCGCCGGTCATGTAGGACGCGTAGTCGCTCGCGAGGAAGACCATCACGTTCGAGACCTCCCACGGCGCGGCGCCGCGGCCGAAGGCCTCCTTCGCCTCGAGCTCGTCGAGCAGCTCCTGAGGCGTCGTCTTGACCAGGAAGGGATGGATCGCGATCGACGGAGCGACGGCGTTGATGCGGATCCCGTACTCGGCCGCCTCGAGCGCGGAGCATCGGGTCACGGCCATGACGCCGGCCTTCGCCGCCGCGTAGTGGGCCTGCCCCTTCTGGGCGCGCCAGCCGAGGACCGACGCGTTGTTCACGATCGCGCCGCTCCGGCGCTCCATCATGTGCGGGAGCACGGCCCGCGTCATGCGGAAGACGCTGTTCAGCGTGATGTCGAGCACCGAGTCCCACTGGTCGTCGGTCATGTCGACGATGTCGACCTCGCCGCCGAGCCCCGCGTTGTTGATCACGACGTCGATGTGGCCCATGTCCTCGATCGCGGCGGCGACCAGGGCGCGCACGTCGGCGTCGTCGCGCACGTTGCAGAGCCGGTAGCCGCAGGGCTGGCCCGAGATCTCCGCCAGCTTGTCGGCGGCCTCCGCCGTCCGCTTCTCGTGGATGTCGCTGATGAAGAGCCGCGCCCCCTCCTCGGCGCACCGCTGTGCCGTTGCGAAGCCGATGCCGGCCCCGGCGGCGGCCGTCATCAGCACCGTCTTGCCCGCGAGCAGATCGTGGGGCGGGACGTAGTCGGGGGGCGGCAGCTTGGCCATCGTGGGGTCGTGCCTCGAGGGTTCGGGGAGATTCGGCAGGGAAGGAGGAGCCGTCGGCGCGGCCTAGCGCGGCTCGCGCGGCAGACCGAGGGTTCGCTCCGAGATGATGTTGCGCTGGATCTGGTTCGAGCCGGCGTAGATCGTGTCGGAACGCGTGAAGAGGAACATCCGCTGGAGCGCGTTCAGGGCGTAGGGTGACGCACCTTCGGCGAGCTCCGCCTCGGGTCCCATCACGTCCATCGCGAGCTTGCCGAGGTCGCGGTGCCAGCTCGCCCAGAAGATCTTCGTGATGGCGGAGGACGGCGGCGGCTCGGCCCCCTCCTCCACCCCGGCGAGGGTCCGCAGCGCGTGGTAGCGCTGGATCCGGAGACCGCTCCAGGCATGGGCGATCCGCTGGCGGATCAGCGGGTCCTTCGCCTTCCCGTTCGCCTTGGCGACCTCGATGATCGCGTTGAGCTCGTTCTGGAAGTTCATCTGCTGGCCGAGGGTCGACGCACCGCGCTCGAAGGCGAGCGTGCCCATCGCCACGGCCCAGCCCTTGTTCACCTCGCCCACGATGTTCTCCTTCGCGGTTCGCGCGTCGGAGAAGAAGGTCTCGCTGAACTCGGCGTCGCCGGTCATCTGCACGATCGGTCGGACGTCGACGCCCGGCTGGTCCATCGGCACGAGGATGTAGGAGATGCCGCGATGCTTCGGCTGGGCCTCGGGATCCGTCCGACAGACGACGAAGCACCAGTCGCTCCACTCGGCTCCCGACGTCCAGACCTTCTGCCCGTTCACGACCCAGTCGTCGCCGTCGAGCTCCGCGCGGGTCTGAACGCTCGCGAGATCCGAGCCGGCGCCCGGCTCCGAATATCCCTGACACCAGATCTCGCTGCCGTCGAGGATCCCCGGCAGGAATCGCTTCTTCTGGTCGTCCGTCCCGAAATGGATCACCGTCGGCGCGAGCAGCCCCTCGCCGATGTGCCCCATCCGGCCCGGTCCGCCCGCGCGGGCATATTCTTCGTAGAAGATCATCTGCTGGGTGAGCGAGAGATCGCGGCCGCCGACCGACTTGGGCCAGCCGATCCCGATCCAGCCGTTCGCCCCCAGGAGCTTCTCCCAGGCCTTTCGCTCCTCGACGAGCGCATGCTCGTCCCCGGGGCCACCGCGCCCGCGGACCACCTCGAACTCGCCGCGCAGGTTCGTCTCGAGCCAGCTCGCGATCTCGCGGCGGAAGGCCTCGTCTTCTTCAGTGAATCGCGCGTCCATGCGGGGAGCTTCCTCTTCTACGGGCGGCGAGACGCCCCGGAAACGGGCGCCGAAACCGCTCCGGACCTTACGATACGGATCGACTCGTATCAACCAAGCCGCTCCGCGCGTCGCCCCGCCGGTCGGCGCCTCGCGAGCACGTCAGCCTTTCGCGAGGATGCCGCCCAGCGCGAGGTCGACGATCGGACCGACCATCGAGGGGGACGGGGTCCCCCCGCGAAAGAAGAGCGTGACGGAGATCGGCCCGACCACGAGGTCGGCGGCGAGATCGATGTCCACCTCGTCGGAGATCTCGCCCCGCTCCCGGGCGCGCTCGAAGATCCGGACGAAGGGCTCGCGACGGGCCCGGGCGACGGGCTCGAGCAGCTTCGAGAGCTCCGGATCGTGGGCGCGCTCGCCGGCGAGGCTGGGGAAGACCGCACCCAGGGAGCTCGAGTTGAAGTTCGCCAGGTAGGTCTTGAGGGTTTCCTTGAGGTCCGTCTCGAGGCTGCCCGAGTCGACCTCCTCGAAACCGGGGAGCTGTCCGAAGGCCTCGACCACGAGCGGGAGCTTCGAGGGCCAGCGGCGATAGATCGTGGCCTTTCCGACCCCGGCGCGCTGGGCGACGCCCTCGACGGTCAGCGCCGAGAAGCCGACCTCGACGAGCAGCTCGAGGGTCGCGTCGAGGATCGCCTGGTGGGCCTCCTCGCTCCGCGGTCTTCCCGTGCTCCCAGCCGCTCCGGAACGCGCGCCCTTCGCCGCCCGCGCGGCTTTCTCGGCCTGGGCCATCGCCCCGCCCCCCATCCTCTCCATTTTCCGCTTCGGTCGAATCGCCCCTCGGATCCCGGCCGAGCCCCGACCGGACGGCCGCTCGCCCCGAGAGACCCGTCCGCAGCGGGCTCGACAGCGATCGCATTACGATACAATACGTTCCGTTACTGAACACCTGCCCCGAGGTCGTGAAACACGCTCCAGGGCGGCCCCAGCGCGGGAGACCGGCCACCAGGCCACCTCGCGGGCGGGTGCTTCCCTCGTCCCGCGGCGCCCCGCCCCGGAATCACAGCGGAACCCCGGCTCCGGACGCCCGACTCGGGTCGTCCACCGCCCACCCGAACGGAGATGATCATCATGGTCCACTACAACCCCTTCTCGGAAGAGGT
>JAUIMK010000231.1 GCA_030432735.1 bacterium
GGTGTCCGCCCGCGACGCGCGCCGGGAAGGGAAGGGCGAGTCCACCGCGTCCGACGAGCGCGAAGGTCGATGCCGCTCGGCACGAAGTGCGCGGCTGGAGGGGCATCCCGCTGATCAGGAAGGCGTCCATGGCGTCGATCCCGCAACCTGCGGATCCAGCGAAGTGCGCGTCGGAAGACGCGTCCCCGTTCGCCGACCCTGCACTCGGATCGTAGCGCGCACGACGCGTCCCCCGCCCGCTAGAGGGCATCTCATAAATCCCGACCGAGCGAGGGACGTGGATTCGGCCCGAGATCAAGGCGCGAAATCGCAGGCGTAGCCGTAGCTACTTCAAGATTTCGCAACGTAGAGATCGGGCCGAAGACGCGTTCCTCGCGACCGAGGGGTTTATGAGATGGCCTCTAGGGTCGTTCTCGTTCCGGCGCTGGCTTCTCGAAGACGAAGAGATGGTTCAAGCCGAGCTGGAATCTCGCGGCCCGGGTCAGTCGGAAGCCCGCTCGCTCGAAGAGCGGGACCGTCTCGGCGACGTCGAAGCCGTGGTGCTCTTCGAGGGCCATTCCGTCCGCGAGTCGAAGCGCGACGAGGGCACCCACGATCGGGTCGACGAAGCGGTGAGGCACCGTCAGCACGACCCGGCCGCCGGGGACGAGCGCGTCGTGGCAGGCGGCCGCGAAGCTCGCGCGGGCCGAGACGTGCTCGAGGACCGCCAGCGCGGTGATGCAGTCGAAGGATCCGGGCTCGGGCCGGAAGTCGCCGGGAAAGCGTCCTCGCCGGAGCTCGACGTGATCGTCGTGCTCCGGCGTGACGATGGCGTCGACGCCCGTCGCCGAGCGGAGGCGCTCGCGCACGCGATCGATCAACACACGGTCGTGACACCCGACGTCCAGCAGACGATCCCCGGTCCGGATCCAGGGCTCGGCCATCCGGATCCGCCAGGCCTGGAGAAGACGATCGACGAGACGCATGGGCGGGCCGGGCGCGAAGACGGGCTCGCGATCAGGCGGACTTCGGCTCGTTCAGCTCCAGCATGTTGCCGGCCGGATCGTGGAGGAACGCCTGGCGACCGTTCGGGAGCTCGAAGGCCTTGGAGACCTCGATGCCCTTGGCCTGGAGCGCTTCGAGGGTCTCGTCGAGGTTCGTCACGCGGAAGGCGAAGTGCTGTCCCTTCGGTGCCTCGTGATCCTCGACCTGGATCAGGTGGAGTTCCTGCGGACCCGACCGCAGCCACGCGCCCGGGAAGCCGAAGTCGGGTCGCGGCAGGACTTCCAGGCCGAGCTGGTCGACGTAGAAGGCGAGGTTCGCCTCGAGGTCGTCGACGTTGATCGAGACGTGGTGGACACCGAGTTCGAGCTTCATGGCGGGGCTCCTTGGGCTGCGCTGCGCGTCGGGCGACGCCCCGGGAGGATAGAGGAGGCGCGGGACGCCGCGCGAGGACCGACTCCGAGCCGCGAGGCGGCCCCGGGTCTCGCTTCGTGGACCTGCGGTAGAGTCGACCCGCCCGCCCCGCGGCGTGTCTCTACGGAGTCGCATGAAGGAAGTCAGCACGTTCTGCCGGATCTGTGAGCCGAGCTGCGGTCTGGTCGCGCGGGTCGAGGACGGCGAGCTCGTCGGGGTTCGAGCGGACACCGCGCACCCGGTCACGAAGGGCTTCGCCTGCCACAAGGGGCTCGCCGGGCTCGATCTCCATCGCGACCCCGACCGCCTCGATCACCCGCTGCGCCGCCGACCCGACGGCGGCTTCGAAGCGATCTCCTGGGACGTCGCGATCGCCGAGATCGCCGAGCGGATTCGCGCTGTGCAGTCTCGCCACGGGACGAAGGCCTTCGCCTCCTACGTGGGGAATCCGAGCGCGTTCAATGCGCTGGCCGCTCCGGCGGTGGGCTCGTTCCTGGGCCAGCTCGGCGTTCGCAAGAACTTCGGCTCCGGGACCCAGGACTGCGCGAACAAGTTCGCCGGGGCGGAGGCGGTGTACGGCACCTCGACGTGTCACCCCATTCCCGACTTCGACCACACGGATTTCCTGCTCGTGCTCGGATCCAATCCCCGGGTCTCGCACATGAGCTTCGTCTCGATCGCGGACCCGATGGCGGCGATCCGCGGGATCCGCGATCGCGGAGGACGGGTCGTCTACGTCGGTCCGCACGCGATCGAGAGCGCGCGCGCCGGCGAGATGTTCCTGGTGCAGCCCGACACCGACGTCTACCTGCTGGCGGCGATGATCGAGGAGATCGTCGCGAGCGGCCGAGTCGACCAGCAGCTCGTCACCGAGCACGCGTCCGGCTTCGAAGGGCTGGCGGAGATCGTGGGCGCCTATCCCGCCGAGCGGGTCGCGCGCGTCGTCGGAACGAGCGCCGAAGCCATTCGCCGGCTGGCGCGCGACTTCGCCGACGCACCCAGCGCGTCGGCCACGCTCTCGACCGGGGTCAACATGGGGCGCCAGGGCACGACGGCCTACTGGTTGATGCAGATGCTCGTCTTCCTGACCGGCAACCTCGATCGTCGTGGGGGCAATCGATACGCGCGCGGCTTCTACCCCGCCGCGCCGCGCAGCGGGCGGACCGATCCGGCGAAGCATTTCTTCGACAGCGAGTGGGGCCGCATCCGCAGGATCCGCGGCGCGCTGCCGGGCAACCTGCTGGCCGACGCGATCCGGTCCGAGGCCGATCCGATCCGTGCGATGTTCGTCGTGTCCGGAAATCCGGTCCTGTCCGTGGGCGGCGAGGCCGCGATGCGGGAAGCGCTCGACGCGCTCGAGCTGCTGGTCGTCGTCGACCTCTACCCGAACGCGACCGCGGAACGGGCGGACTACGTGCTGCCCGCCGCGGACGGCTTCGAGCGCGCGGACCTGAACCTCTGCGGGCTCGGCCTGCAGGCGCAGCCCTTCGTCCAGGTGTGCGACGCGGCGGTCGAGCCGCGCGCGGATCGGAAGCCCGAGTGGTGGATCTTCGGTCGGCTCGAGCAGGCCCTGGGGCTCGACAGCGTGCTCGATGCCGTGGACTCGTCTTCGCTTCACCGCATGCTCGATACCGGAGACGCCGCGCCGCTCTTCGGACGACTCGACCACATGCTCCGCTCGACGGGCCACACCGCGGCCGAGATCGCTCGGGCGCCGAGCGGGACCCTCGTGCTTCCGCCGCTCGAGCCGGGCCACTTCTACGACGAGGTGATCCAGACCGGCGACGGACGGGTGGCCTGTGATCCGCCCGTCTTCCACGCGGAAGGCGCGATCTCGCGGATGGCGACGATCTTCGCGTCGCTGTCGGCGGAGCCCGAGGGTCGCCTCAAGCTGATCTCGAAGCGGGAGCCCTCGATGCACAACAGCTGGCTGCAGAACCTGCCGAAGGTGCGCGGGCGCCATCGCGAGCCGCGGCTGTGGCTCCACCCCGACGATGCGGCTCGGCTCTCCGTGTCGGAGGGCGACCGCGTGCGGGCACGGAACGCGTTCGGCGAGATCGAGGTCGCCGTCGCGCTCGACGCGGGGCTCGCGAAGGGCGTCGTCGCGATGCCGCACGGCGGCGGCTTCGCAGTCTCGCCGCGGCTGCGCGTCGCGGCCGAACGTCCGGGAGAGAACGTGAATCGGCTGCTGCCGCACGGCCCCGGGAGCTTCGAGCCGCTGTCGGGCCAGGCCTTCATGACCGGGATCCCGGTCGAGATCGAGCCGGTCGCGGACTGACAGGCGCTGCCCGTCTCGTCCGCGACCGTTCAGGCTTCGATCGTCTCTATCTCGGCGAGAGCGCCGCGGCCTCTTCGCCCTCGGGCCACGGCTGGTGCTTCTCGTAGTCCTTCAGGTTGGTGACGCCTTCGGCGATCTTGCCCTCGACCGGGCAGTAGACGCGCCAGTGCATCGTCGGATTGAAGAGCGGCTGCGACTCGACGGAGATCAGCTTGAGCTCTCCCTTCTCGAAGCCACAGATCGGCTGCATCTTCTGGAGCAGCTCGTAGCCGTTCAGGTGACCGTCCCCGAAGTTCCAGCCGAGGATCGTCCCACCGAAGGTCTCGCCCTCCTGGAACTCGTAGTCTTCGATGTCGTGCCCGACCGCGGCGGGCAGCGCCTCGAGGAGCGGACGGCCCTGGAGGTGGAGCTGCCGGTTCGCGCTCATCGCGGCCTTGGCGGCAGCGAGCTCGGTCGGGTCCTCGATCATCTCCTCGAGCTGCTCGAGCACCGTCCTCGACGGCTTCTTGATCTTCGCGAGCTTCTCCCGGTAGTTGCTGTCCTTCCTGAAGAGCCAGACGTTGTAGGCCCAGTTGCCCGCGTAGTACCGCATGGAGAGCAGGAACGAGAGCCGGGAGGGGAAGAAGTTGCCGAGGAGCGGGATCGCGACGAGCGAGAAGAGCATCACGCCCAGCAGGATCGGCGCCTGGGTCATCTCGAAGATCGAGTCCGTCGGGTGGAACCAGAAGAGGTTCCAGCCGCCGTAGATCATCAGGATGTTCCACTCGACGGGCATGCCCGCCGGGTTGTTGAGGCCGATGAAGCCGTGGAAGCCCGTGAAGAGGATGCAGCCGCCGAGCAGGATCCAGTGGTTCCCGGTCGCGAGTCCGGCGTAGAGGATGAACGGGATCGCGACCTCCGAGACGTGGCCGAACGCAGCCATGAAGTGGGCGAAGCGCGAGGGCGTGATGTCGGTCGGGTAGTTCGCGAAGAGGTTCTTCTTGAGCGCCTTCGGGAAGAAGGGGCCGTTGTTCATCATGACCATGATCACGGAGGGGAAGTGCATGTTCCACTTCGAGACCCCGGCCCAGATCCAGATGAACGACCAGGTCAGCTTCGCGCCGGAGACCCAGAGCTCGTCGTCGAAGGCGAAGATGATCGCGCCGATCACGACCAGGTAGTGCTCGGAGCGCGCCATCAGGTAGAGCGTCTTGTCGAGGATGCCGTTCACGAACACGAGCACGAAGCACGGGAGCAGGTGGGCCGGCGTCATCTCCGGCTGGACCAGCGCCCAGAGGAGCAGGATCTGGTTCAACGAGTAGAGGCTGACGTCGAGCCAGTTGCGGGTGTTGCCGCCGATCAGCGGGACGCCCGGAAAGAGCGGGAGCTTGATCGTTCCCGTACGCGCGAAGTGGCGGTAGCCGCCGTACCACTTCTCGAAGCGCGCGTTCATCGGTCCCCAGCCGCATCCGAAGCCGAAGAGCTCCCAGCACATGGACCAGACCATGGCCTTCTTGAACGCCTCGCTCGTCATCGCCCAGTTGCCGAAGTCGAAGAAGCTCGTGTACCCCGCGTTGAACGAGCACCAGAACGCCCAGATCGGGATCAGCACGCAGAGATACTTGATCCAGTAGAGCGCCATGACCGACGGCCGGTTGGGAGAAGCGTAGGCCCAGTTCTGGGCGACGAGCTTCGTACGTTCGGGATAGTCCGCGTTCGCGATGCGCTCCGGCGGAAAGGGCGGGACGTCGGTGTCGGGCTGGGCGGTCGTCATGGCGAGTCTAGAGTTCCTCGGGTTGGTCTTCTCCGGCCGCGCGCCGGCGCGTCCGAGAGGCTGGAAGCATGGTAGGGCGGAATCCTGGCGCGTCCGCCCCTCAACGAAGGTCGTGTGTGGCGGATCGGCGCGCTCCCGCTACCGGGGTGATCAGCGTTCCGCGCGTTCCTGGAGCGCGTTCAGGTGCTCGATCGCGTCGAGGTACCCGGTGACCAGATCCTCGATCACTTCGCGCGACGACTGGACCTCGTTCATCATGCCGACCACCTGGCCGACCGGATTGAACGCGACCTCCTGGGCCTGAGGAGACGAGGCATAGCGACTCGTCCGGGTCACGCAGTCCATCGTCACCATGTTCTGCAACGGCATGCCGAGCGGGTCCGGCGTGTCCGGAGAGGCCCACGCTTCGGTCCAGTCGTTCTTGAGCATCCGGCAGGGCTTGCCGGTGAACGAACGCGACCGGACCGTGTCCTGGCTGGTGGCGTGGAAGTAGGACGCCATCTGCGCGGGGGACGCCTCGGCCTCCTGGACCGTGAGCCAGATCGACCCCGTCCAGATGCCCTGGGCGCCCATCGCGAGGGCGGCCGCCATCTGCTGGCCGGTCGCGATCCCTCCGGCCGCGAGGACCGGGAGGGGGGCGACGGCCGAGATGATCTGGGGCCAGAGGACCATGCTGCCGATCTCGCCCGTGTGTCCGCCGCCTTCCGTGCCCTGCGCGATCACGAAGTCGAGCCCGGCCTCCTTGTGCTGGACGGCCTGATGGACCTTGCCGCAGAGCGCGCCGATCAATCGGCCGGACTCCTTGACGCGCGACACGACCTCCGGCGGCGGCGTGCCGAGCGCATTCGCGATCATCGCGACCTTGTCGTGCTGGAGCGCCACGTCGAGCTGGGGCGTCGCCGTCGCGAGGCTCATGCCGAGGAGCTCGTGGTGCTTCTCTTCCTCCGGCAGCTCCGGGACACCGTGATCGGCGAGGAGCTTGGCGGCGAACTCGCGATGCTGCTCGGGGATCGCGGCCCGCAGCTGCGCCTCGAGCTTGTCGGCGTCGAGCTCGCCTAGGCCTTCGTATTTCTGGGGAATGACGAGGTCGACGCCGTAGGGGTTGTCGCCGACGTGCTCGTCGATCCATGCGCACTCGATCTCGAGCTGCTCCGGGGTGAAGCCGACCGCGCCGAGCACGCCGAAGCCGCCGGCGTTCGAGACCGCGGCGACGACGTCGCGGCAATGGGTGAAGGCGAAGATGGGAAACTCGATGCCGAGGCGTTCGCAGAGATCCGTTCGCATGTGACCCTCCTTGTCGGGGCCGCGGCGAGACGGGTGACCTTCGAGCGGCCCCGAACGATTGGGTAGCGAATTCCGGGACGGCTCGTGGGGGCTCTTCCGGCGCCGGACGGGTCGCCGCTAGAGGACCTGGCGCAGCGCTTCGACGACTTCGAGATCCTCGATCGCGGCGTTCGCGCGTCGAAGCAGCCCTTCGCCGAGCTCGACGCCGTCGCCGCTCGCGTAGCTCGGCATGTAGGCGAGGAAGGTCGCGATGACCGTGTAGGACCCCTGCAGCCGATAGATCTTCCAGGCATCGTCGATCGCGATCTCGGCGCCGCCCGCCGATCCGAGCGCCGCCAGATAGGTCTCGAGGAGCGCGCGCTCGTTCGCACGGCGCGCTTCGACGTCGACGCTCATCGTCAGGAAGTAGCTGACGTCCCGTAGGTGCGTGCTCGTCTTCGACAGGCCCCAGTCGAGGAAGCCGACCCGCTCGCCGTCGAGGAAGACGTTCCCGATGTGGAGATCACCGTGGATGTAGGTCGCCGGACCTTCGTCCCAGAGCGCGTGGAGGCGCGCGTGGTGCTCGACGTAGAGCTCACCGATCGCCTTGTACGTGTCGCTGAGGACGTCCGCGTTCTGGTCGAGCACGAAGCGCATCAAGCCGGAGGTCGCTTCGCTCCCCGGCGAGCGGTCCGGCTGGTGGAGCCACGGCGCGACGGCATCGCGCGCGGCCTCGCTCTCGAAGCCCGCGTGGAAGCGCGCGAGCTCCTCGAGGGCGTTCGCGGCGGCGTCCGCCGACACGCCCCACTCGCCCTGGGAGAAGCGGCAGCCGCTCGTCGTGAGATCTTCGAGGAGGAGCACGAAGTCGTCGCCTTCGGCGCCCGCGAAATGGCAGTGCGGCACGCGCAGGTCGATCGTGCCCGAGACGTCGGCGAAGAAACGCGCTTCGCGCTCGCCCATGCCGATCGCCCCGATCATCGCGCGGTGTGCCTCGTCGAGCGGGGCGAGCTTCACGAAGAGCGATTCGGGACCGGCGCCCGCCTC
>JAUIMK010000232.1 GCA_030432735.1 bacterium
GATCGCCGCCGAGCGCGCCCGCGTGAACGACGACCTGTCGAAGATGGACATCACCAACGTGATCGCCCTCGACACCCTCGAGCTCCAGGACGTCGGACCGACCGACGTGAAGTTCCGGACGCTGGCCGTCTCGGCGGAGCACAACCTGACCCACGCGGCGACGGCGGACACGGTGAACATCGCCGATCTCCGCGGCGGCAAGATCTACCCGGGCAACTCGGCCCTCGGCGAAGTCACGGAAATCGGGCCCCAGGTCACGAAGTTCAAGCCCGGCGACATCGTGATCACCCACTGCAACGGCGAGCCCGACGCCTACGGCTATCCGCTCCGCATCTGGGCCTACGACCAGCCCGATTCGATCGGCTGGTACGCCGAGGAGTGCGTCGTCGGCGACTGGCAGCTGGTCCACGCCCCCCTCGAGTGCGGCCTGAACCTCTGGGAGATCGCCGCCCTGCCCCTGCGCGCCCCGACCGCCTACCACATGTGGCGCCGGGCCGAGGGCATCCTCCGCGTGAAGCTCCCGGACGAGCAGCTCGCGACGTTCAACGTGATGGGCTTCGGGGGCGGCGTCTCCGAGCTCTTCCTGATGCTCGCGAAGCACCGCGGTCACAACGCCTACTTCTGCTCCGGCTCGCCGGAACGCCGCGCCGCCCTCGAGAGGTTCGGCATCGTCGGCATCGACCAGAAGGCGTACAACCGCTTCGCCGACCGCGCCGACATCAAGGCCTTCGGCAAGGAGGTGAAGCAGCTGACCGACGGCGTCGGCATGCACATCGTCTGCGACCTGATGCGCGGCCCCTGCTTCGACGCCGGCATCACCGCCGCGTCGCGCCAGGGCGTGAACGTGTCCGCGGGCTGGCAGCTGAGCCGCGACTGCACCTACAACTCGGCGGGGGCCTCGGCCAAGCAGATCACCCTCGACCACACCCACTACGAGACCCCGACCGGGATCGACGCGGCGACCTCCCTCTACGGGTCGGTCTTCAAGCCGACCATCCACAGCGAGATCTACTCGTTCGAGGATCTGCCGCGGGCGGTCGTCGAGATGGACCAGGCGATCCAGACGGGGATCCCGATCGTGCGCGTCGCCGACGACATGCCGGCCGCCGTGCAGGGGCTGATCCCCTGAGCGCCCCGGACGCAGCCGGACCGAAGCGCCTCCCGGAGAAGGGCGAGGCCTGGCCCGCCCTGCGCGAGCGTCTGATCGGCCTGGGCTCCGAGGACATCGACTGGCGCAACAAGAAGAGCGCCGTCTACGTCTTCCACCCGGGCGAGGACGTCCTCGAGGTCGCGAAGGAAGCCTACGCCCTCTACCAATCGGAGAACGCGCTGGGGCCGGCGGCGTTCCCGAGCCTCAAGCGGATGGAGAGCGACGTCATTGCGATGGCGATCGATCTGCTCCACGGACCGACCGAAGGCACGGGCAACCTCACCAGCGGCGGGACCGAGAGCATCATCCTCGCGGTGAAGACCTGTCGCGACGAGGCCGCCTCCCGGGGACTCGACGTGGTCGGCGCGAACCTGGTCCTCCCCCGCACGGCCCATCTCGCCTTCGACAAGGCCGCCCACTATCTCGGCCTCGAGATCCGCCGCGTCGACGTGGACGGCGATCTCCTCGCGGATCCGTCGGCCATGGCCGACGCGATGGACGAACGCACGCTGATGATCATGGGGTCGGCCCCCTGCTTCCCGTACGGGCTCGTCGATCCGATCCCGGCGCTCGGCGAGCTCGCCCTCGAGAGGAACGTCTGGCTCCACGTCGACGCCTGCGTCGGCGGCTACCTGAACCCCTTCGCCGAGCGCGAAGGCGTAGAGCTCCCGGAGTGGGACTTCCGCGTACCGGCGGTCCGCAGCATCTCGGCGGATCTCCACAAGTACGGCTACGCCGCGAAGGGCGCGTCGACCATCCTCCACCGAACTCCGGAGCAGCACGCCCACCAGGTCTTCTCCGGCTCCGACTGGCCGGCGGGCGCGATGACCACGCCGACGGTCGCGGGGACCCGGCCGGGCGGTGCGATCGCGTCGGCCTGGGCGGTGCTCCACTACCTGGGCGTCGAGGGCTACCGCGAACGCACGCGCCGCATCCTCGCGGCGCGGGAACGGATCACCGCCGGCCTCGCCCCCCTCGGCCTGCGTGTCTACGGCGACCCGCGACTCGCGCTGATCGCCTTCGGCCCCGAGGACGGCGACGATCTCAACATCTTCGCCGTCTGGAAGTCGCTCCACGATCGCGGTTGGTTCAGCGGCGTGGTCGCGAACCCGAACGGGATCCACATGATGCTCTCCCCGTCCCACGAAGAGGTCGCGGACGAGTACCTGCGGGATCTCGCCGACGCCGTCGCGACCGCCCGCGGCGGCGCGGACGCCGGACCGAATCCGCCCGTCCGCTACGCCTGAGAGGACGCCGGGCGAAGCGCGGACGTCGTGCGGCTACGCGCGGCGCCGGTGAGCCCGGTCAGCCCTTCGCGGCGAGCTCCAGGTCCGCGTGCATCATGGTCTCGGCGAGGGCCTCGAAGCTGATCCGCGGCGTCCAGCCGAGCTTTTCCCGGGCCTTCGAGGGATCCCCGAGCAGCAGATCGACCTCGGCGGGGCGATAGAAGCGCGGGTCGACGTCGACGATGATCTCGCCGGTCGCGCGGTCGCGGCCGACCTCGTCGGTCCCGCTCCCCTCCCACTCGATCTCGAGGCCCGCCGCCGCTGCCGCTGCGACGACGAATTCCCGGACCGAATGGGTCTCGCCGGTCGCGACGACGAAGTCGTCGGGCTCGTCCTGCTGGAGCATCAGCCACATCGCCTCCACGTAGTCCCGGGCATGTCCCCAGTCGCGCTTCGCGTCGAGGTTGCCGAGGGAGAGGCGCGCCTGCTGGCCGAGCTTCACCCGGGCGAGGCCGAGGGTGATCTTGCGCGTCACGAAGTTCTCACCGCGTCGCTCGGACTCGTGGTTGAAGAGGATGCCGTTGCTCGCGTGCATCCCGTAGGACTCGCGGTAGTTGCGCACGATCCAGTAGCCGTAGAGCTTCGCGACCGCGTAGGGCGAGCGCGGATGGAAGGGCGTCGTCTCGGTCTGGGGCGTCTCGACGACCTTGCCGTAGAGCTCGCTCGTCGAGGCCTGGTAGAAGCGCGCGTCGAGGCCGTTGATCCGGATGCCTTCGAGGAGCCGGAGCACGCCGGTCCCGTCGACGTCGGCGGTGTATTCCGGCTGCTCGAAGGAGACCGCCACGTGGGACTGGGCGGCGAGGTTGTAGACCTCGGTCGGGCGCGTCTCGGCGAGGATGCGGTTCAGGCTGCTCGAGTCGCCGAGATCGCCGTAGTGGAGCGCGTAGACCTGTCCCTTCGCGAGCGCGGCGTCCCGGGTGTCCTCGATCCGCGAGCGGTTGAACAGCGACGTGCGGCGCGCGATTCCGTGCACCTCGTAGCCCTTCTCGAGGAGGAGCTCGGCGAGATAGGACCCGTCCTGTCCGGTGATCCCGGTGATGACGGCGACGCGTCGATCCATGGCGTGTGCGTTCCCTTCGAGGAGTGGAGGCGGAGGACCGGGCGGACCGATCCTCGGGCGGCGGGAGGCTAGCAGCCTCGCGCCTCTGGTCGGCTCAGCGGGCCGGGGGCAGCGCGATCGCCGAGACGATCCATCCCTCGCGCAGCGCCACGCGCCCCTCCGCCTCGGCGACCCCGGCGCTCTCGGGAAGATGCGCCCGCCAGGCCTCCCCGAGGAGGTCGATCTCGACCCGGACGTCCTGGAAGCTCCAGAAGGTCCGCGTCGTCGGATAGAACGCCTTGTAGACGGCTTCCTTCACGCTGAACACGATCCGCCGGCGTCGGCCCCGTTCCGACTCCCCGGCCGCCGCGACCCAGTCGTGCTCACCGTCCCGGCAGACGACCCGCTCGATGTCCGCCTCGACCGGCTCGTCCGGCTCGAGGTCGAGGCCGATCCCGGCCGTCACGCGGGTCGGCGCCGCCGCCGCGAGGCAGACGTGCCCGGCGTGGCTGATCGAGCCGACGATGCCCTCGGGCCAGAGCGGGATCCGGTCGTCGGCGCGGAGCAGCGGAAAGCCCGGATGGCCCAGCCGGGACAGGATCGAACGCGCGAGGACCCGGCCCGTCGAGAATTCGTGCTGCCGCTTGGGCACGGCGGTCTCGACGAACGTCCGTTCTTCCGCCGTGAGCGCGGCGAGGTGGTCGCCGATCGTCGCGCCCGCGACGGGGACCTCGGCGGGCAGGAGGCCTTCGAGCAGGGATTCCATCGGCCCGCAGTCTATCGGAGGCCGGGCGCACGTGGGCCGCCGGGCGCGCGCCACGGCCCGGGCGAGGCGCCCGACGCCCCGCGCTCGCGACGAAGCCTCGCGCCGGGCCCCCCGCAAACCTACCCTGCCACCTCGAGGGGGGAGCCGGTGGCCCGACGCAAGCCGTGCGCAGCCCACCGGCAGGCCCGCCGAATCGCCCCCGAAGGCGACCTTCTGCAGGCGGCTGTGACCCGAGTCACGCGCTCTTCCCGGCCGACTTCCGAAACTCTTGCACGTGAGGGCCCACCTCCCAGGCAGCCGCCTGCCGAGCCCACGTGGCCCGATCGCACGAGAGGATTCCGAAATGGTCCATCCGGCTAGTCAGACCTCGCGCATCGTCGCGATTCTCGCATTCGTCGCCACGAGCCTCGGGCTCGCCGCGTCGGCGGAGGCGCGTCTCGAGACCCTGCGCTGGACGCACTCGCGAAGCGACGCGAGCGACTTCGAGGTCCGGATCCTGACGCTCTCGAATTCCTCGTCGCAGGTCGTCCCGCTCGGCGTGTCCGGCCAGGCGGTCGGTACCGGCTACGTCGCGGACGTCGAGGTCGGTGACGGTGACGTCGAGCTCCAGCTGCGCGCCGTCGGTCCCGGCGGCGAGCGATCGAGCTGGAACACCGCCCTCCTCCGCCGGGGTGCGGACGCTCCGGCGCCGCCCCCGACGCCCTCTCCCGAGGTCGATCCCGGTGCCGGCACGACCATCCCGCCGACGAGCGGCGCTGCGGCCCGGCTCGACTTCTCGAGCGATGCGCCCGGCACGAGCGTCGACGGCTGGGTCGACACGACCGCCAACTACGGCCTGAGCGTCGACGACGGTCTCTTCGAGGTCGTGTCCGTCGACGGCAACCGCATGCTCTCCACCGACTCGACGCAGAACGCGATCCACTCGACGGCGATCGGAACGGTGCGCAACAACTTCGAGCTCCGCGGTCGGATGGCGATCGATCATCCGGACGGCGAAATCGGCGTGACGACCTACAGCGCCTATCCCACGGAAGACGTCCACTACCGCCTCTCGCGCGAGGCCGGGGAATCCTTCCGCTTCGTCGCCCGTCCGGGCATCGTCTGCACCAACGCCGACTCCGGGGTCACGCCGGAGGCCGGCCAGTGGCTGCGATTCGAGTTCGACGTGCGGGATGAAGGCTCGCAGAACCGCATCGTCGCCAAGATCTGGCGGGCCGACCGGAACGAGCCCTCGTCGCCGCAGATCGACTGCGTCGACGCGCGGCCGGAGCGCCCGACCCAGGGTGCGATCGGCGTCTGGTCCGGCGGCCTCGGCAGCAAGTTCTGGGACGACTTCGAGACGTTCCAGGGCGTGACGGGGGGCGGCGGCGCCGCAGCTCCGCTGCCGCCGCTGCTGATCCAGATCATTCCCTTCGACAACTGACGACGGATCGAACGCCTCCGTCCTTCCGGATCCGGGCGGGAACTCGTATCCTTCCCGGGAGCGGGGCGCGCGAGCGCCCCCGGATCGAACGGGAGCGCAGCGCATGTCGGTATCGTCGAAGAACGCCTCCGGGCCCGAATCCTCCCCGCGAGGCGCCGGAAACGACTGGACCCGCCGCGACTTCCTGCGTGCCGGGAGCGCGGTGGGCACCGCGGCGATGGCGGCGGGCGCCGCCGGCGCCGGAGCCGCCCGGTCGCCGGCCGCCCCGGAGATCCGGAAGCGCGTCGAGCTCGGCCGGACCGGAGTCGAGATCCCGGACATCAGCTTCGGCTCCTTCAGTCTCGAAGCGGACGCGGACGAGCGCGTCGTGCACCACGCCCTCGATCGGGGCGTGACCCACTTCGATACCGCCGAGGGCTACACCGAGGGCCGCGCGGAGAAGATCCTGGGCCGCGCCCTCGCCGGCCGGCGCGATCAGGTCACGCTCACGACCAAGTTCTGGGCGGAGCCGGAGCACTCCGCCGAATACCAGATGAAGATGCTCGAGCAGAGCCTCCGCCATCTCCGGACGGACTACGTCGACGTCTACATGAACCACGCCGTCAACGAGGTCGCCCGGCTCGGCGAGGAATGGCAGGCCTTCGCGGCTCGCGCGAAGGAGCAGGGCAAGATCCGCGCGATCGGGATGTCCGGACACGCACCTCGCCTCGCGCAGTGCATGGAGTACGCGCTCGACCACCAGCTCGTCGACGCCTTCCTCGTCGCCTACAGCTTCGCGCAGCAGCCGAGCTTCAAGGAGTCCGTGAAGGCCTACCTGAGCGACTGGCTCCCCAGCCTCGACATCGTCGCGAGCCAGGCGAGGCTGCCCGAGCTGATCGGCCGCGCCCATGCCGAAGGCGTCGGCGTGATGGTCATGAAGACGCTCAAGGGCGCGCGTCTGAACGACATGCGCCCCTACGAGCGGCCGGGAAGGACCTTCTCCCAGGCGGCGTTCCGCTGGGTGCTCGCCGACCCGAGCGTCGACGGCCTCGTGGTCACGATGACCTCGGAGGCGCAGATCGACGAGTATCTCGAGGCGTCCGGCGCGGAGGCACCGGATCGCGAGGATCTCGCGCTGCTCGCGCGCTACCTGGCGAAGAACGCGGGCTCGAGCTGCCTGATCGGCTGCGGCGACTGCATGTCGAGCTGCCCGGCGGGGGTCTCGATCCCCGACGTCATGCGGATGCGCATGTACGACCGGGACTACGGCAAGCCGGCGATCGCGCGAAGCGAGTACGCGCGGCTCGACGCCGACGCGAGCGCCTGCCTCGGCTGTAGCGGCGCGCCTTGCGCGGGGGCGTGTCCGTCGGGTCTCGAGATCGCCCCCCTGCTCCGCGACACCCACCGACGACTCGCCTGAGTCCGCCTCGCGACCGGGACCGGCCTCTCTCCGGCATTCACGCGCCGGCGGACGAGGCGTCCCGGGACGCGAGCATGAAGACGCCTTCGAGCGCCTCCTCGAGGGCGACGTCGAGCCCCTGCAGTCGCGAGCGCGCGCCGTCGACGTCGTCTCCCTCGATCCGGGTGCTGAGCCGGACCAGCGCGCCGTCGCCGCGATTGCGCGTGATCCGATCCCAGAAATGGGCCAGACGCAGGCGCGCGATCGAGGTGATCCCCGTCCGATGACTCGTCCGGTACCAGAAGTGGACGAGACGGCGCTCGCCCTCCTTCTCGACGACGAACTCCCGGACGTCGAAGCCCGCAGCCCCGCCGATCGTCCGGTCCGTCGCCTCGACGACGGTCCATCCCTGCGCCGGGTAGCAGACGTCCGGCGTGTGCTCGGGCGTCCCGCCGCGCCGCGTGCCGTAGTAGCCGACGTAGACGAACACGACGTAGCGATGGGGGTGGAGATAGGCGCGCTGGACGTTGTGATCGGCCGCGAGCATCTCGGAGACGCTCTCCTCGATCTCGAGGTCGACCGACTGCCAGCCGTTCAGCGTGCCGGGCAGCGCGGCGAAGCGCGTCGGATCGGAATCCGCCACCGGCCGCAGGGTC
>JAUIMK010000233.1 GCA_030432735.1 bacterium
ATCTTTCTCCAAACTGTCGATGATGTCGATCGAGGCAAAGTCGGTACAACTGATAAAAATAGCATCCGATTCGGGGCGGCAAGTATCAGACCACTCCCGTCATTACGATGTTGACGCCGGGGGCCGGTGTGATCGTGACGCCGTAGACCATGCGGATCAGATCGGCGGACGCGGGAGAAGGGTTCGATGCGGCGACGTTGGTGATCCCTCCGATGCCGATCGGACCCGCCGGAGTCGAGAGGACGGAGGCGCTGAAGAACTCCGGGACGGCGTCGACGCCGACCGCGCGCGCCACGCTCTGGTCGAAGCCGTAGGCCTGGAGCCCGAGCGCGACGACGCCTCCGCGATTCGGGTCGGCTTCGACGACGATCCCGAGGTCGATCGTGTCGCCGATCGTGAGCGCATCGAGGGGAGAGCTCGAGTCGACCGTTGCGATCCGTACGTCGATGATCGCTGCGGCAGGGCTCGCCAGGAGGGCGGCGGCGCAGAACGCGAGCAGTAGCGAGAACCCGATCCGTCGAAGCGAAAGGCGCATTGAAGTTACTCCTGGAGTCAACCGGTTCGACGAAACACTAACACGAGCGAGGGGTCGCCGAACGGGGCTTCCCGATCGCGGCGACCGTCCGAGTATCTGCGGGGTTCCCGATCGGAAACGGCCCCGTGCGGACGCCGCGCAGGGGCTCGGTCGTCTCAACGCCCCGGTGGCCGCGAGAGCGAGAGCTGAACCCGTAGGAGATCCCGTTCGTCGACGCGTCCGTCGCCGTCGAAGTCGTGGTCCGGGTCGTAGGGGCCGTTGCGCGCCGTGAGGGTCACCGCTTCGAGATCGCCGCGCTGATCGAGCGGATAGATCCGGCCGCCGCTCGTGTCGACGTCGCCGTCGTCGTCCACGTCCGCGTCGCAGAGGTTGCCCAGACCGTCCCCGTTCGTGTCGCGCTGGTCGGGGTTCGCGTGGACCGGGCAGTTGTCGTCCGGGTCCGGAATCCCGTCGCCATCGCGATCGTCTTCGAGGTCCTCCGGCAGCTCCGCGACGGGCAGCGCACGGAACCCGTCGCCGACGAAGACGTGGCGTCCGCCGAGCAGGGGAAGACTCGCGTAGTGCGCCTCCGCCGCCGAGAGTCCGCGGGCCCAGGCCGCAAGCTGCGCATCGGGACGAGCGACCTCGGCGAGGAAGGGATCGTCGAGATGGAGGGAGAGTCCGGTCGCGCCCCGTTCGAGCCATTGGTCGACGACGCGCACGAACGGCGACGCGCCTCCCTTCCGGGCGCGCGGCGAGTGTCCGACGAGGGAGACGATCAGTCCCGGGGACTCGAGCTCCGGGAGCGGTTCGGGGGGCTCGGTCCGGGCGAGCACGAGACCCGTCGCGGTCGTTCCCTCGCAGTCGTCGCAGACTTCGTGACCGAAGCTCGCCAGGCGCGTGGCGATCGGGTCGAGGAGCAGCCGACCCGCGATCGGTTCGTCGTCGTCGGATCCGGGACCCGTCACGTGCCAGACCGGCGCGCCCGCTTCGGCGGAGCGCGCCTCGCGCGCGAGGGCCGCGCGCAGCGGGCTCGGCACGCCGTCTTCGTCCCGACCGTCGACGGGGGACGCCGTGAGGCGCGTGACGAGGAAGCGCAGCGCAGACGTTTCGTTCCGATCGCGGAAGCGCGCGAATGTCCAGGTGGATCGGAAGTAGGGATTCGGTCTCTGCTCGAAGACCCGCTCGTCCGCGGTCCTTCCGAGCTGGGCGAGGGCCGCGTCGAGCGCCGCGCGGCGGCAGCCCTGCGTCTCGTCCCGGCAGTCCTCGACTTCTAGGGGGAGGCCGCGCGTGGTGACGAGTCGGGTGACGTCCTCCCCGCTCCCGTCAAGGACGAGGTGGCGCTCGATCGCGTCGGCGATCTCGGCGCGATAGGTCTCGGCATCGATCGTCTGGGCGCCGAGCGGGATCGTCAGCGCGAGCTCGAGGACGCGCTCGTCCGGCAGGCCCAGGTGCTCCGCGTAGTGGCGCGCGATCGCGATCGAGGTCGCATCGCCGCGCCGCGCCAGGACGAGCACCTCGTCCCGTGCGCCGAGGGAGCAACCCTGGGTCGCCACGAGGATGCAGGCCGCGAGGAGATGGGCGGCGAGGCGCTGGGCGATCGGCCGAGGCGGCCGGGAGCGGTGCATCCGGAGCGGGTCCATCTTGAGACGTGCGGTGACGGGATGGGGGAGCGCGATATTACCACCGCTTCGCGCCTGCGCAGAGCGTGCGCGGGCAGGCTGCTATCGTCTCGCCCGTCCAGATTCCGGGGGGTTCCGACCGTTGGCTCACGAATTCGTCTACACGATGAACGACCTGCGAAAGGTCATCGGGGATCGCACGATCCTCGACGGCATCACGCTCTCGTTCCTGCCCGGCGCGAAGATCGGCGTCCTCGGGGCCAACGGTGCGGGCAAGAGTACGCTCCTTCGGATCATGGCCGGGGTCGATGACGACATCCTCGGCGAAGCCAGACCCGCGAAGGGGCTTCGGGTCGGCTACCTGCCGCAGGAGCCGGAGCTCGATCCGGACAAGGACGTGCTCGGGAACGTGGAGGAGGGCGTGGCCGAGATCCGCGCGCTGCTCGACGAATTCAACGAGCTCTCGATGAAGTTCGGCGAGGAGATGAGCGACGACGAGATGAACGCGCTCCTCGACAAGCAGGGCAAGCTGCAGGACCAGATCGACGCCGCGGACGCGTGGGAGATCGATCGGACCCTCGACGTCGCGATGGAGGCGCTCCGTTGTCCGCCGGGGGACGCGGACGTGACGAAGCTCTCGGGCGGCGAGAAGCGTCGCGTGGCGTTGACGCGGCTGCTGCTCTCGAAGCCGGACATGCTGCTCCTCGACGAGCCGACCAACCATCTCGATGCGGAGAGCGTGGCGTGGCTCGAGCGCTTCCTGCAGGAGTATCCGGGCACCGTCGTGGCGATCACCCATGACCGCTACTTCCTCGACAACGTGGCGGGCTGGATCCTCGAACTCGACCGCGGGCGCGGGATTCCGTGGCAGGGGAACTACTCGTCCTGGCTCGAGCAGAAGAACAAGCGGCTCGAGGTCGAGGAGAAGCAGGCCGGCGCCCGGGCCCGGACGCTCTCCCGTGAGCTCGAGTGGATCAAGATGAGCCCCCGGGCACGCCAGGCGAAGGGCAAGGCGCGCATCAACGCCTACGAAGAGCTCGTCAAGGAGGGCGGCGAGCGCGCGCCGGAGAAGGTCGAGATCGCGATCCCGGTGCCGCAGCGGCTCGGCGACAAGGTCGTCGTCGCCGAGCACATCCGGAAGGCCTTCGGCGACAAGCTGCTGATCGACGACCTCTCGTTCCAGCTCCCGCCGGGCGGCATCGTCGGGATCATCGGCGCGAACGGCGCCGGCAAGACGACGCTCTTCAAGATGATCGCGGGCGAGGAGAAGCCGGACGCCGGCACGCTCACCCTCGGTGATACGGTCCATCTCTCCTACGTCGACCAGGAACGAAAGGAGCTCGATCCGGACAAGACGGTCTGGGAGGTGATCTCCGGCGGCGACGAGAAGATCATGATCGGGAACCGGGAGGTCCCGTCCCGGGCGTGGGTGTCGAGCTTCAACTTCAAGGGCCCCGACCAGCAGAAGCTGGTGGGCTCGCTCTCCGGCGGCGAGCGCAATCGCGTCAACCTGGCGCTGCTGCTGCGGACCGGCGGCAACGTGCTGCTCCTCGACGAGCCGACCAACGACCTGGACGTGGACACGCTCCGCGCGCTCGAGGACGCGCTCGTCGACTTCCCCGGGTGCGCCGTCGTCATCAGCCACGACCGCTGGTTCCTCGACCGGATCGCGACCCACATCCTGGCCTTCGAAGGCGACTCCCACGTCGAGTGGTTCGAGGGCAACTACCAGGACTACGAGGCGGATCGCAAACGACGGCTCGGTGCCGACGCCGACCAGCCCCACCGGATCAAGTACCGGCGGATCGACGCTTGAAGTTCATCCCCTCCCAGCTCGCGGAGGTGCTCGAAGACGCGGAGGTGAAGTCGAACCTCGGCACGCTCCTCCGATTCGTGCTGGCGCTGGCGGCGACGATCGCGGTCTTCTCCGCGCTCTTCCACGTGATCATGGGGACGGAGGGGCGCCACTACTCCTGGATCACCGGGTTCTACTGGACGCTCACCACGATGAGCACCCTGGGATTCGGGGACATCACCTTCGAGAGCGACCTCGGCCGCGCCTTCAGCATCGTCGTCCTGCTCTACGGGATCGTGATGCTGCTGATCGTGGCGCCCTTCGCGTTCATCCGCTGGTTCTATGCGCCCTGGCTCGAGGCGCAGATCCGCAGCCGCGCACCGCGCAAGCTCCCGAAGGACGTCCACGACCACGTCATCATCTGTGGCTACGACGTCATCGCCCAGGGCCTCGTCGAACGTCTCGACGAGCTCGGCGTCGACTACGTGATCCTCGAGCCGGACCTGACGGAGGCGGCGGCTCGCCACGTCGACGGGCTGAAGGTGGTGGCCGGCCGCCGTGACCTTCGCGAGACCTACGAGTGCGTGCGTGCCGACCGGGCGCGACTCGTGGTCGCGAACCGCTCGGACACCGAGAACACGGCGATCGCGATCACCGTCCGCCAGCTCGCCCCGGACGTGCCGATCATCGCCTTCGCGGAGAACGTCGATTCCGTCGACGTACTCGAGCTCGGCGGTGCGACCCGGGTGATCCCGCTCAAGCAGCGCCTCGGCGAGCAGCTCGCCACCCGCGTCACCGCGGGCACCCAGACCGCCCACCGCATCGGCCGCTTCGAGGATCTCGTGATCGCGGAGATCCCGATCCACGGCACCGCGCTCGTCGGCCGTACGATCCGCGACACCAACCTGCGCAAGCTCACCGGGCTCAACGTGGTCGGCGTCTGGGAGCGCGGTCGGCTCGAGCCCGCCGGTCCCGACACGGTGCTGCACGAGCACAGCGTGCCCGTCGTCGTCGGAACCGACGAGCAGGTCACGGACCTCGACGCGCTCTTCGTCATCTACCAGGAGACCGAGACGCCGGTGCTCGTGATCGGCGGCGGCACGGTCGGGCGTGCGGTCTGCGACGCCCTCCGCAAGCGCGGTGCCCGGGTCACGATCCTCGACCGGGATGCCTCGCTGCGCGACGAGCTGTCGAAGATCGCGGACCGGGTCGTGATCGGCGACGCGGCGAATCTGCAGACGGTGCAGGCTGCGGGAATCGAAGAGGCCCCGTCCGTCGTGCTGACGACGAACTCGGACGAGACGAACATCTTCCTCTCCGTCTACTGCCGCGGGCTCTCGAGCGGGGGCCACATCGTCAGCCGGATCAGCCACGACTGGAACCTCGAGGCGATCCATCGCGCCGGCGCGGACTTCGCGCTGTCGCGCGCCTCCCTCGCCGTGCAGACCCTGATCTCGATCATCCTCGGTCGGGAGCTCGTCGTGGTCGGCGAGGGCACCGAGCTCTTCGTCGAACCGATCCCGGCGAAGCTGGTCGGCCGGTCGCTGGCGGACAGCGCGATCGGCTCGGAGACCGGTCTGAACGTGATCGGGATCCGCACGAGCGGTGGACTCGCGTCGAACCCCGGCGGCGGAACCGTGCTCCCGGAAGGGGGCGAGCTCGTGATGATCGGGACGAGCGAGCAGCGCCATCGATTCCTGGCTCTCGAGCGCCGCTGAGCCGACGAAGTCGAGGGGTTGCTACCCCGGAATCGATCGGGGTCCGGCGCGAATCGGGGGCCGCATGGCCGGCTCCGGCGGTGTGCGCGCGACAGATCGGCGCCGGGTGTAGGCAATATTGCCAATTGAGAACCGTGTGACGGGCGACCAATTTGGGTGACGCCGGCTGGGTCGGGCGTCGCTCCGCAGGGAGCGACGACGGTCCGCGGCGACGCTCCGGAGGTGGCTCGTATGTCCTGTCCGTCGACGACTGCGGTTCGATCGCTCCCGAACCTGGCTTCCCTGCGGCCCCGGATGGCCGCTTCCCGCTCGAATCCGGAGGGCTTCACCGGCAAGCGGGCGGCCACGCGCCACCGGCTGATGGACGCCACCGCGCAGCTGATCGTGCGCGAAGGGTTCGAGGCGGTCTCGATGACGGCGGTCGCCGCGCAGGCGGGGATCACTCGTCAGACCGTCTACCGCTACTTCCCGAACGCGCGGGAGCTCGTGCGCGCCACGCTGATGCGGGGCGGGCACGATCTGCTCGAGGGACAGATCCTCGTCTTCCAGGGGGAGGGGGAGCCGGCGGAGCGGCTGGTGGAGGCGGTGATGGACGCCCTCCGTCGCGTCCGGCACGATTCGCTGCTGCGGACCGCCTGGACCTCGCGTGACTATCCGCAGGCGATGATCCGGTCGATCTTCGACCCGGCGTTCATCGAGCGCGGCGTCGAGGGCCTCGAGCCGATCGCGCGCCAGCTCGGCTGGGACGAGCAGGACACGCGCGAGGCCTACGAGCTCATCGCCCGCACGGTCGTCTCCTTCCTGACGGTGCCGCCGCCGGACGAGATGGGCGACGAAGAGATGCGGGAACGACTCCGCCGCCGACTGCTGCCCGCGCTCGGCGTGTCCGGCTAGTCGAATGCGATCCCTGCGCCGTGCCGTCTTGCCGCGGCGCGGGGACGAGAGACCCGACGCTCGCCGCAGCGTCGAGGTCTCCGGCCCGCCCGGGTCGGCTCCGATCCGGGCGGGCCCCCTCGCGTCCGGGCGATCGACGCGCCTCCCCGATTGCGCGAAGCTCGGCAGTCGCCGCGGGCCGGGCGCGATCCTGTGTCGGCACCGCGGGCGACGAGCGGGAGAGCTGGAAATGATTCTGCAGGACAAGGTCGTCATCGTCTCGGGCATCGGCCCCGGACTCGGTCAAGAGCTCGCGATCAACGCCGGACGCGAGGGAGCGAAGGTCGTGCTCGCCGCGCGGACCCGGTCCTTCCTCGACGACGTCGAGGCCGAGGTGAAGAAGACCGGCGCCGAGACCCTCGTGGTCCCGACGGACATCACGAAGGCCGATCAGACGGCCAATCTGGTCGAGCAGACCGTCGAGCGCTTCGGGCGGATCGATGCGCTGATCAACAGCGCGTATTCCGGCGGGACCTTCTGCAGCTTCGAAGACGCGGATCTCGACGACTGGCGGAAGACGATGGAGGTGAACTTCTTCGGCTCCCTGTCGCTGACCCAGCAGGTCGTGCCCCTCATGAAGAAGCAGGGGAAGGGCGCGATCGTGAACATCAACACGATGGTCGAGCGCAAGCCGCTCCCGATGCAGGGGGCCTACGGCTCCTCGAAGGGCGCGCTCACCGTGGCGACGCGCATGCTCGCGAAGGAGCTCGGCCCGTACGGGATCCGCGTCAACTCCGTCGCGATGGGCTGGATGTGGGGACCGCCGGTCGAAGGGCACGTCAAGATGGCGGCGAAGGCCCAGGGGATCTCCGAGGAGGACGTGATCGCGGACATCGTGAAGGACATCCCGATCGGCCGCATTCCGGACGATTCGGATTGTGCGAACGCGGCGCTCTTCTTCGCTTCCGATCTGTCGGCGGTCGTGACGGGCGCGAATCTGAACTGCAACGGCGGCGAGTTCATGGCCTAGCA
>JAUIMK010000234.1 GCA_030432735.1 bacterium
TGGGACCGTCCCGGACTCACACGGGCGCAGCGCAGCATCGCGACGATCTCGATCATGTCCGTGCTGCGCGACGAGCACACGCTTCGGGTCCACGTCGAGGCCGGCCTGGCGAACGGGCTCTCGCGGAAGGCGATCGCGGAGGTGATCATGCACAGCGCCGTCTACGCGGGCGTGCCCCAGGCGCTGCGCTCCATGCGCGTCGCCCGCGAGGTCTTCGACCGACTCGACGAGCAGGCTTCGTAGCGTCTCCCTCGCTCGCGGCGGCGAGCGAACTCGGACCGACGGACGCGTGAAGCGTGCCTCAGGTCCCGGGGACGATCCGCTTCGCCCGCTCGAGAACTTCGCGACCTTCGGGAAGCGCGGCCAGCGCCGGACTCACCGTCCTGAACGTCACGCTGGTGCGCGGCTCGGGCAGGTCCGCGGCCAGCAGCGCGTGCTCCCAGGCATGACGCGCCGGTCCGAAGAGGAGCGCGAGAGAGCGCGCGGGCAGCGGGACGCGAACGCAGGCCGGGACCACGTCGACGGGATCGTCGACCTCGCCCTCCGGACGACCGCGATAGAGCGTGAGGGTCGTGTCCGACCGGAGCGAGAGGTCGAGGATCGGCTCACCGTACGCGAAGACGTCGTCGAGGTGGAAGTCGAGGTTCGAGGCCCGTTCCGGGGCGTAGCGGAGTACGAACACGTCCGTCGTGACGTAGCCGGCGAGGGCCTCGTGCACCGGATCTTCCGGCGCGAACTCGGCCGCGACGCGCGCACGCACCCGCTCCTCGAGGGGGGGCGCCCAGGCGGGGAGTCCTTCGAAGCGATCGGGGTTGACCCGTCCTCGGTTGAAATTCACGCGGGGCCCGTAGTGGCGCTTCTCGCGGCCGCTCTGGGACGGAACGAAGGGGAGACGGTCGAGGCGTTCGAGGAGACGCGCCGCTTCGTCTTCCGAGAGGAAGTCGCGCAGCAGGCGGACGCCGTCGAAGTCCGGGAGCGTCGGCGTCCGCTGGGTCTCCGGGTCGAATCCGTGGATGCCCACGCCGTCCGGAGCGAGATCGCCGTCCGCGAGCAGCGGCGGGAGCGGCAGCGGCGCCCGCAGCCCGAGCCGTCGACGCGTCTCGGGGGCTTCGCAGGCGGCGCACCACCGGACGCCGGTGCAGGCACAGGGGCGCGGGGGCTTCGCGGGCAGGGTCTCGTCCTCGGCTCGGTGTGCGTCTCGCGCGACGGCGCGGAGCGCCACGACGGTAGCCCCGGCCGGCGTGATCCCGGCGGAAAATCCCGTCTCGCGGGCGTGTCGTTTCGGTCTAGACTTTCCGGAACGCGACGAAGGGCGCTCGCCGGGCCCGCGCGAGGAGGATTCCGATGGCCGCGCCCGCACCGAACGCCTCTCCGATCGTCGACTGGGTGATCGACGTCGACACCCACATCACGGAGCCTCCGGATCTCTTCTCGAGTCGGCTGCCCGCGAAGTGGAAGGACCTGGCGCCGCGGATCCGGACCAACGAGCGCGGCTACGAGGAATGGGTCGTGGGCAACATGTCTCCGATCACCCCGGTCGGCCATACCGCAACCGCAGGCTGGAAGAATCCGTTTCCCGACGCGCCGGCGAGCTTCGAAGAGTGCCCGAAGGCCGCCCACGATGCCCACGCCCGGCTCGACTACATGGACTCCCTCGCGATCTGGGCGATGGCGCTCTATCCGAACGTCGGCGGCTTCGGCAGTCAGGTCTTCCTCGGGCTCGAGGATCCGGGTCTGATGCTCGCCTGCGTCCAGGCCTACAACGACTTCCTGACGGACTGGGCGTCGCCCGCCCCCGAGCGCTTCATCCCGATCACGGCGCTGCCCTTCTGGGACGTCGAGGCCTCGGTCGCGGAGATCGAGCGCTGCGCGGCGAAGGGCCACAAGGGGATCCTCTTCACCGGCGAGCCCCAGAGTCACGGGATGCCGGTCCTCGCGAATCCCCACTGGAATCCGCTCTGGGAAGCGGCCCAGGCCCACCGCATGCCCATCAGCTTCCACATCGGCGCGGGCAACTTCACCGGCGAGTCGTACTGGACCGAAGAGCGGATCCAGCACTACGGCCCGGGCGGCGTGAACGGCATGTTCACGACCGGGCTCTTCCTCGACAACGCGAAGCAGATCGTCGACCTCCTCTTCTCCGGCGTGCTCGCGCGCCATCCGGAGCTCGAGGTGATCTCCGTCGAGAGCGGCGTCGGCTTCATTCCCTTCCTGCTCGAGTCCTGCGACTACACCTTCGACTACGGGCATGTCCGCGACCAGCGACCCGAGATGACGCTCAAGCCCTCCGAGTATTTCGAGCGACAGGTCTACGCTTGTTATTTCTTCGAAGAGTACGCCCCGGCGCAGCTCATGGATCGCATCCCCGTCGACAACGTCCTCTTCGAGACGGACTACCCGCATCCGGTCTGTCTCTACGGAAACGTGCGGGAGAAGATCGACGCCGGACTCGCCGAGGCGAAGCCGGAGACGCGAGGCAAGCTCCTCTTCGACAATGCCGCTCGCCTCTATCGCGTCGAAGAGCCCGACCGCGCGCCGAGTCTCGGCTGAGGCGCTACTCGTCCAGGAGGATCCGCAGACATGGCCCGTACGCCCCTCGAGAAATACGCCGAGCCCGATCTCGGCACCGCGCTCATTCCCAAGGAACGCTACATCTCGCGCGAGTGGCTGGAGCGCGAGTTCGAGCGGATGTGGCCGCGGACCTGGCTGATGGCCGGACCGATCGCCGACGTCGCGGAGGTCGGTGACTGGTTCACCTTCGAGATCGGTCGCGAGTCGATCCTCGTCGTCCGGTCGGCGCCGGACCGGATCAGCGCGTTCCACAATACGTGCCAGCATCGGGGGTACCGGGTCTGCGAGGCCGAATCGGGCCACGGGAAGACCTTCGTCTGTCCGTACCACCTCTGGGCCTACGACCTCGAGGGCCGGCTGCGCGGCGTGCCGGATCGCGAGGACTATCCGCAGGGACTCCCCGAGCACGGTCGCATGCCGCGCGTGTCGGTGGACACCTGGGGCGCGTGGGTCTTCGTCCATCTCGATCCCGAGGCGGAACCACTCGCCGACTTCCTCGGCGAAGCCGGTGAGCACCTCGAGCCCTACCACTTCGATCGCAACTACGCGTTGACCGAGCACATCACCTTCGAGTGGCAGTGCAACTGGAAGGTGGGCGTCGATGCCTTCAACGAGGTCTACCACGTCCAGGGCATCCACCCTGAGCTGCTCGAGATCAGCGACGACGTCGACTGCCCGATCGACCTCTTCGACAAGCACAGCCGGTTCCTCTTCAAGATCGGCTATCCGAGCCCGCGTTGGACCGATCAAAAGGCGCAGTCGGCGGGCTATCGCGATCGCCACCAGGTCACGAAGGAGATGGCCGGGCTGCTCGAGGCGTTCGGCCTCGAGCCGGGCGACTACGACGGTCGCGCCGACGAGATCCGCCCCGAGCTGATCCGCAATCTGCGCGCCATGGGCGAGGCGAACGGGCTCGACTTCGACGAGCTTCACGACGAGCAGCTGATGATGGACGTCCACTACTCGTTCTTCCCGAACCTGACGTTCAACATCAGCCCCGGCCATTTCTGGCTATTCCGGGCGCGTCCCCATCCGACGGATCCGGACCGGATGTTCTGGGACTACTACAACTACGACCGTCTTCCGCGCGGGAGCGAGCCGCCGCCCCGACCGGTCCACCGTCACGCGGTCTGGGGCGACGGCCAGGAGAAGGAGCTCCACCTCGCGCTGCGCCAGGACGGAGACGCGGCCGCGCCGATCCAGCAGGGGATGCACTCCGCGGGCTTCGCGGGGCTCCACCTCGCGGCGCAGGAACGCCGGATCCGGAACTTCCACCGCGTGCTCGAGGAATACGTCGAGGGCGACTGAGCGCCGGGGCTTCGCAGCCCGCGGTCGGGTCGCTCAGGGCAGCGCGATGTGGAGATGATCCGCGGTGCCGGTGTGGCGCAGCGTGTCGAAGCCCATCGCCGCGAACCAGGCCTGGGACAGCGCGTTCCGGATCGTTCCTCGACCCTTCGTCCGCAGGTCGACGGCGTGGACCCAGCCGTCCGCCTGGACGTAATGATGCGAGCGGCGGACGGGGCGCAGGCCCATGCGCGTGTAGTCGGATTCGCGGCGCCCGATGTCCGTCACGATCACCCGGGCGTCCGCGAGGCGTGCCGTGCCGACGGCGAGGCGGAGCGTGGGGTGGAGCTCGTGCCATCGCTCGCTGATCCTCGGCGTCTTCGCGTTCGAGTGGGAGAGCCAGCCTACGGCGTAGACCGAGAAGACGAGGACGAGGGGGAGCGCGAAGACGAGAGCGACCTCGCGGGTCCGGTCGCGGCCAGTGAAGCGGCGAGCGGCACGACGGCCGAAGACCGTGAGGCAGATCGAGGCGAGGCCGGCGCCGATCGCCACGGCGATCCACCCGGGCGCGTCCAGGACCTGATGGGCCGCGACCGCGCCGCGGACGAGCAGGACGAAGGGCAGGGCCGCGAGCGCGATCCAGCGCAGCGCCCGGAGGAGGGCCGCGCGCAGCCGCGGCGGGATGCGCCGCTTGCGCCGGGCGCGGCTTCTTCGTCGTCGGGGTCGCCGGGGACGCGCCAGGAGGGGCCTCGTTCGTCGACGGCGACGCCCGGCGATCGGGGCCGCGTCGAGGAAAGCGGGGGCCAGCGAAGATACCGGGACGACGCCGTGCTGGCTTCTCGGGGGAACGCCCCAGGTACGCCCCGCTTCTCAAGCGCGCCGTGGACGACTCCGATAGGCGCCGCATGGGCTGGCTCGCGACTCGAAACGAAGAGACCTGGCGCAAGCAGCGGGTCGTGCCGCTGCGCATGGCGCCCGTCGAGGTCCAGGTGATGGGCCGCGGCTCGATCGACGTGCTTCGCGCGCGCAACGTGAGCGCGTCGGGGCTCGGTGTCTTCGTTCCCCACGGTTTCGAGGGGCTCGACCTCGCGGAGGAGGTCGAGCTCGTGGTGACGCTGCCCGGAGATCGACCCTTCCTCGCGATGGGCGTGATCAAGCACGTCACCGAGAGCGGCGACGAGACGAGACACTTCGGCCTCGAGTTCACCGCGCTGGCGGGATCCCACCGGCGCGCCCTCGAAGCCTACGTCCGCTCGCGCCAGGCCTGAGTCCGCCGCCGCGGGACGAGCGCGGGGCGTGCCGAGTGCGCCGCGGCGCCACGGACGCCCAGGGCGACTACTCCTCGCCGTGGCGTACGAAACGACGGAACGCCGAGGCGCTCCAGTTGTCGTGATCCTCGCCCCATCCGCGCTTGCCGTCGTCCCACTGCCAGTCGGTCAGGCAGTTCCAGGTCCACAAGTTGGGGTTCAGGTGGACGCCGAACTTGTTGTGCGGCTCGCCGAGCGCCTCGAAGGTCCGGCCCAGCTCGTCCTTCCCGGTGATCCGGACGCGGGAGGGGCAGTGGTCCTTGCGCTCGAGGACCTCGCGCGTGCCCTCGACCAGCTTCGACCAGACGCCGTCGCGGAGGAGGAAGCCGTGGATCCCGACGTAGCCGGTGCCGAAGTTGGCGGTGATGATGTGCCAGGCGTCCTGGTCGGACATCGTCGCGTAGGTGTAGCCGCCGTTTCGGTTGTCGGCCCCGGGGTGGAGACCGGGGCCGATCTGCGAGCGCGAGCCCCAGGACCGGTCGCGCATGCCGAAGGCGTCGACCTCGATCGTCTCGTCGTCGATGCGGATCGTGCCGGTGTAGCGACCCGGCTGATCGAGGTGGCCGCCGCCGAGCCGGTTCGGCTCGCAGATGGCTTCGTAGGTCAGATGGATCTCGACCTCGTTGCGATCCGGGTCGACGTAGTGGAGCTCGTACGTAGACAGCGGCTCGAGACACTTGTAGTGGAGGCCGTTCACGAGGCGCAGGTCGGTCAGGTCCTGGTCTTCGGGAATCGGCAGGTGCCAGAGGTTCTTGTGGTAGACGCAGTCGTGGAGCTGATGGCCCGTGTCGTCCCAGAGGACCGCCGCGCCCGACGTCACCCCCTGGTTCCGGCGAAAGAACGGATAGAGCTGCCCCGAGAGCTTCCGCTCGGGGACGGCGAAGGTGAACCAACAGGTCTCGGTCCAGAACGGATCGTCGCTCTCCGGCGGGTGGAAGCGATCGTCGGGGTGCATGTCCATGGATCGGAGACTCCTTCGCGTCTCGCGTCGGGGGCGACGCGGCGGCCTCCGATCCTAACCCAACGCGGCGCGTCGCGGCGTGGATCTAGCGGGACGCGCGCGCGTCGCCGCCGAGTCGGAACGGGATCGCGATCTTCATCCCCGGCCGCTCGATGGCCCGGCCGTTGCGGACCTGTGGGCTGTACTTCCACTGGGACACGGCCTCGATCGCCGCGCGATCGAAGACGTTCGGCGGCTCGGCGGCGAGGACCTGCGGGGCCCGCACGTTGCCGGCGCGGTCGATGACGAACCCGCCGAGGACGCGTCCCTCGAGGCCGCGGGTGAGCGCGCGCTCGGGGTAGCGCGGCGGCACGCGCACGAGCGGAACCGCGTCGCCGTCGCCCAGGCGGAGGGTCGGCGTGGGGTCCACGAGGGGGCCGGGGGTGGGGTCGGCATGGATCGCGGGAAGGAGGCCCTGGCCGGGTCCGAGGCGCGGCGTCGGGGTGACCGGCTGCGGCTCGATGTCGTCGCGCTTCGGGATCGCCTCGGGCTCGGGGAGCGGCGGCTGTGCCTCGCGGACGTCCACGAGCACGATGTTCGGGCGCTCGTCGGGAACGACCGGGACGACGTCGGGAACGGCGATCAGGGCCGTCATGATCCAGAAGAGGGTGAACGTGATGCCGCCCGAGAAGAGGGCGGTCGGGAAGAGACGAAGGGACATGGGCGCGACCTCCGGAACGTGAGCGTTCGCGGATCCGTCACCGCGCCCGTGCCGGTCGTTCCGTCGCGCCTCGCGAGAGCCCTCCCGTCCGCCTAGATCGCTTCCTTCTCGCGCAGCGCGGAGATCCTCTCCCAGTCCCAGCCCAGCACGTCCATCAAGACGAGCTCCGTGTCCTGCCCGAGCTCGGGCGCGGCCCGCCGGACGCTGCCCGGGGTCTCGGAGAGGCCTACGGGAATGCCGACCATCTTCGTCGGGCCGTGCTGGGGGTGATCCATCTCGACCACGTAGTCGTTGGCGAGGACCTGCGGGTCCTCGGGCAGATCGTCGACGGTGTTCACGATCGTGTAGATGAAGTCGCCCGGATCCTCCTTGAGTCGTCGCATCCACTCGTCGCGCGGATGTCGGGCGAAGGACTCGTCGAGGAGGGCGACGCACGCCACGCGGTTCAGCGTGCGCGCGGTCATGTCGGCGAAGCGCGGATCCTCCGCGAGCTCCGGTCGTTCGATCACGCGACAGAAATCCGCCCAGTAGCGGTCGGGCTGGAGCATCGCGAGCGCGATCCACTGGTCGTCCCCGCACCGGTAGTGGTTCCAGAGCGGGTTGCCCGCTTCGCTCCTGAGGCTCCGGGGCATGGCCGCCCCCGCCATCAGCTTCATCGACAGGGAGAGGCCCTGGAGGAAGGACATCGATCCCAGATGCGAAGCA
>JAUIMK010000235.1 GCA_030432735.1 bacterium
GGCGACGGCTTCCTTGCCGCCCATCTCGAGGGCGCGGGCGCGTCGGCGTTCGATCTCTTCGACTTCGGGCTTCCAGCTCATGACGCCGGACCGTATCACACGCGAGGCGGGCGGACGGGAGTCAGCGGATCGAGCCTCCCGACCCGATTCCGTGGGGTACGCTCGCTCTCCCGCCGTGGTCTCGGGGCGAGGAGGAGGCAGTCATGGACGTGGTCGGCAGGAACATCGTCGTCACCGGAGGCGGCAACGGAATCGGACGCGCACTCTGCGAGCGTTTCGCGCGGGAGGGCGCCGGACACGTCACCGTCGTCGACCTCGACGAGGAGAACGCGGCGGCCGTCGCCGGGGAAATCGGGGGCACCGCGCGCGGTGTCGACGTCGGCGACCGCGCTTCGATCGTCGAGCTCGTGCGGAGCGTGGAGCGGGCGCAGGGACCGATCGACCTCTTCGTGTCGAACGCCGGGATCCTCGTCCCCGGAAGCGTCGAGGCGCCGGTCGACGCCTGGCAGAAGATCTGGGACGTGAACGTGATGGCCCACGTGCACGCGGCCCACGCGGTCCTCCCCGGGATGCTCGAGCGAGGGGAGGGGGCGTTTCTGAACACCTGCTCGGCGGCGGGGCTGCTGACCCAGATCGGGTCCGCTCCCTACTCGGTGACCAAGCACGCGAGCGTCGCCTTCGCGGAATGGCTCTCGATCACCTACGGCGACCAGGGGATCAAGGTCTTCGCGTTGTGCCCGCAGGCGGTGAACACTGCGATGACGGCGGGGACCGAGGCAGGGGGTGTCGCGGGGGTCGACGGAATGCTCGAGCCGGCGGAGATCGCGGAGGCCGTGATTCGCGGGCTGGCGGCGGAATCCTTCCTGATCCTGCCCCACGAGTCGGTGCGCACCTACTTCCAGCGCAAGGCCGGCGACTACGACCGCTGGATCAAGGGCATGCGCAAGCTGAACGCGCAGTTCCTGCCGGAGATGGAGCGGCTGGCCGGACGTTAGTCGGACCGGCGGGGTGACCGGGGGGCGAAGGCCGCCGTGCGGCGCCTTCCGGGACGCTTCCGAGCGCCGTAAGCGCTTGGTCCGCCGGAGGAAATGCGGGCTGGACGAGTACCGATACGCGGCGTATCGTATTGCGCGTCGCGGCGTCCGGGACCTCGTCCGGGGGGCCGACCTGCCGGAGGTGATCCATGGATTTCGATCTGTCCGATGACGAGCTGACCTTCGAGAAGGAGGTCGTGGCGTTCCTCGAGGCGAACTACTCGGACGAGGTGATGGATGCGAATCCGGAGCACCTGTCGCAGACCGTCGAGACGCCGGCGAAGCGCGCCTTCATGGCCAAGCTCGCGGAGCAGGGTTGGCTCGGCATGTCCTGGCCCAAGGAATACGACGGGCAGGAGAAGTCCGGGATCTACGACTTCCTCCTGACCGAGGCGCTCTCGCGCTACGGCTGCCCACAGCCCGGCAAGGGTGTGGGCATCGTCGGCAAGACGATCATCCGCCACGGCAACGAAGAGCTGAAGACCTACTTCCTTCCGCGCATCATCCGCGGCGAGATCGAGTTCGCGATCGGCTACTCCGAGCCGCAGGCGGGATCCGATGCCGCGTCCATGCAGCTCAAGGCCGAGCGCGACGAGGCGCGGGGCGGGTGGGTCCTGAACGGCCACAAGATCTGGACGACGAGCGCCCACTTCGCGGACTGGTACTGGGTCGGGGCGCGGACCGGCGACCACAAGCACAAGGGAATCACGCTCTTCCTGATTCCGATGAACCACGAGGGCTTCGAGATCCACCCGACCTACACGATCGGGGACGAGCGGACGAACGAGGTCTTCTTCAACGAAGTCTTCGTTCCCGACAGTCACGTCGTCGGCGAGGTCGGGCGCGGCTGGACCTACATCTGCGAGGCGCTCGATCTCGAACGCTTCGCGATGCTGCCGGTCGGGCCGGTCGAGATGAAGCTCAAGGGGTTGATCGAGTACGTGCGGACCGAGACCCTCGACGGCGAGCCGCTCGCCAGGGACCCGATCGTCCGCCAGACGATCGCGAAGCTTCGCGCGGACCTCGAGGTCGCGCGGAAGCTCCAGCGCAAGGTGATCAGCGAGGCGTTGAAGGACCGCGTGCCGACGGTCGAGGCCGCGATGTACAAGATGTGGCAGTCGCAGCTCGGCCAGCGGATCGCGAACGCGGCCCTCGACCTGATGGGTCCGGACGCGCAGCTCAAGCCGGGACAGCCGGAGGCGCCCGTCAATGGTCGCTACGAGCGGTCCTACCGCTACACCGTCGTCGACACGATCGGCGGCGGCACGAGCGAGGTCCAGAAGAACATCATCGCCGGGCGCGGCCTCGGTCTGCCCAAGAACTTCTAGCCCGGAGTCTTCGTCCTTGGCCCCCCAGACCCATCTGCTCGACGGGATCACCGTCCTGAACCTCGGCGCCGTCGGCCCCGCCGCGCGCGCCGGCCGCATGCTGGCCGACTACGGCGCGCGGGTCGTCGTGATCGCGCCGGTCTCGAAGAAGGGCGCGCTGCAGACGAAGCCCGTCTACCACACCTACGGAGCCGGTCGCGGCTTCGAGAAGATGCGGCTCGATCTGAAGAGCGAGGCCGGCGTGGAGGCGCTCCTCAGGCTCGCGGAGAAGTCGGACGTCGTGATCGAGTCCTACCGCCCCGGCGTCGTCGATCGTCTCGGGATCGGATGGGACGCGATGCGCGCGCGGAATCCCGGGCTCGTGTACTGCTCGACCTCGGGCTACGGGCAGGACGGGCCGGCCTCGAGCTGGGCAGGACACGACATCAACTATCTCGCGATGTCCGGCTTCCTCGCGTGCACCGAGCCGCGTGAGGACGGTGGCCCGCCGATTCCCGGCGCGACGGTGGCCGACAGCGCCGGCGGCGGGATGCACGCCGTGCTCTCGATCATGGGCGCGCTCGTCAAGAAGGCGCGGACCGGGGAGGGAACCTTCCTCGACGTCTCCGCGGCGGAGGGCATCCTCTCGTTGATGGCGCTCTCCCTCGACCAATACCTGGCGACGGGGGAGGAGGCGGGGCCGCGAAAGGTCCTGCTCACCGGCCGCTACGCCTTCTACGATACCTACGAGGCGAGCGACGGCGGCTGGCTCTCGGTCGGCGCGATCGAGCCCCATTTCTACCGCAACCTCTGCGAGCGCCTCGGCCATCCCGAGTACGCGGGCCATCAGTACGACGACGCCAGGCAGGACGAGATCCGTGCGGCGTTCCGCGCGGCGTTCAAGACGAAGACGCGGGACGAGTGGACCGAAGAGCTCGCCGGGAACGACACCTGCGTGGCGCCGGTGCTCTCGATTCCCGAGGTGGTCGAGAACGAGCATTGGCGCGCGCGCGGCGTCTTCATGCAGGCGGAGCATCCCGAGGAAGGCCGCTTCGATCAGGTCGCGCCGATCCTGGCGGGCGGTCACCGGGATCACCCGGTCCACCACGTCCGCGTCGACGACGGCACGGACACCCGCGCGCTGCTCTCGGAGGCGGGGCTCTCCGAGGACGAGATCGGCAAGCTGCTCGAAGAGGGCGCCGTCGAGTAGGCGGGCGTCGCCGCGGGCGACACGGAACACAACACGGGACGCGCGCGGCGCGGACCAGGAGGAAACGACATGGCTGACGCATCGGCCGACGATCTGCCCGAAGAGGTGAAGGGCTGGATCGGGCAGGAACGATACGAAGAGAAGACGGAGTTCCCGATCGAGATGGGCTACGTGCTGACCACCTGCTCGGCGACCCAGAACGGCAACCCGCTCTACTGGGACGAGAAGGTCGCGAACGAGCTGACCGACGGCTTCATCACGCTGCCGACGATGGTGTCGGTCTGGTTCCGGCCCCACGACTGGTCTCCCGGTCGAACCGAGCCCGCGGTGCCGCTCCAGCTGCACTTCGACCTGAAGGATCGCCTCGGCCTGCCCGAGGCGGTGATGAGCGACAACACGATCGTGTTCGGTGAGCCGATCCGGCCGGGCGACGAGCTCACGACGACCCAGATCCTCTACTCGGTCTCGCCGCTCAAGACGACGAAGCTCGGAACGGGACGCTTCTGGGACTTCGGCGTGCGCATCGTGAACCAGAAGGGCGAGCTCTGCGCGGAAGAGCGATACACCGGCTTCGGATACAACCGGGCCTAGGAGAAGATCGATGGCTGCAGATCTCTTGATCGGAGAGGTGAGTGTCGGGCAGGACGTGCCGGTACTCGAGAAGGACGTGAAGCCGGTGACGGTGGTGCTCGGCGCGATGGCGAGTCGCGACTGGCGCCCCCAGCACCACGACTACATGTTCGCGACGAACAACAACGGTGTTCAGGACATCTTCATGAACACGCCGAACCTGGCCGCCTGGTTCGAGCGCTACTTGACGGACTGGACGGGACCCAAGGGTCGCCTCGGCCGCATCAAGTTCCGCATGAAGGACTCGGTCTTTCCCGGCGACACGATGCACTTCGCCGGCAAGGTGACGGGCATCGAGCCCGCCGCCGACGGCGTCTCCTGGGTCGACGTGTCGATCGAGCTGACCGCCGGCGAGAAGAGCTGCGTGAGCTGCGAAGCCCGCATCGCGGTCCCGGACAGTGCGGACGCCAACCCCTGGAAGCTCAAGGGCGACGCCTGGAAGCCCTGAGCTTCCGATCGTCGCGGAGAACCGAATCGATGGATCTCGACTTCACCGAAGAGCACGAGATGCTGCGCGAGATGGTGCGCGGCGTCTGCGCCGAGTACGCCCCGCTCGAGGTGGTGCGCGAGCTCGAGAATCACGAGCAGGGTCTGCCCGAGGCGTTCTGGAAGCAGCTCGTCGAGCTCGGTCTGGTCGGGATCCTCGTTCCGGAGGAATACGGCGGACAGGGCCAGAGCCTGCTCGAGGCGGCGATCCTCTACGAGGAGTTCGGACGAGCGCTGGCGCCCTCGCCGCATTTCGTCTCCGCGGTGCTCTCGGCGAGCGCGCTCGCGATCGCCGGGAGCGAGGAGCAGAAGAAGGCGTGGCTGCCGGGCATCGCGGGGGGAGACCGGGTCCTCGCGCCGGCCTGGCTCGAGCCGCGCAGCGGCTTCGGCCCGAAGGGCGTGAAGCTCCGCGCCGAGGCGGAGGGCGACGGGTTCGTCCTCGACGGCACGAAGATGCACGTGAACTACGCCGCGATCGCGGACCGGCTCGTCGTGCTCGCGCGGACCGGCGAGGCGGAAGGGGCGATCGACCTCTTCCTGGTCGACCCGAAGGCCGCCGGCGTGACGCTCTCCCAACGCGAGAATCTCGGCTCGGAGACGACCTACCGCGTCGACCTCGAGGGCGTTCGCGTCGCCGCGTCGGATCGGATCGGAGCCGCGGGCTCCGGCTGGGAGACCTGGAGCGCGGTCATGAACGACGCGATCGTGCTCGCCGCGGCCCAGGCGGCGGGGGGCGCGAAGGCCGCGCTCGAGATGACCGTGGACTACGCGAAGACCCGCGAGCAGTTCGGCAAGCCCCTCGGTGCCTTCCAGTCGATCTCCCACTATCTGGCGGACGCCGCGACCCAGATCGAGGGGGGCTCGACCCTCGTCTACGAGGCGGCCTGGAAGCGATCCGTGGGGCAGGAGACGACGCTCCACGCGCCGCTGGCCAAGCTCTTCATGTGCCACGCCTACCGTGACATCACCGCCATGTGCCAGCAGGTCTGGGGCGGCGTCGGCTTCACGATCGAATACGACATCCAGCTCTACTTCCGGCGGGCCAAGCAGCTCCAGATGTCGTGGTACGACGAGCGGATGCTCGGGGAGCTGGTCGCGGCGCAGGAGCTCGACTGACGCCGGGCGCTCAGGCGCGCTCGGCCAGGACGCCCGCGGCGAGGAGCGCGTCGATGTCCGCGTCGGCGTAGCCGGCCTCGCGCGCGATGTCCCGCGTGTGCTCGCCGACACCGGGGGCACCGCGCTCGACCCCGTTCGGCGTCCCGTCGAAATCGCCGAGGGGCCGGGGCTGCCGGAGTCGCCCCGCGATCGGATGGTCCATCTCGAAGAGCAGCTCGTTGGCGACGACCTGCGGATCCTCGTGGATCGTGGCGGGGTCTCCGACCGGAGCGAAGGGGACGTCCGCCGCGCGCAGCCGCTCGACGAGGGCCCGGGTCGCATAGCGCCGCAGCGTGCCGTCGAGGGCGGCCTGGAGCTCGCGAGCGTGCGCCGCGCGAGGCCCCGCGGTCGCGTAGCGCTCGTCTTCGAGGAGCTCCTCGCGGTCGATCGCCCGGCACAGGGCCTGGAACTCGCGATCCTGGATGAAGCTGATCGCGATGTGGCCGTCCGCCGTCGCGCGAATCATCGGGAGCGCGCCCTTCTGGAGCGGGCCGGACACGCCCTCGCCGAGCAGCGCGTGGTTCTGCATGCCGTCGGGCCAGAGGAAGGCGAGGCTCGCGTGGAGCATCGACACCTTCACGTGTTGTCCGCCCCGGCCCTTCGCGCGCGCGAAGAGCGCGGCCGTGATCAGCTGGGAGGTCTGGATGGCGGTTCCCTTGTCGCAGACGACGCTCCGGACGAAGGTCGGCTCGCCGGTCTCGAGATCCGCCTGGTGCATCGCCACGCCGGAGTACGCCTGCATGACCGAGTCGTAGACCGCGCTCTGGGCCATCGGTCCCCGCTCACCGAACCCGCTGACGGAGACGTAGATCAGCTCCGGGTGCCGGGCGCGGTAGCGATCCGCGCCGATGCCCATCCGCTCGACGGCGCCCGGTCGGAAGTTCTGGACGAAGACGTCTGCCACTTCGACGAGTCGGTCGAGCAGGGCGACGCCGCGCTCGTCGCGCAGGTCGAGGGCGATCGCGCGCTTGTTGCGGTTGAAGCTCGTGAAGATCGCGGACATGCCGCCGCGGCTCGGCCCGATGGTGCGCAGCCCGTCGGGGCGCTCCGGCCCCTCGATCTTGATCACGTCCGCGCCCTGGTCCGCGAGGATCGACGTCGCCAGGGGGCCCGAAGCCATGGTCGTGAGGTCGAGGATGCGAACGCCTTCGAGGGGGCCGGGCATGGTCTTCCTTGCGCTTGCGTGGGATCGGAGTCGGCCGGGCGGTGACGCGCTCGGCCGCGCTTGCGCGAGATCCGCGCGGTGGGCGAGGCTAGCAGGCCAGCCGTCGCTTCGGGCGGCGCGGAGGAGACGAAGCATGACCCCGGGCGATGAAGACTGGAGCGCGCGTGTGCGCGCTCTCGAGTCCCGGGTCGCGGCGCTCGAGGGGCACGCCGCGATCCTCGATCTGAAGAGCCGCTACGGGGCGCTGATGGACGAGCGGTATACGCGAGCGGGCCCCCGGCCGCAGGCGGCGCTGGACGACCTCGCCGACGCGTTGGTCGCGCTCTTCACCGAGGACGCCGTCTGGGAGGGCGGAGGTCCGCTGGGGACGGCCACGGGACACGAAGCGCTGCGCGAGCGCTTCCGCAGGCCCACGCTCCACTACAGCTGGCATTTCTTCGTGAAGCCCGAGATCCGCGTCGAGGGGGAGCGCGCGTCGGGCACGTGGGACGTGCTCGCGATGATGACGACGACGGAGGGGCGGGCGATGTGGATGGTCGGC
>JAUIMK010000236.1 GCA_030432735.1 bacterium
GATTCGTTCAGCGGAGAGGGGACGGGCGAGATCCTCGGCCCCGTCCTCGAGATCCTTCTTCCCTGGGCCGACGCCGAGCAGCTACGATTCGCTCACGCGGTCGTGCGAAAGATGGCGCACGTGACCGAGTATGCGATCCTCGCGGCGCTCGTGGTTCGGGCGCTTCATTCGCGCGAGGCGAGTCTCGGTCGAACCATCCTGAGGGCGATCGCACTCTCCGCGATCTACGCGGCGACCGACGAGCTCCACCAGAGCTTCATCGCGAGTCGGACGGGAGCGGCGTCCGACGTGCTTCTCGACACCCTGGGAGCCGTCCTCGGGGCCGGGATCCTCGGCTGGTGGATCGCGCGATCAGTTCGGATCGACGATCGCCATCTTGATCGCGCGTAGCTGCTCGAGCTGCTCGGCGACCGAGTTCAGCGTGGCGATGAGTCGGTCGACCTCGCCCTTCGCCCAGTCGAGCTCGCGCTGGCTCAAGCGATCGAGAGCCTGGCGAAGCTGTACGTAGCGTTCGATCACGCCGGTTACGCCCCCGAGGCCACTCTCGGCCATGCGGTTCTCGACTTCACCGGAGAAGCGGAGCAGTGCTTCCGCCTGGCGCAACACATCGTCCATTTCGAGCCCTTTCGAGACCGGAACGCTGGTGGTGAGTGGCGTCTCGAAGTCGGACGTGTGCCCGTTCGGCGACGCGTCAACCGTTCCGTTCTCATTTGTGCTTGCTGAGAGGTAGTACCACATCCAAGGAGTGGATCGGATGGTGTCTCATGGCGGAGCGCGGCGCAACAGGGAATCGACGCCGGTCAGCCGCGGGGCGCGGGACGTGCGCCGTGGAGCCCGAGTCGTTCCAGATCGGCGAGAACTTCGCTCGACTTGCGACGCGCCCGGGCCGCGATCCGCTCGAGATCGCCGCCTTCCTGGCGGAGAAGCGAGGCGTAGTACGTGCGCAGGAGTGTGTCGTGATCGACGTCGGTCGGGACGTTCGGACTCTCGTCGCGGCTCGGCCTCGAGGCTTGCCGCGGAGGCGGAGTCGCCTCTCGTTCGCGGTCGGCCCGGGGGCGGAGCTTGCGGCGCTCGCCCAGAGCGTCGGCCACGAGGCCGTGGACGCCGCGAAAGTTCTGGTGCGTCGCGGCGCCGTCGATGGCACGCTCGAGCTCGGGACCCAGAAGCTCCGCGGCCCGCCGGCGTCGGGCATCCCACAGGACGTAGGACAACGCCTCCGAGACGAAGTCGTAGCCGGCGGGCACCGGGATGTTCTTGCCCTGCCGCCACTCGGCCGCGAGCGTCTCGGCCCGCTCGCGCAGGATTGCGAGCTCGTCGGGGGAGATTCGCACGAGGTCGTACGCGACGTCGGCGACGAACTCGGGAAGGGACTCCATCTCGTCCTCGAGAGAGGGCAAGCGCACCTCGGTCTGGCTCACTCGCACGAACAAGTCCCGGCGAAGCCCGTGACGCGAGACCAGCTCCCGGGGCTCGGCGCGCGTCGCGACGAAGAACAAGAGGTCGCGACGCCGGGCGTCGCCATTCAGGAACGCCAGCAGCTCTTCCTGCGCCACCGGAGCGAGGCTCTCGAGGTCGTGGATGAAGACGGAGCCGCGCTCGGGCATCAGCTGGCGCGTCGGCGTGCCGCCCTCTCGCGCGAGCTCGGAGGCCGCGACGCGGACCAACGCGCCTGGTCGACCCGACAGCACGTGGAGGAGGATCGCCAGCTGCTCCTTGCCGACCCCCTCCTCCCCGGCGATCAGCATCGACCGTGCGACGCGCACCTGGTGCATCGCGCCCGGCAGCTGCGCGAGGACCGACGGCGGGGCCGGCAGGAACTCGGGGACGACGTTGCGCACCACCCGGTGGAGATCCTGGAGGAGAAGCCAGCGAAGCTCTCGTGCGAGCTGCCGCCAGCGAGCCCGGGGAACGCCATCGACCTGGAAGCGGGCCCCCGAAACCACGAGCTCGCCGTGCCAGAGGTCGTAGAATCCGCGGGGATTCCGACGCTCGAACAGCTGGCGGAGGTAGGTTCTCCGCTTGCTGATGCAGTATTGCAGAAACCGCTCTTCGCTCGGGAACTTCATGCGGACTCGAGGGTCCTGGCGGTGGGGTCGGGCGGACCGAGCTATCGTGTCTACCGAACTCGACGACCGGCGGTCAAACGGGCCGGTCCGCGGCGACGCGCAGGGGGGAAAGCCCTTCGCTCACCGTGGGTTTTGCAGTATTTTTGTCGGATGCTCGAAAGGATCTCTCTGCTCGTCGGTATCGTCCTCGGAGCCGTCCTGGCCGCCTGCGACGGTGCCCCACCCCCAACCGCGGCCCCGCCCGCACCCGCAGCGATCGAAACCGCGGCGCCGGCACCGGTGCCCGAGGGAGAGGTCGCGGCCCGGTACGGCGACGAGGTCATGACGGTCGACGAGCTGGTCGTGGAGCTGCAGCGCCTCCCCGCGCGGTCCCGGCAGCTCATGGACGAGGCCGGTCGGGAGCGGTTCGTCGAGAACTACATCCTCCACCAGCTCCTCTTCGAGGAGGGCGTCGAGCGTGGGCTCGATTCCGATCCGGACATCCGGCGTCAGGTCGAGGACATGAACCGACGCCTCGTCGTTCAGAAGCTGGTGAAGGAGCTGCAGACCGTCCCTCCGATCACCGACGAGCAGATCGAGGCGTACTACGACGAGAACGAGACGCGCTACTCGACGACCACGCTACGCGCGCGCCACATCCTGGTCCGCGAAGAGGAGCGCGCGGACGAGCTGCGGGAGAAGCTCGAGAGCGACCCCGACTCCTTCGAGGAGCTCGCGAAGGAGCACTCGGTCGACACCGCGTCGGCTCGCAAGGGTGGAGATCTGGGCTTCTTCGGCCACGGCCGCATGGTGCCCGAGTTCGAGGCGGCGGCGTTCGCGTTGAAGGAGTCCGGCGATCTGAGTCCGGTGGTGAAGACGCAGTACGGCTACCACATCATCCGACTCGAGGAGCGTCGCGAGGGGGAAGGCAAGCCGCTGGATCAGGTCCGCGAGCAGATCCGAGCGAGCCTACGGCACGAGGCCGTACAGGAGCGCACCCAGGAGTACTACGAGGACTTGAAGGACCGGGCGAACATCCGGATCGACGCCGAGGTCGTCGAGCGCGTGGCGGCCGACCTGCCCGCGCCGAGCCCGGTGACCGGCGCGAATCCGTTCCACGGCGGAGGCCACTGAGGAGCGCCGCTCGCGTCGTGCGGAGGCCACTGGGGAGCGCCGCTCGCGCCGTGCGGCGACCCCCCAGGAGCGCCGCTCACGTCGTGCGGAGGCGCCGGACGTCCCCCACCCGGATCGTGACGCCGGAGTGGTCGAAGTGCTCGAGCAGGGCGAGCGCGTACTTTCGGCTCGCGGACAACGCCGTTCGGTAGTCGGCGACCGTGATCTCGTCGGAGGCCTCGATGCCCGAGCGGAGGAGCTTCTTCGCCTCCGCGTAGGCGGCGCTCGCGTAGAAGAGGTCCGGGGTCACGCGGACGGCCTTCGCCTGCTTCTCGAGCATGTGAAGGAGCTCGAGCGTCTTGGAGGAGCCGAGGCCGAGCTGCGTGGCGAGCTGCTTCGCGTCGGGCGGCGTGAGGCCCCCCTCCTCCAGCGCGCGCAGGATGCCCGACGCTTGGTCGGATTCCGATTCGTCGAGTCGAACCTGGTGCTGCGGCCGACGGATGATCGCCTCGTCGCGCACGACGGCGCCGGCCGCATCCAGTCGGGTGACCACGGGTCGGAACAGCTTCGCGGGAAGCGAAACCCGCAGGCGCGACCGAAGCGACTCCATGTCCATTCCCGCCGCGATCGGATGGGCACGGTGAAACGACTCCAGGGCGTCGACGACCTCGGTTTCGAGTCGCTTCCACTTGCCCGTGGTGGTCCAGGCCTCGGGCGCCGAGTCGTCCGGAAGCGGCAGGAGGGCCTCGCTCGCCGCCGCCGACTCGTGGACGCCCTCCTCCCCGAGGCCCAGGCATTGCGCGACGAACTCGGTCGGTGCGGCGAACTCACGGAGGAGATCCAGGAAGGCAGACATGCGCTCGGGCGCGCGACCGGTACGAAGCGTCTCGAGCTTCGGGATCAGATCCGTCTCCGCCGCGCGGTGACGGGGAGCGAACGGATGCACGATCTCGCCGCCTCCCGTCGTCCGGGTCGCGGCTTCCGTCCGGGCGATGAAGCGATCGCCGCTCGCGACGAGGACCGGCTCGTCGAGTGCGATCTGGCACCAGCCCGCGGACTTCGGCGGTAGCTCCTTCCGGTCGCCGAGCAGAATGATCCGTCCCATGACCTCCGCGGTGGCGACGTAGACCCGCAGTCGGTCGAAGCTCTTCAGAGGGCGTGAGGCTCCGGGACGGACTTCGAACCAGCAGTCGACGCGATCGGTGGTGACCTCGATGCGGGGATCGGTCAGCCACCGGCCGCGCTTCGCCTGCTCCTTCTCCACGCCGGGAATGTTGACCGCGACTCTCTGGCCGGCGAGACCGCGTTCCACGCTTTCGCCGTGCACCTGAATCGAACGGGCCCGGGTGGTGACGTCGCCGGGACGGATCGCCAGTGCGTCGCCTTCCGCCACGCTGCCGGCGACCGCGGTCCCCGTGACGACGAGTCCGTGACCGTGCAACGTGAAGGCTCGATCGATGGGAAGACGGAAGTAGCCGCGGGCGTCACGGGCGGGGAGAGCGGCGAGCTGCCGCGAGAGCTCGAGTCGGAGCTCGTCCAACCCGATACCGGTCGTGCTCGACACGGCGAGGACCGGCCACGTCTCACACGCGGTGCCGACGGCGAGAACCTCGATGTCACCTCGCACCTCCTCGATTCGCGCCGCGTCGACGAGATCCGCCTTCGTGATGACGAAGATGCCGTGCTCGGCACCGAGAAGATGGAGGATGTCGAAGTGCTCTTCGGTCTGCGGCATGATGCCGTCGTCCGCCGCGATCGTGAAGACGACCAGATCGATGCCGTGCACGCCGGCGAGCATCTGGCGGATGAACCGCTCGTGGCCGGGTACGTCGACGACGCCGAATCGGTGCCCGTCGATCTCGTAGTGCGCGAACCCCAGCTCGATCGAGATGCCGCGTTCCTTCTCGGCGGCGAGTCGGTCGGTCTCCTGCCCGGTGAGCGCGCGGATCAGCGCGGTTTTCCCGTGGTCGATGTGGCCCGCGGTTCCGAGGATGACGCGTTCGGTCTGGCTCATGATTCGGTCGCTTCTCGTACCTGGGGTACCAGATCGGCCGCGTGGCGCACGGCGCGAAGGTCGAGGAGGAGCTCGTCTCGGTGGATACGGCCGAGGATCGGGGGCGAGGCCGCGCGGAAGAAGGATGCGAGCCGCTCCGCGTCCCAGCCGCTCCGGCGAACGCGGAGGGCCCGGCTGGGAAGCGCGATGGTCGGCTGCGCACCGCTGCCGATCTCCGCCTCGGACGGGATCACGGCGACGTCGAACTCGTCGGGGAGCGCGGCGGCGACGAGATCGCGTGCCTCCTTCGCGAGCGCGATGAGCTCCTCTTCGGTGCGGGCAAGAAGCGCGATCGTCGGAATCTCGGCTCGAACGTCGGGGGCGCCGCGGTAGGCGACGAGCGTCGCGCGCAGTGCCGCCAGGATCAGCTTGTCGACGCGCAGCGCCCGCTTGAGTGGGTTCTTCTGGAGGGTGCGGACCAGCGCGGCGCGGCCGACCACGAGCCCCGCCTGCGGCCCGCCCAGGAGCTTGTCGCCGCTGAACGTCACCAGGTCGACGCCGTCGCGAATGGCCTCTGCGGGGGTCGGCTCGTGCGGAAGCCCGTACTCGGCGAGGTCGACCAGCGCGCCGCTGCCCAGGTCCTCGACGAGCGGCACACCGTGCCGGTGGGCGAGCGCGGCCAGGTCCCGCCGGGACGGCTGCTCGGTGAAGCCTTCGATGCGGTAGTTCGAGGGGTGCGCGCGCAGGAGGACGCCGGTGCGACGGGAGAGCACGGCTTCGTAGTCGGCGAGCCGGGTTCGATTCGTCGTGCCCACCTCGCGCAGGACCGCGCCTGCGCGCTGCAGCACCTCGGGCAGGCGGAAGGCTCCACCGATCTCGATGAGCTCTCCGCGAGAGACGATGACCTCGCGCCGGCGGGCGAGGGAGTCGATCGCGAGGAGCAGCGCGGCCGCGTTGTTGTTCACGACGAGGCCTGCCTCCGCGCCCGTGAGCTCGGCGAGAAGGCCGGCCACATGGGCATCCCTCTGCCCACGTCGCCCCGTCGATACGTCGAGCTCGATGGCGACCGCTCCCCGGGCGGCGCAGACGAGCCCCTCGATGGCGCCGGCCGAGAGCGGCGCGCGCCCGAGGTTCGTGTGCAGGATGACGCCGGTCGCGTTGACGACGGCGGGCAGCTCGGGGGTGAGCGCAGCTCGGATTCGCTCCGCAGCGCGACGAGCGACGACATCGGCCGCCGGCGCGTCGCGATTCGGGTCGGCGCGAATGGCCTCGCGGGATTCCGCCAGCACGGCGCGAATCGCATCGGTCACGGCGGGGCGCGGAAGGGTCCGAAGCAGGGACGCCGACTCGTCCGTTTCGAGAACGGCGTCGACGCTCGGAAGGGAGCGGAGGCTCATGGGAGGAGCTCGGCTCTCCCCTGCGCGGCCAGCCGGCTGCGAACGTGGCCGAGGTCCCCCGACTCGATGGGCACGCCATCGGCGAAGGCGATGACCTGGCCGGACTGTGGCGGGATGCGCGGTCCGGGCGTGAGGATCCCGACCAGATTCAGAGGGTCGGCGGACGACAGGAGCACGAGCTCGCCCGGAGACTCCCGGCGGATCGCACGAAGCGCTTCGACCGCTTCGGGGCTGGCGAACTGCTCGCCGATGATTCCCTCGACGAAGCGCCCGCCACGGATCTCACCGCGCGCCTCCATACGGCGGAGCGCCCCGAGGATCACGCGCCAGGGCGGCATCAAAGACTCGCGCGCGGTGACCTCGCGGAAGACGACCCCGTAGCGGTCGAGCAGAAGCCGAGCGGCGTCGTCCGCGTGGGGCTCGGGATCGATCGTCTCGCGTGCGCGATGGGGCAGCTTCGCCCAGCGACCGACGGGCAGTCTGCGGCCGCGCACCCGCCTCCCCCGCACGGCGCGCAGCCGACGGTCGGCGCGCTTCCTCTCCTCGGGGGTGAGGAGCGTTCGGAGACCGGCGAAGCCGTCGCCGGTCACGACGCCGCGCGCGACGAGCTCCCAGAGGGCCTCCTCTGCGACGGTGGGCAGAAGCCCGGCCTCGCGGGCGATGTCGCTCAGGAAGGACGCGCCGTCGCGCTCGAGGACGTCGAGCGCGGCGCGCGCGTCGCTCGAGAGTCGTGTCAGGTCGGGTTCGTCCCGCCCCGCGAGCAGGGATGCGAGATCTTCGCGCAGGGCGATGCCGAGCGGCGCGTTCCGCGTGGGAGTCGTCGTTCGGCGCGACGTTCGCGTGGGGCTCGTCGCGGGCGGAGAGAACCGGCC
>JAUIMK010000237.1 GCA_030432735.1 bacterium
CAGCAGGTCGCCCTCCATCCGGAGCATCAGGGGCTGGGTCTCGGGATCGCCGAAGCGCACGTTGAACTCGATCACGTAGGGATCGCCGGCGTCGTCGATCATGAGGCCGACGAAGAGCACGCCCTGGTACGGGTGGCCATCCCGGGCCATGCCGCGGATCGTCGGGTGGACGACGCGCTCGAGGATCTTCTTCTCCACCGCCTCCGAGACGACCGGCGCCGGCGAGTAGGCCCCCATCCCGCCGGTGTTCTCGCCTTCGTCACCGTCGAGGGCGCGCTTGTGATCCTGAGCGGCCGCGAGGGTCACGACCCGCTCACCGTCACAGATCGCGTAGTAGGACGCTTCCTCGCCCTGGAGCCACTCTTCGATCACGACGCGATCCCCGGCGTCGCCGAAGCGCTTGTCGGCCATCATCTCGTCGATCGCCGCGTGGGCCGCCGCCGCATCGGTGCACATCGCCACGCCCTTCCCCGCCGCGAGGCCGTCCGCCTTCACCACGCAAGGGCGACCGAGCGCGTCGACGTAGGCGTGCGCCGCCGTCGCGTCGTCGAAGACCTCGTAAGCGGCGGTCGGGATGCCGTGCCGCGCCATGAAATCCTTCGAGAACGCCTTGCTGCCTTCGAGCTGCGCGGCCGCGGCGCTCGGGCCGAAGGTCGCGACCCCGACCTCACGCAAGCGATCGGAGAGACCCGCGGCGAGCGGATCCTCGGGCCCCACGACGACGAGATCGATGGACTCCTGCTGGGCGAGGGCCACGATCCCGTCGAGATCGTTCGCCTTCGTCTCCGCATGGCAGGTCGCGAGGCGACCGATCGCCTTGCTGCCGGGCGCCGCATGCAGCGCCGTCAGTCGCTCGCTCTGGGCGATCTTCCAGACCAACGCGTGCTCACGTCCGCCGCTGCCGACGACCAGGACCTTCATGGGGCGATCTCCTCGGGGTGCCCGCGGACGCATGTCGCGAGCACCTCTCGCCTAACGTCACGAGCCCGGCGGCTCAGATGTCGCGCGCCGGGGGCTCTAGTGTCGCGCGCCAGCGGCTCTAATGTCGCGCGCCGGCGGCTCTAATGTCGAAAGTGCCGCTTGCCCGTCATGAGCATCGGCACGCCCAGCGCGTTCGCGGCCTCGATCACCAGCTCGTCGCGGTTCGAGCCGCCGGGCTGGACGACCGCCGCCGCGCCGGCCTGGACCGCGGCCTCGAGTCCGTCCGGGAAGGGGAAGAAGGCGTCGCTCGCGAGCACGCTGCCCTCGAGGGAGAGCCCGACGCGCCCCGCCTTGGCCACTGCGTTCAGCACCGCATCCACCCGCGACGTGGCCCCGCCGCCGATGGCGAGGGTCCGGTCGTGGGTCGCGAAGACGATCGCGTTGCTCTTCACGTGCTTCACGACGCGCCAGGCGAACTCCATCGCCGTGCGCTGCTCGTCGCTCGGCTGGGCCTTCGTCGCGACGTCGGCGGTCATCACCTCTTCCGGTGCGGGGTCCGCCTCCTGGACCAGCAGGCCGCCGAAGACGCGACGCACCTCGGTCTGGCTCGAATCGATCTTGTCGCGATCGAAGGAGAGCAGCCGCCGGTTCTTCTTCTTCTTGAGGAACTCGAGCGCATCGTCCGTGAAGCTCGGTGCGATCAGGACCTCGGTGAAGATCTCGTCGACGGACTTCGCGAGGTCGAGGTCGAAGGGACGATTCGAGACGATGATCCCGCCGAAGGGCGAGTCGGGATCCGTCGCGAAGGCGTTCTCGTAGGCCTCGAGGGGCGTGGCGCCCGCGCCCACGCCGCAGGGCGTGTTGTGCTTGAGGATCGCGACAACGGCGCGATCGCCGGCATTCGAAGCCGGATCCAGCGGCAGGAAGTCCGTGATCAGCGCGAGGGCCGCCTGCGCGTCGACCAGGTTGTTGTACGAGAGGGCCTTCCCGTGATGGAGCTCGCAGATGTCGAGGAAGTCACCGTAGAGGACCGCGCGCTGATGCGCGTTCTCGCCGTAGCGGAGCTCGTCCGCCTTCTCGAGGGCGATCGTCAGCGTCTCGGGGAACACCTCCGGCTCCTCGACGGGATCGTTCGCGCCGAGCCACGTCGCGATCGCGGAGTCGTAGGCCGCCGTATGCTGAAAAGCCTTGAGGGCGAGTCGGCGCCGCAGGGCCGCACTGAGCCCCGAGTGTTCCCTGAGCTCCCCGACGACCCGGTAGTAGTCCGCCGGGTCGCAGAGGACGCCGACGAAGGCATGGTTCTTCGCCGCGGAGCGGATCATCGACGGACCGCCGATGTCGATCTTCTCGACCGCTTCCGCGCGCGTGACGTCGGGGTTCGCGACGGTCGCCTGGAAGGGATAGAGGTTGCAGACGACGAGGTCGATTCCACCGATCCCGTTCGCCTCCATGTCCGCCCGATCCTCCGCGAGGTCGCGACGGGCGAGGATGCCGCCGTGGATCTTCGGGTGGAGCGTCTTCACACGCCCGCCGAGCATCTCCGGGCTCGCGGTCAGCTCCGCGACGTCGACGACCGGCAGCCCCGCATCGCGAATCGCGCCGGCGGTTCCGCCGGAGGCGACGAGCTCCACCTCGAGCTCGGCGAGGCCCTTGGCGAGCTCGACGAGCCCGGTCTTGTCGGAAACGGAGAGCAGCGCGCGCCGCACGGGCTGCACGTCATCGCTGGGGGGCATGGCTGTCGGCTCCTTCGAATCGAGAGAAGAGAGTAAAGGAAGCGAGACTTCCGGGCGCGTCTCGAGCTGAAAACGATCCGGGCGAGAAGGCCTTCTCGACCCGCGCGCGTGGGCGGCGCTGCAGGGGGTCCGACGGCCGGGCGGCGACCCGAAGCACCGCAGCGGCGCAGCCGCCACCGGGCTGCGGTGATCGGCGGCGCTGCAGGTCTTCCGAACGGCGTGGGATCACGCCTTCTGGCCGGGGATCCAGGGGGTGGCGAGTGTGTACCCGGGTGGCCGCGAGCCGTCAAATGGACGGTGGCGGCCCCGCCGGACCTCCGGGCCTTCGGGCGCGCCGCGGCCCGTCAGGAGCGCCGCGGCCGGTCGAGAGCGCTGCGGCTCGTCAAGATCGCTGCGGCTCGTCAAGAGCGCCGCGGCTCATCAAGAGCGAGGCGGCCCGTCGGCGGCGATCCGAGGCACCCGCGCGCCGACCCCGACCAGCAGCTCGTAGCCGATGGTCCCGGCCGCCTGCGCCAGGTCCTCGACCGGAATCCGCTCACCCTCGGGCGTCCGCCCGAAGACCGTCGCGACGTCCCCGACCTCGACCGGCGCGTCCCCCGCGTCGATGCAGACGCTGTCCATCGAGACCCGCCCCACGATCGGCCGCATCGCCCCCGCGAGATGCACCTCTCCCCGCGCGAGCAGCGAGCGCGGGATTCCGTCCGCGTAGCCCAGCGGGAGGGTCGCGATCGTGGTCTCGCGCCCCGCGGTCCACGCGCCGCCGTAGCCGACCGAATCCCCCGCCGCGATCCGGCGCGTCGCGACGACCCGGGCGGCGAGGGTCATGACCGGCTCGAGGTCGAGCTCCGCCGCGCTCCGATCGGCGAAGGGGGAGACGCCGTAGAGCATCAGCCCGGGCCGCACCGCGGTCGTCTCGATCAACCCCTCCTCGATCTCGTTGCGCCGGAAGAGCCCGGCGGAGTTGACGACGTGCAGCTCGGGCGGGTCCTCGTCGGCGCCCAGGATCTCGCCGAGCAGCGAAGTGAGCGCCCGCACCTGGACGCGACTCTTCTCGAGGTCGGGCTCGTCGGCGCAGGCCAGGTGGGTGAACACGCCGCCCAGGGACAGCTGGGGCGCGTCGAGGGCCCGGGCCAGGAGCGTCGAGGCATGGACCGGGGCCGCGCCCATGCGGCGCATGCCGGTGTCGACCTCGAGCTCGATGGTGAGGCGCGCACCGGCGCGGCCGAAGCTCTGTGCCAGCGCGAGCCCCCGCTCGTCGTGGAGCACCGGAACGAGCCCCCACTTCGCGGCGCGCTCGGCCGCCGCCGCGTCGTCGATCCCGCCGAGCAGCAGGATCGGCGCGCCGATCCCGTCACGGCGGAGCGCCGCCCCCTCGGCGACGCTCACGACCGCCAGACGCGCGATGCCCTCGGCGAGCAGGGCGCGCGCGACCTCGGTCGCGCCGTGGCCGTACCCGTCGGCCTTCACGACGCCGATCACGGTCCGCCCCTCCGCCAGCGCGATCGCACGCCGCGCGTTGTGGCGCAACGCCGCGCGGTCGATCCACGCCCAGGCCGGGCGCTGCTCGGCGGACGCGAGTTGATCCGGATCGATCGACAATGGGACGGCTCTCCCGGGGGCCGCGCAAGACTACCGAATCCGCCCTCTTCCGGCCGTTCTGCGCGGCGCCGCCCCAACGCGTCGGGTACGTTTCGAGGCGACGGGCACGGAGGGTTCCGACGATGAATGGCGACGGCGCGATCGAGGTGGACGTGAACGGGGAGCCCAGGCGCCTCGCCGCGGCCTGCACGATCGCGGAGCTCCTCGACGGACTCGACCTCGGCGGCAAGCGCGTCGCGGTCGCGGTGAATCGCGACGTCGTGATCCGTTCTCGCCACGCCGAGCACCGGATCGCCGATGGCGACCGGATCGAGATCCTCGAAGCCGTCGGTGGAGGCTGAGCCACCGCAGCCTGAACGCGCGCCCGGGCCCGCGCCCGCGAGCCGTCGCCCCGAGGCGACAACCGGAGAACGAGATGACCACCCCCCGAGATGCGACGACCGAGCCGGCCTTCCGGATCGGTGACCACGCCTTCCACTCGCGCCTGATCATCGGCACGGGCAAGTACGAGAGCTTCGAGCAGAACCTCGAATGCGCCCGCGAGTCCGGCGCCGAGATGGTGACCGTCGCGCTGCGGCGCGTGAACTTCGACGCCACGAAGGGCCCGCGTCTGCTCGACGTGATCAAGCCCTCCGAGTTCACGATCCTGCCGAACACGGCGGGCTGCTACACCGCCGACGACGCGGTGACCACGGCGCAGATGGGCCGCGAGCTCCTCGACACCGAGCTCGTGAAGCTCGAGGTGATCGGCGACGAGCGCACCCTCTTCCCCGACGTCCCGGCGACCCTCGAGGCCGCGAAGCGCCTGATCGCCGACGGCTTCACCGTCCTCCCCTACATCACCGACGACCCGGTCGCGTGCCAGCGCCTCGAGCAGCTCGGCTGCCCTGCTGTCATGCCGCTGGCGGCCCCGATCGGCTCGGGCATGGGCATCCGCAACCCCGCGAACCTGCGCATCATCATGGAGACGGTCGAGGTCCCGGTGATCGTCGACGCGGGCGTGGGGACGGCGAGCGATGCGGCCTACGCGATGGAGCTCGGCGCGACGGCGCTGCTCATGAACACCGCGATCGCCCACGCGAAGGATCCCGTGAAGATGGCCCGGGCGATGCGCCAGGGCGTCGAGGCCGGACGCGCCGCCTACGAGGCGGGCCGGATGCCGAAGCGACTCTACGCCTCGGCATCGAGCCCCCTCGACGGCACCGCCAGCTTCTAGGCGCCACGCTGTTCGAGCTCGGAAATGCGGAGACCCCGCTCCTCTGCGTCGTGCTCGACGCGGCGGGGCTCGGAGTCGATCCCGCGGCGCGGGCGCGGGCGATCTTCGCCGCGGGCGCGGACTGGATCCAGCTGCGCGACCGCAGGATCTCCGACGCTGCGCTCCTCGCCGTCGCGCGCTCCCTGGTCGACGCGCGGGAGGCGGCTCGACCCGAGGCGGGGGCGCGCGGGGAAAGGCTACGGGTGATCGTCAACAAGCGCGTGGACCTCGCGCGGGTGGCGGGCGCGGACGGGGTGCATCTGGGCTTCGATGCCCTCGGCGTCGCGGAGGCGCGCGCGCTCCTCGGCCCCCGCGAAGTCCTCGGTCGCTCGCTCCACACGGCCGCCGAGGTCCACGAGGAGGCCGCCCGCGAGGTGCGCGCCGACTACGTCCACCTCGCCCCGATCTGGGATCCGAACTCGAAGCCCGCCGAGCGCCCGGCGCTCGGGTCCGGGGCTCTCGAGGAGGCGGCGCGCGCCGGGCTCCCCGTCTTCGCGCAGGGGGGCCTCGACCCGGCCCGCGCCTCGGAGGCGATCGCCGCCGGCGCCGCCGGCATCGCCGTGACGGGCGACCTCGCCCGGGGCGCGCCCCCGGAGGCCTTCCTCGCCTCCTTCAGACTCCGCCTCGACGGACACCGCTAAACACCCGTAAATGCAACCCTTTCGGACAACCCGATGTGAGAGGAAACCGAGTGGCGCGCGAACCGATCGACCGTGGGCGGCGACAGAGGAGCGTGGCCCGAGAGGCGCTCCCCACCCGGGCGCGCCCCTTCCCCGCTCCGCCCGCGCATCGGGCCACGAGTCGAGATCGATGAGCCGAGCCCACCCGGATTCCCGACCCACGAGGCTGCCCGAGGCCTGCGCCGCGCGCGGACGCCGCCGAACCTGCGCGACGCTGCTCGCGGGTCTCGTCGTCGCCGCGTGCGTGCTCCCGGTCGCGAGGCCCGCCCGCGCCGCCGACCCCTTCCTCCGCCGGACGCCGACCGTCGACGTCGTCGAGCGCGTCGGCCCCTCGGTCGTGAACATCCTGACCGAGGACACGGTCCGCCAGGAGAGCCCCTTCCGATTCAACCGACCGAGCTCCGACGAGGCGTCGGGCGAGTTCTTCGGCGCCTTCTACGACCCGCGCGCCCGGGTCGGCCGGACCCGCGGCTCGGGCGTGATCTTCGATCGCGAAGGGCACGTCCTGACCAACGCCCACGTGATCGAGGGTGTGCACGAGATCCGGGTCGCGCTCTCGGACGGGCGCGTCTTCGCGGCGGACGTCGTCGGCGCCGACGAGAGCAACGATCTCGCGGTGCTCCGGATCCGGATGGAGCAGCGGGAGACGCTGCCCTTCACGAAGCCGGGTGAATCCGACGACCTGATGGTGGGCGAGCCGGTGATCGCGATCGGGAACCCCTTCGGCTTCTCGAACACGGTCACGACCGGCGTCATCTCGGCCCTCGACCGGACCCTCAACAAGGGGGGCGGCCTCCCCTTCCACGGCCTCCTCCAGACCGACGCCTCGATCAACCCGGGCAACTCCGGCGGCCCCCTGCTGAACGCGGAAGGCCGACTCATCGGGATCAACACCGCGGTCTGGGGCGGAGGAGCGCAGGGCATCGGGTTCGCGATCCCGATCGACACCGCACGCCGCGTCATCAACGAGCTCCTCCTCTACGACGAGGTGCGCCCCGTCTGGCTCGGCCTCGAGTTCCAGGCGATCGAGCCCGCGCTCCATCAGATCCTGGATCTCCCGGGCGGCAGCCGCGGCGTCCTGGTCCAGCGGGTCCAGCCGGGCAGTCCCGCGGCGGAGGCCGGGCTCGAGCGGGGTGACGTCATCCTCGGCGTCGACGGTCACCGGGTCGTCGGCGCGGCGGCCCTCAACGAGGGCTTCAATCGACTGACCGACGGACAACCGGTCGA
>JAUIMK010000238.1 GCA_030432735.1 bacterium
ACCGGCCGGCGACCTGCCGATCCCGCGTGACCACGATCAGGCGCGTCGCATCCTTCGCCCGTCTCGCACGGCGTACGATCCAGTCGTCCGCGCTCTCGACGTAGACGCTGTGGACGATTGGACCGGCCCTCGGCGAGGATCCTCCGCGGGCGTCGATCGTGCTCTTCGCTTCGAGCTTCATGACCGGCTCCGCCCACTGTGCCCAGGCGGGCTGCGCTCCGTCGAAAGCCACCCAGACTTCGTCCGTCGCGACCGGCCACGCGGCGACGCGGCGCAGGAGCCGCTCGCGCTGGCTACGCCGCCACCACCCGCTCTCGCGCTCGCGGGCCTCGAGCACCGCGTGGAGCACGTTGAACCCGTCGATCAGGATCGTTCGCCGGTCGCGGGTCTCCGACGCGCTCGCTTCCTCGAACGCGGCGTCGATCATCGCGCCGACGACTCTTCGCGCGGCGTGAATCCCCGCGCTTCCGCGTTCGTCGTCGTCCACTCGGCCTCCGCGGCGCCCGCGAGGCCGAAGGGCGTCGTCGGGGCAACCAGAGCGTACTCGCCCTCGAGCGAGCTGGGGGAGGCGGCATCTCCTGGACCGAAGTCGAAGTCGAGCTCGTACGCCGCCCAGGCGAGACCGAAGGCCATCGTCGCCAGGATCGCAACGACGGCCTCGAGGAGCCCATCGAAGCGGCTGCCGGCCCTCGACCGGGCGAGGGGGGCCTTCGGGGGGGCCGGGGTGTCCGGGCTGTCCGGGCTCGCGAAGGCCTCCGGGGCAATCGCGAGCCGCCTGCGGGCGGGGCCGACGCCGCGGCGTCGGCGCGGCGAAGGGGCCAGCAGCGGCACGCGCGGCGGCGTTCCCCGCTCGGCGCTCCGCCGCGTGGCGGCCGCGACGGCGCGGGGGCGGCGGAAATCGGGGGAGAAGCTGAACTCGGTCTGATCCGTGGGCTCGTTCGGGTCGTGCTTCATGCTGGGGGACTCCGGGCTCGGCGGGGGGTGACCCGAGAGTGGGGCGTGCGCATGACAGTTCCGGTCACGAGGGTGGAAGGCCCCTTCGGCCGGTGATCCAGCGCACGTCCCGTCCGTGCTTGCGTCGGCCCGGGCCGTGGCTTATCCAAGCGCGTGTGGAGGCCGTGAAGCCGCAGACTGGGGGGCAGACCCGCCGCGTGGGCGTCGTGCAGATGCGCTGTGAGCCCGACCACGCGCGCAATCTCCGCCACGCGCAGGACGCGATCGCCGACGCGGCGCGCGAGGGGGCGGAGGTCGTCTGTCTTCCCGAGCTCTTCCGGACGCCGTATCTCTGTCAGAGCGAAGACCCGGCGCGCTTCGACTGGGCGGAGTCGATCCCCGGTCCGTCGACGGAGGTCCTTTCGAAGCTCGCGTCAGACCTCGGCGTCTCGATCGTGGGCTCGCTCTTCGAGCGCCGGACGGCCGGGATCTACCACAACACGGCGGTCGTCCTCGACGCGCGCGGGGATCTCGTGGGGCGCTATCGAAAGATGCACATCCCCGACGACCCGCTCTATTACGAGAAGTTCTACTTCACGCCGGGCGATCTGGGCTTCCAGGTGCACGAGACCGAAGCCGGGATGTTAGGCGTGCTCGTCTGCTGGGATCAGTGGTTCCCCGAGGCAGCGCGGGCCACGACCCTCGCCGGCGCCGAGATGCTCTTCTACCCGACCGCGATCGGCTGGCAGTTCGACGAAGGGACCGAGATCGACGGCGCCCAGCGAGACGCCTGGACCACGATCCAGCGGTCGCACGCGATCGCGAACGGGGTGTTCGTCGTGGCCGTCAATCGCGTCGGACACGAGACCCTCGAGGGCGCGCCGGGGGACGGCATCCGCTTCTGGGGCTCCTCCTTCGTGGCGGATCCCTTCGGTCGCGTCCTGGCCACGGCGCCGGACGACGACGAAGCGGTGCTCGTCGTCGAGTGCGACCTCGGGAAGGTCGAGCAGACGCGCCGCGACTGGCCCTTCCTGCGCGACCGCCGGATCGAGTCCTACCAGGCGCTCGGGACGCGCTTCGTCGACGCACCGCAGGCGATCGCGCCGACGCCGGACGAGCGGGCGGCATCGACGGCCGAGGACGGCTCGGGCTCCGAGTGAACCCGCCGCTCCGGCATTGGCCCGCCGAGTGGGCTCCGCATCGGGCGACCTGGCTGTCGTGGCCCCACAGCCGCGAGACCTGGCCGGGGGCGGGACTCCTCGAGGCGGTCGAGGACGCCTTCTGCGAGATGGTGCGGGCCATCGTGCCGGGCGAGGTCGTCGAGATCAACGTGGCGAGCCCGGAGATGGCGGACCACGTGCGCGCCCGGCTCACAGGCGCCGGCGTCGCGGACCTCTCGCAGGTCCGCTTTCGAGGTATCCCGACCGACGACGCCTGGATTCGCGATCACGGGGGGATCGTCGTCTTCGAGCGGGACGCGTCCGGGCGCGAGGAGCGGGTGCTGCTCGACTTCGAGTACGACGCCTGGGGGGGCAAGTACCCGCCCTGGGACCGGGACGCGGCGGTGGCCGCGCAGATGGCGCGGGTCGCGCGCCTGCGCCACGAGCCCGTCGATCTGGTGCTCGAGGGGGGCTCGATCGAGGGGGACGGGGAGGGGACGATCCTGACCACCGAGTCCTGCCTGCTGAATCCGAGCCGGGCGCGACCCGGCGTCGACCGCTCCCGGCCGGCGCTCGAGGCGGTCCTCGCCGAGCGGTTCGGGGCGACGCGGGTCCTCTGGCTCGAGGACGGCGTCGAGGGCGACGACACCGACGGCCACATCGACGATCTGACGCGCTTCGTCGGCGGCGGGCGCGTGGTGACGGTCGTCGAGCCGGATCCGGGCGAGGCGAACCACGCGGTGCTCGCTCGCAATCGCGCGCGGCTGCGCGAGATGACGGACGCGCGGGGCAGGGCGCTCGAGGTGGTGGAGCTGCCGATGCCCCGGCCCTTCGACGGGCCCCACGGCCGCGCCCCGGCGAGCTACGCGAACTTCTACTTCGCGAACGCCGGGCTGCTCGTCCCCGTCTTCGGTCAGCCGACGGACGCCGAGGCGATCGCCGTTCTCGAAGCGTTGGCGCTCGACCGCGCGATCCTGCCGATCCCCGCGCAAAACCTCGTTCTAGGGTTGGGTGCGGTGCATTGCCTCACCCAGCAGGAGCCGGCGGGCCCAGCGACGGGTCGCGGCTCGGGCTGAACCCTGCGGGGGGATCCGGTCGAAGCCCCAGGCCACGCGAATCCGCTGCGGGTTGATCGCTCGATCATCTTTTCACGTCCCTCTCTATAAGTTAAACCCCGGGTGCGCCTGTCGGAGGGCGGCCTCGCAGCCCCGCTTCGGTCCGCCTCCGCAACTCGATCTTCGAGTCGCAACGGACGCTTCCCGCGCAACCTGCGGGTGCTTCCGGCTCACCTGATTTCGATTCAACCTCACTCCCGAGAGGGTTCACCCATGGACGTTTCCCGGCATGACATCGTCATCGTCGGCGGTGGTGGTGCGGGTCTCCGCGCGGCGATCGAAGCCGCCGAGAACAACCCGGACGCCTCGATCGCGCTCGTATCGAAGGTCTATCCGATGCGAAGCCATACCGTGTCCGCCGAAGGCGGCGCGGCGGCGGTCGCCCGCGACGACGACAACCTCGAGCTCCACGGCTTCGACACCGTCAAGGGCTCGGACTTCCTCGGGGACCAGGACTGCATCCAGTACTTCGTCCAGGAAGCGCCCAAGGAGCTCGCGCTCCTCGAGAACTGGGGCTGCCCGTTCTCCCGGAACGAGGACGGAACGGTCGCGACCCGCGCCTTCGGCGGGATGACGACGAAGCGCACGTGGTACGCCGCCGACAAGATCGGCTTCCACATGCTCCACGCGCTCTTCCAGCACTCGATGCGCTTCAAGAACATCGTGCGCTACGACGAGTACTTCGTCTCGAAGCTGCTGATCGACGACGGCGTCTGCCGCGGCGTCGCGGCGCTCGACATCCGGACCGGCGAGTACCACACGATCGTCGGCCGCGCGGTCATCCTGACCACCGGCGGCGGCGGCAAGATCTTCCCGTTCACCACGAACGGCACGATCAAGACCGCGGACGGCATGGCGCTGGCCTACCGCGCGGGCGTCCCGCTCAAGGACATGGAGTTCGTCCAGTACCACCCGACGGGTCTCCCCGGCACGGGCATTCTGATCACCGAAGCGACGCGCGGCGAGGGCGGCTATCTCCGCAACTCCGAGGGCGAGCGCTTCCTGGTCGAGTACGACTACGGCGTCGGCAACAAGGCCGAGCTCGGCCCGCGCGACATGATCTCGCGCGCGATCGTGCAGGAGATCGAGGCGGGCCGCGGCCTCTCCGGTCCCTACGGCGACTACGTGAACCTCGACCTGACCCATCTCGGCGAAGAGAAGATCAACTCGCGACTGCCCTTCGTGCGCGAGCTCGCCAAGACCTACGTCGGCGTCGACCCGGTGCACCAGCCGATCCCGATCCGGCCCGTCGTCCACTACATGATGGGCGGCGTGGACACGAACATCGACGGGGCGACGGAGCTGCCGGGCCTCTACGCCGCGGGCGAGACGGCCTGCGTCTCGATCAACGGCGCGAACCGGCTCGGTTCGAACTCGCTGACCGAGTGCCTGGTCTTCGGTGCGGCGGCCGCGCGGCACGCCATGGAGTTCTCCGGCGGGTCGAACGACGGGAACGAAGCGGCGCTCCTGGCGCAGGCCGAGGAAGAGGCGGCGCGGGTCGAGAACCTGCGCGGCAAGAAGAAGGGCGGCGAGAAGATCTCCGAGATCCGACGCGAGCTGAACAACATCATGGAGAACGCCTGCGGCGTCTACCGCCATCAGGACACGATGCAGGCGGGGGTCGGCCAGGTGGCGCAGCTGCGCAGCCGTGTCGCCGACCTGAGGCTCGAGGACGACAGCAAGGTGTTCAACACCGAGCTGATCACCGCGCTCGAGCTGACCAACATGGTCGAGGTCGCCGAGGTGCTCGCGGTCTCCGCAGCCCACCGCAAGGAGAGCCGCGGCGCGCACACCTGCCGCGACCACACGGCGCGCGACGACCAGAACTACCTCTATCACACGATGGCGTACCACGATCCGGCCGGGCCGCGTCTCGCCAAGAAGGACGTCGTCCTCGGTACCTGGGTCCCGGAGGAGCGGAAGTACTGATGTCTTCGAACAATTCTGCGAACGCCGCGCCGGCGGCGGTCGAAAAGACGATCGTGATCACGCGCTTCGACCCCGACAAGGACGACGCGCCGCACAAGCAGGAGTACACGGTTCCGTGCGAGGACAACTGGAAGGTCCTCGACGCCGTCAACTTCATCAAGGACGAGATCGATCCGACGGTGTCGCATCGCTGGTCCTGCCGGATGGCCGTCTGCGGCTCGTGCGGCATGATGGTGAACGGTGAGCCGAAGCTGACCTGCAAGACCTCGCTCAAGGAGTACGGCGACCGGGTCGACATCGAGCCCCTCGCCAACTTCCCCGTCGTCCGCGACCTCGTGGTCGAGCTCGACGGATTCATGCACAAGTTCGAGAGCGTGAAGCCCTGGATCAAGCGCGTGAAGGAGAAGGCCGAGGACAAGTCGGCGCTCCACGAGAAGAAGCTGACGTACACCCAGTCGGCCGAGGAGCTGGCCCGCTTCAAGCAGTTCAGCATGTGCATCAACTGCATGCTCTGCTACGCGGCCTGCCCCGTCGTCGCGAACGAGCCCGAGTTCCTCGGGCCCGCAGCGATCGCCCTGGGCCACCGGTACAACCTCGACACCCGTGACGAGGGAACCGAAGAGCGGCACGAGATCTTCCGCGGCGAAGGGACGGTGTTCAGCTGCTCCTACGCCAACGAGTGCTCCGAGGTCTGCCCGAAGGGCGTCGACCCGGCCGCGGCCGTGAACCAGGCGAAGTTCGGTGCCGTGATCGACTGGGCCAAGGGCCTCGTCCTTCCCCGCGCACCGCGCGCCGCCGACTAGAGACTGCTCCGTGCGGGCGGCCTGACCGGCCCGTCGGACGAGAAGAGACTCGAGAGAGAGGATCCAACCATGGCTGGACCTGCCCACCCCGAAGCGATGGCTCCGCCGAAGCCGGGCCGAACCCGAACCGCGCCGCCCCAGATGCCCTCCACCTGGTGGAGCGCACCGCGAATCCGGACCTACCTGCTCTTCGACGCGACGGGGATCATCTACTTCCTCGTCGGCTTCCTGGCGATCAAGATCGTCGGGCAGCTGGGCGAAGGCCCGATCGCCTGGCAGGCCCAGATGAAGGCGCTCGAGAACCCGCTCTACATCGCCTTCCACGTCCTCGCGCTGATCAGCGTGGTCTTCGTGGCGGTCCGATTCTTCCGTCTCTTCCCGAAGGCTCAGCCGCCGACGATCGGCCCCGCGAAGCCGCCGCCGGGCCCGGTCATCCACGCGATGCTCTACGTCATCTGGATCGGCCTGACCCTCGTCGTGTCCCTCGCCCTCGCCGGAGTGATCTTCTAATGCGGACCCTTCTTCTGAAGCTCGAGCCCATCATCTGGTTCATGTTCGGCCAGGGGATCATGATCGGAACCATGCTCCTGACGGGCTGGATCCTGGTCATCGGAATCCTGATGCCCCTCGGCATCGTCGACCCCCTGAACCTCAACTACGTCCGCGCCCAGGAGCTCTTCACGGCGAGCGTGCTCGGAATTCCGATCGCGCAGCTGCTCCTGGCGGCCCTGCTCGTCCTTCCCTTGTGGAAGGGCGCGCACCACGTCCGCTCGCTCCTGGTCGATCTGGGAGGCGGCGAGCGGGACCCCCTGGTCGGGACTGTGCTCTACCTCATCGCGATCGTCGGAAGCGTGATGGGGATCGGGGCGGTGGTTGGGCTTTAGGGCGGCGGCTCCGCAGTCGCCTCGGCCGACGGATCGCTTTCAGCTTCTAGGCCGGCTGTGCATGCCTGAAGCGCAACGACGAACGTCGAACCGCGACCTCGCCTTGGCTCGTACGAGAGCGTGCCGCCTTGGGCCGCAACTATCTTGCGGCAGACCGCGAGGCCGAGGCCGGTACCTTCTCCTGCCGCCTTCGTCGTGAAGAACGGTTCAAAGATGCTGTCGACAATGTCGCCAGGTATGCCTGGGCCGTCGTCAGAGACGCGGAGTACGACTTCTTCGCCGTCTAAGCTCGCTGCGAGCGTGATACTCCCAGGCCCTTCTCCGATCGCCTCGGCAGCGTTCTTTACGAGATTGAGTACGACCTGTCCTATCTCGGCCGGATGACCGATGACTTCGGGCAGTTCACTCGGTGCTTCCCACGCGATAGTGATACCGGCTCGCGCCACGTCCGTACCAACGAGCTGTAGCGTCGACTCCACCGACTCGACGAGATCCATCGCAATTGCCGCGTCTTCGCCGTAGGTGGGCTTTGCGAAGTCTCGGAGGTCGCCAACGAGCTTGCGCGTGCGGTCGAG
>JAUIMK010000005.1 GCA_030432735.1 bacterium
GTGGAGGGACTGATCGGGAGTCTGGGGGCGAGTCTCGATGCGGCGGGCGGAAGCCTCGCGGTCGCGTTCATCGCGACCCTCGCCGCGGGCATCCTCGCGATGACGCTCGTCTACCTGGGATCGGCGCTGCTCGTGCTCGACCGATTCGCGCGTGTCGCGCAGGGCATCGTCACGCCCGTCGTCTCCGCGGTCTTCGTGAGTCTGCTGATCGCGCTGCTCGCGACGGTCGAGGCGTTCCCGGCGGACGCGGTCTACACGCGCGCGGAGTGGCGCGACGTCTTCCGCGAGAACCTCGTCGCGGCGGCGGGCTCCTGCGTGTTCTTCGTGGCGCTCGCGAAGGCGCTCCTCCACTTCCTGTCCCAGGGGACGACGAGCCGACTCGCGACGGGTCTCGCCGCCCTCGGCGTCGGGTTCGCGCTGGGCTCCGCCGGTGAGGTCGTCCCGCCCGCGGCGGTCTTCCTCGTCACCCTCGTCGTCGCCGTCCTCACCGCCCTGGTTCGGCGGGTGCGCGGCGGAGAAGGACGCTCGAATCTCGAGGTCCTGCTCGGTGTCGCGGCCCTCGGTCTGCTGCCCGGTGTCCTCGTCGCGCTCGTGCCGGACGGCTCGCTGCTCGCGCCGGCGGCCCAGGCTTCGGCGATCGTCCTCGGCATGCTCGCGGGCACGATCGTCCTCGGCCTCGTTCCGCTGGCGATCGGCGGCTTCGTCTCGATGCGGGGCAGCGTCGAGTGGTTCATCGCCATCCGCTACCTCGTCGCGAAGCGGCGTCAGGTCTTCATCTCCGCGATCACGGCGATCTGCGTCGGCGGGATCGCCGCCGGCGTCTGGCTGATCATCGTCGTGCTCTCCGTGATGAACGGCTTCGAGCAGACCTGGCGCGAGGAGATCCTCGGCAACCGCGCCCACTTCACGGTCCACAGCAGCTTCGGCCCCTTTCCCGACTACGAGGACGTCCTCGCCAAGGTCGTCGCCACCCCCGGCGTCGAGGCGGCGAGTCCCTACATCGATGCCGAGGGCATGGTCCGAGGCAGCCAGGGCCAGATCGCGAGCGTCCGCCTGCGCGGGGTCGACCCGTCGACGGTGGGGGACGTGACCGACCTCGAGAACGACCTGCGTCCGCTCTGGGACGAGGGGCGCGCCGCGCTCGGTCTCGACGGGGAGGATCGCGACAGCCTCGTCGCGCGCTTCGCGTCGCTGGGCGCCGACCCGCGGGCCCCCGGCATCATCGTCGGCGGCCATCTCGCCATGTCGATGGGGCTCGCGATCGGCGACACGATGCTCCTGATCTCGCCCTTCGGCGGACCGCCCACGCCCCTCGGTCCCGGTCCGAGGCTCAAGCGATTCACCGTCGTCGGGGTCTTCGAGTCGAGCTTCTATCAATACGACGAAGCCTTCACGTATACGACCCTCGAGGCGGCTCGTGATTTCCGCAAGACGGGAGAGGTCGTGGACGGAATCGAGGCGCGGACGACGGATCACTACCGATCGCAGATCGTCGGCGACCAGGTCGTCGCGGCCCTCGACGGCTATCCCTGGTACTCGCGCGATTGGAAGGCGGTCTTCCCCGCCTTCTTCCAGGCGCTCAAGACCGAGCGCGTGATGATGTTCCTGCTGCTCACGATGATCATGGTCGTCGCCGCGTTCGTGATCGTGGCGACTCTCGTCATGATGATCATGGAGAAGTCGAGCGACATCGCGATCCTGAAGGCGATGGGTGCGGAGGATGCCTTGATCGAACGGATCTTCGCCCTCGAAGGCACGCTGATCGGACTCGCCGGGACCGCGATCGGCGTGGCGGCGGGCATCGCGGTGACCGGCCAGCTCTCGTGGATCCAGGACATCATCGAGCGCGTGACGGGGATCGATACGCTGCCCGCGAGCGTCTACCAGTTCAGCGAGCTGCCTTCGCGGGTCGATCCCGTTCAGGTGGCGGGGGTCGCGGCGATCGCGATGATCCTCTCGCTCGGCGCGACGCTCCTGCCGAGCCGGCAGGGCGCGCGGATCGACCCGGCGGCGGGGCTGCGACATGAGTGAGACGCTTCGCGACGAGCAGCCGGGCGCTTCGCCCGGAGCGCCGCTGGTCGAGATCCGCCAGCTCGCGCGGTCCTTCGAGACCGGCAGCGGCCGCGTCGACGTGCTCACCGGCCTCGACCTCGAGATCGCCGAAGGCGATCGCATCGCCATCGTCGGCCAGAGCGGCGTCGGCAAGTCGACCTTCCTGCACATCCTCGGCACCCTCGACCGGCCGAGCTCCGGCACCGTCCGCTTCCGCGGCGAGGACGTCTTCGCCCGGTCGCGGGAGGAGCTCTCGGCCCTGCGCGGTCGCTTCCTCGGCTTCGTCTTCCAGTTCCATCACCTGCTGCCGGAGTTCACCGCGGTCGAGAACGTCATGATGCCCGGGCTGATCCAGGGCCTCGCCCCGGACGAGATGCGCGCGCGGGCCGAGGCGATGCTCGGCGACGTGGGGCTGGGTCACCGGATCGAGCACGCGGTCGGCAAGCTCTCCGGCGGCGAACGTCAGCGCGTCGCCGTCGCCCGCGCGCTCGTGCTCGACCCGCCGCTGGTCCTCGCCGACGAGCCGACCGGCAATCTCGACCCCGCCACCGGCGACCAGGTCGCGGAGCTCCTCTTCGAGATGAACCGCACGCGCGGGACGACCCTCGTCGTCGTCACCCACAGCAAGCGCATGGCGGATCAGCTCGGCCGGGTCCTCGTGCTGAACGAGGGGCGGCTCCACGAGGGCGACGCGGGGACCGCCGTCGTCTGATCCTCCGGCTGCGGGCGCTCGCCGGAAGTCCGCCGGCTGCGTGCGCTCGCTGGGGAACCTCCGGCCGAGGGCACTCGCCGGGGATCCGGTAGGGGCGCGGGACACCGCGGGGCGCTCTTTGGTTGCGTGTCGGGAGTCGCGTAACCCCGCGTCGGATCAGCGTTTCCGGGCCGAAATCGGGATTGAAAGCGCCTGCGCGCTCACATACCCTCCGGCGCACTCCGGGCTGCCGACCGTCGGTGGGGTCGAGCCGGCGTCCGATCCACTCTTCCAGCTGCCCCCTGACGAGCAACGAGACCGGGCCCGCGCGATGCCGGGGCCGGGACGAGGAACGAATGTGCCGGTGACTCGGGGGGGATGCGCAGGACGCACGGCGCGGTCGACGATCGAACGCCTTCGTTTCGCGCCGCTCGTCTGGCTCGGACTGGCTTTCGCCGCCCTCGTTGCCGGGCCCTCGGGCGTGGCCTTCGGGCAGGCGGCCGGGTCGGGCCCCGTCGAGTACGGCGCGATCGTGTTCCCGGGAGAGGAGACGACCCGCTCCGGGACGCAGATCGCCGTCCTTCCGTTTCGCCTGAACAGCGAGAGCTCACTCGGCTTCCTGACCGACTCCCTCGACGAGCTGCTCGCGCAGCGCATCGAAGCCGGCGGCGAGGTCGGTGCGGTCGCGACCCGCAATCTCCAGGGACCCGACGCGCGCGCGCTCGACGGGGGCGACCGATCGGACACGGCGCTGCGCCGGCGCGCGGTGGCCCTCGGGCTCGACGGGCTCGTCGCCGGCTCGGTGACGGAGCTCGCGGGTCGCTTCAGCGTCGACGTGCGCGTCGTCCCGGTGGATGCGTCCGCCGGTGCGACGTCGCACGTGCTGACGGCGGCGAGCGATCGCGAGCTGCTCGATCGGCTGGGCGAGCTCGCCGATCAGATCGCGGGGACGATCCGCGGTGGGCTGCCGGACCGGATCGTGGCGGTGCGTTTCGAAGGCGCCGGGCCGATCGAGGAGCCGCTCCGTTCGCTGCTCTCCGTCCGCGCGGGCTCGAGATACGACGCGGCGGCGATCGAAGCGGATCGGCGGACCCTCGCCGGCGACCCGCGCGTGGCGAACGTCGTGGCGCGTTCCCAGCAGCAGGAAGAGGGCTTCGTCGTCGTCTTCCAGGTCGTCCGCGCCGACCAGATCCTGGCCGGAGGCTCGAGCCGGAGCTCCGGCACGCCGGTCGCCGAGCTCGTCATCCGCGGCAATCGGCGGGTCGAGGAGGACGCGATCCGCGCACGCCTGCGCACGACGGAGGGGGCGCCCGCCGATGCCGCCCAGATCGCGCGGGACGTCCGCGCCCTCTTCGCCCAGGGGTTCTATCGCGACGTGCGCGTCTTCCGCGAAGAGGGGCCGGACGGCCTCCGGATCATCTTCGAAGTCGACGAGAGCCCCGTCGTACGCGAGATCACGATCTCCGGCAACGACAACATCGACGGCGACGACATCAAGGAGGCGCTCACGCTCACGACCGGTGTCCCCCTCGACTTTCCGCTGCTGCGCGAGAACAAGGAGCGCGTCGCGGCGGTCTATCGGGCCGAGGGGTACTACCTCGCCGAGGTCGAATACGAGATCGAAGACATCACCGAAGGCTCGGTCGCGATCAACTTCGACGTGGAGGAGGGCGAGGAGCTCAAGCTCCGGGAGGTCATCTTCGAGGGCAACGAGGCCTTCTCCGACGACGAGCTGATGGAGGGCTTCACGACCAAGCTCTGGAACCCCTTCTATTCGTGGGCGACGAGCTGGTACGACCGGAGCGGCAAATACGCCGAGCCCGTCTTCGTACGCGACCTCCGCCTCATCGAGCAGCGGTACACCGACAACGGGTACGTGCAGGCGCGGGTCGAAGGCCCGGACGTCGACGCGAACGAAGACGGCATCTTCGTCACGGTCAGGATTGCCGAAGGACCGCAATTCAAGGTCGGTGAGCTCACGGTCCAGGGCGACGACACGATCGACCTCGAGGCGCTTCGTGAGAAGATCCAGCTCGAGGAGGGCGAGGTCTTCAGTCGCTCGGACCTGACCTCCGACGTCGAGATCCTCGAGTCCCACTACACGGACCGCGGTTTCTTCTTCGCGAACGTGAATCCGCTGACCCAGACGAACCAGGAAGAGCTGACGGTCGACGTCGCCTTCACCGTGGAGAAGGGGCCCCTCTACTTCGTCCGCAACGTCGACGTCCGCGGGAACACCCGGACGATCGACTCCGTGATCCGTCGGGAGATCCGGCTCGTCGAAGGGCAGCTCTACTCGGCGCGCGCGCTCCAGGTGAGCAGCACGCGGATTCGTCAGCTCGGCTTCTTCGAGGACGTGGCCTTCGAGCCGAACACGACGGACGATCCGTCCCAGCTCGATCTCGACGTGAACGTGGTCGAGCGTCCGACCGGCGCCTTCAGCTTCGGTGCGGGCTTCTCGAGCGCGGACAACTTCATCTTCACCGCCTCCCTCTCGCAGTCGAACCTCTTCGGCCGGGGCTACGGGGCGAACATCTCCGCGGACATCGGCGGCAACTCGAGTCGTTACTTCATCTCGCTCTCGGATCCCTACTTCCTCGGGTCGAGCTTCAGCTTCAGCGCGACCGCCTTCCTGACCCAGGTCCGTTTCGACGATTTCGAGCAGGACCGGCAGGGCGTCGAGCTCGGCGTCGGGCACGCGCTGACCGTCGACAATCGCGCCCGGATCTTCCTCAACTACAGCTTCGCCGAACAGCGCGTGAAGCAGAACACGAATCTCGACTCGCTCGCCGCGCCGGTCCTGCGCCAGGTGATCCAGGGGCGGCAGAGCACGAGCCGGATCGGCGTCTCCACGATCATCGATACGCGGAACGACCGCTTCGCCGCCACCAACGGCTACATCCTGAGCGGCAGTCTGGACTACGCCGGTCTCGGGGGCTTCAGTCGCTTCGTGACGCTCGAGGCGCGCGCGGGCTACTACTTCGGGGCGCCGGACTGGCTCTTCGACCGTTCGACCTTCGTGATCGCGACGCGGATGGGACACGCGTTCCCGTTCAACGACATCAGCGACTTCGATCTGGGCGTGCAGGGCTCCACCGTCTGCGACGACCCCGCGAACTGCACGAACGCCGGCAACCTCGATCGCCTCGACGACGACGTCAAGCTCCCGCTGACCGAGCGCTACTTCCTCGGTGGCCTCGGGCGCCAGCAGCTCCGCGGCTACGAAGGCCGATCGCTCGGTCCGCGCCGCGCGCGCCTGCAGGCGACGGCCCTCGCGACCGGACGGGTCTACCACCCGGTCGGGACGGTGCTGCGAAGCAACCCGGCGACGGGCCAGCTGATCGCCGTCTGCGACGACACGAATCGCGCGACGCCCCTCAACTTCGGCAACCGGAACGGGGTCTGCAACTCGACCAGCGACAAGGAATACGACGACTTCGACGACATCAACGAAGCGCAGGTGATCGGCGGCAGCGCGTTCATCAGCAACAGCTTCGAGTACCGCTTCCCGATCTCCGAGGAGATCGGCCTCCTGGGCATCGGCTTCATCGACGGCGGCAACGCGTTCCGGGAGGGCGAGATCCTGTTCGACGCGACGCAGTGGCGCTACGGTTACGGCGGTGGAGTGTTGTGGTTCTCCCCCTTCGGCCCGCTTCAGCTCGTGCTCGGCTTCCCGATCAATCCGCGCTCCGACGAGTCGAGCCCGATCTTCGAATTCTCGGTCGGAGGCCTGGGGATCTGACCGGCTGAGGATCCGGTCGCGATCTGCGGATGTTCCCGGGGTCGCGTTGTTGCCCGTCGCGAAGGACGCCTGAGCCCACGCGGCTCCTCCATCCGATCGATTGCGAGCCAGAGCGGCTCGTCCGAACGAAACGACCTCCATCTCGAGAATGAGTGCGGTCCGGATCCGGCCGCACTCGGGAGACGACAAGACATGAGATTCGAACGCGCCGCATTGCTGCTCGCCCTCGGCCTGATGCTCGGCTGGGGCATCGGAGCGACCGACGAGCCCACCAAGATCGGCTTCGTCGACGCGCAGCAGGTCATCGCGACCGTCAAGGAAGGCAAGAGCGCCCGAGAGGAGCTCGAGCGCAAGCTTCGCGAAGCCGAGAACAAGATCGCGCCGCTCGTCCAGGAGTACGAGGCGAAGAAGCAGGAGTTCGAGGCCCGGCGCATGGCGCTCTCCGAAGACGCACTCAAGGAGAAGGTCCTCGACCTCCAGTCCCTCGAGAATCGCATCAAGGGCATGAACGCCGAGGAGCAGGGCAAGATCGAGATCGATCAGCAGCGTCTCTTCGGTCCGCTCCAGGAGAAGTTCGTGTCGGTCGTTCGTGAGGTCGGCCAGGAGAACGGTTTCTCCGCGGTGATGCTGTCCGACGCGCCGGGGCTGATCTATCGACGCGAGTCGCTCGACCTGACGGACCTCGTGATCAAGACCTTCGACAAGAAGAGCTAGTCGGGAGGCCGCCGATGTCCTCGACGAGCGAAGAGCCGCGGTGCGACCGCGATGCCCGCGGTCCCGCGACCGTCCACCCCACCGCGTGCGTCGAGGAGGGCGCGGTGCTCGGGGCGGGCGTCGTGGTCGGCGCCTTCGCGTTCGTCGGAAGCGAGGTGGAGCTCGGCCCCGGCGTCGAAGTCGCCCAGCATGCGACCCTGATCGGTCGGACCCGCGTGGGCGCCGACTGTCGGATCTTCCCCCACGCCGTGCTCGGCGGGGAGCCGCAGCACACCGAGTTCGCGGGGGAGGCGACGCGCCTCGAGATCGGCGCCCGCACGGTCCTCCGCGAGCACGTGACCGTCAACATCGGCACCGCGCCCGGAGGAGGCTGCACCCGGCTCGGTGAGGACAACTACCTGATGAACGGGGCCCATGTCGGACACGACTGTCAGATCGGGAGCCACACGATCATCAGTCCGTTCTGCGGTCTCGGCGGCCATTCGGCGGTCGAGGACTACGCGGTGCTCGGGGCCTACACGGGACTCCACCAGCACGCGCGGGTGGGTGAGTCCGTGATGGTGGCGGGCGGAGCGAAGGTCTCCCGGGACGCGCCGCCCTTCACGATGGTCGCCGGAGATCGAGCGAAGATCGTCGGTCTCAACTCCGTCGGGCTGCGCCGCCGCGGCTTCTCGACGAAGACGCGTGCCGAGATCAAGCACGCCTTCCACCTGATCTTCCAGTCGAAGCTTCCGCTCGAGGAGGCCCTCGCGCGGGTGGACGAGGAGATCGGGGCCAATCCCCCGGTGGAACGCCTCGTCACCTTCCTGCGCAAGACCAAACGCGGCTCCTGTCGTTAGGCTTTCGTCGGGGCCTCGCGACCCTTCGGTCGTGATCGGGTCGGGGCCGGAGGGGCCACCGTTGGCAGAAGGCAGGATCGGACTGATCGCAGGAGGCGGGGCGTTGCCGGGGCAGGCAGCGCGCTGTCTGTCGGCGGCAGGCATGGACGTCACGACCCTCGGCTTCGAGGGGATCAGCGATCCCGACCTCGTGGCGCCCGGAGATCGCCTGCGCCTCGGACAGGTCGAAGGGTTGATGGACCGGATGCGCGCGAGCGGTGTCACCACGCTCCTGATCGTGGGGCGCTTCGACCCGACCCTCGCCGCCTCGCCGTCCCCCGTCTTCGAGCCGGACGAGACCGCGCGCCGGCTCTTCGCCGGGGCCTCGCAGGGGGCCCACGTGGCGTGGATGTCGACGATCGCGGACTTCCTCGAGGAGGAGGGGCTGCCCCTCGCGCGCCAGGACGTGCTGCTCGCGCCGCTCCTCGCGCAGGTCGGTCCACTGGGCGAGGTGTCGCCGTCCCCCTCGCAGCGCGCGGACGTGGAGGCGGGGAAGGCGGCCCTCGCCGAACAGTCTCCGGGCGTGCTCGGGCAGGCGGTGGCCGTGAAGGGCGGGGTGGTCGTGGCGCGGGAGACGGAGGAAGGGACCGACGCGCTGATCCGTCGGGCCGGCCGAGAGGCGGGCCCCGGGATCACGATCGTGAAGGCCGCGCGCCCGGGCCAGGATCCCCGGCTCGATCTGCCGGCGATCGGACCCGAAACCGTGGCCGTCCTCGCGGAGGTTCCGGGGGCGGGACTCGCCGTCGAGGCGGGCGCGACCCTCGTGATCGACGCGGCGGCGGTGGCGCGCGCAGCGAACGCGCATGCCCGGGCCGTCTGGGCCTTCGAGGCGGACGACGCGCTGGAGGGCGCCTAGCATGTTGCGCTTCGTCGTGGTGGGCGCGGGGCCGATGGGACGGCTGCACGCGCGCGCGGTGGCCCGGCGGGCCGCCGAGGTCGGTGACTGTCGGCTCGCGGGGGTGATCGATCGGCACGCGGCGCGGAGCGAGCGCGTCGCGCGGGAATTCGGAACGCAGGCGCTCGCCTTGGGAGACGCGGACGCCGAGGCCGCGATCGTGGCGGTGCCCGCCACCGAGCACGCGCAGGTCGCGAGTCGGCTCCTCTCGAGCGGCTCGGATCTGCTGGTCGAGAAGCCGATGACCGGCAGCGCGAGCGGTGCGCGCAGACTCGTCGAGGAGGCGCGGCGAAACGAAAGGGTGCTCGCCGTCGGGCACGTCGAGTGGTGGAACCCGGTCTGGTCCCGGGTCCTCGAGGCCGCTGGCGCGCCGAAGCAGATCCGGGTCTCGCGCTTTCATCCGCCGACGGATCGCGGGCTCGACGTCGACGTCGTGCAGGACTTCATGCTGCACGATCTCGACTGCGTGCGCAGACGATTCCCGTCGGCGCCGGACCTGGTCGAAGCCGCCGGGCGACGCGTCGTGAGCGAGCGGATCGACGAGGCGCGTGTCGTGCTCGGTTTCGAGGGCGGGGTCCGGGTCGAGCTCGACGCGAGCCGCGTCCATGCGGAGCGGCGACGCACGCTCGAGGTGGAAGGGAGCCTCGGGCGGGCCTCGGGCGATCTGGTCTCGGGCGAGGGGGTGGGACCGGAAGGTCGATCCCTGCAGCGAGCGCCGGACGTGAAGGCGTTGGCCGAGCCCCTCGACCTGCAGCTCGAGGACTTCGTGCGGGCCTGCACCGAACGCCGTCGCCCGGTGAACGACGGGGAAGAAGGCGTCGCGACCCTCGAGCTCGTCGACCGCGTGCGCGCGGCGATCGGGCGGGGCGATTGACATGGCGACGGTCTGGGTCTCGGCGGGGGACGTCTCGGGCGACGCGATCGGCGCGGAGCTGATTCGCGCGCTCGCCGCGTCCCGGCCGGAGACGCGCTTCGTCGGGCTGGGGGGGCCCGAGATGGCGGCGGCGGGGCTCGAGCGATGGGCGGATCAGGAGGCCCTGGCGATCGGGGGGCTGGTCGAATGGATCTCCAGCCTCGGCCGGATCGCCGGCATCTGGCGCCGCGTGATCCGGGGGCTGCGGCGGACGCGGCCGCAGCTCGTGGTCGTGATCGACTCCGGCGGGTTCCACCTGCCGTTCATGCGCGTCGCCCGGTTCTTCTGCGGCGCGCCGATCCTCTACTACGTGGCGCCGCAGGTCTGGGTGTGGCGAGCCGGACGGGTTCGCCGGATCGCGGCCCGCGCGGATCGCATCGCCGTCGTCTGGCCCTTCGAGCCCGCCTTCTGGGCCGCGCGCGGCGTCACGACCGACTTCGTCGGCCATCCGATCCTCGACCGCGACGTCGCCCGGCCGCCCGCCGCCGAGGCGCATCGAGCAGCGAAGCGGGCGCTCGGTCTCGATCCCGGACGCCCGCTCGTCGGCCTCTTTCCCGGCAGCCGGCGGAACGAGCTGAAGAGGCACCTTCCCGCCATGCTCGGGGCGCTGGCGCCGCTGCGGGAGACCCGGCCGGACCTCGACGCGGTGATCGTCCGAGCTCCTTCGGTCGATCCGGCGCGGATCGACGGGTTGCTCGAGGAGGCGGGGGCGGGGTCGCAGGTGCGGGTCGTGTCGGCGGAGCCGTCGTGGCTCGATGCGATCGACGTCGGCCTGACGAAGCCGGGAACCATCACCCTCGAGCTGATGCTGCGCGAGCGCCCCATGGTCGTGGTCGGGCGCACCCATCCGCTCACGGTGGCGCTCTTGGGGCGGAGCTTCGCCGGAACGCGGGTCGCGCTGCCGAACTGGATCGCGGAGGACGAGATCGTGCCCGAGCTCCTGCAGGACGAGGTGACGCCGGATCGAATCGCCGCCGCACTTCTGCCACTCTTGCCCGACACGAACGGGCCGTCCCCCGCGGCGACGGCTCAGAAAGAAGCGCTCCGGAGGGCCCGGAGTCGACTCGGAGAGCCCGGCGCGTCGCGGCGCACCGCCCGGATCGCGGAGGAGATGCTTGGGTCCGATCGCGCATAGCCTGGCGTTCCTGCTCGCCGCAGGCCTCTCCCCGGCGCTCGCCGTGGCGTGGCTCGTGCGACCGGGGCTGCGTCGCCATTTCGGCGAACGACTCGGCCGTCTGCCCGCCGGGCTCGAGGCGCGGATCGGCCGTCTGGACGCGCCGATCTACGTCCACGCGGCGAGCGTCGGCGAGGCGAAGGCCGCGGCGCGCCTCGTCGAAGGACTCGAGTCCGCCGGGCATTCCGTGGTCGCGACGACCTCGACGCTCGGGGGACGCGACGTCCTGCGGAGCGAGCGTCCGCAGGGCGATGCCCATCTCTTCCCGCTCGATCACCCTTGGGCCGTCGAGCGTCTCCTGCGAAGGGTTCGGCCCGGACTCTCGGTGCTGATCGAGACCGAGCTCTGGCCGAGCTGGATCGCCGGGTGCGCGCGCCACGACGTGCCCGTCGTCATCGCCTCCGGGCGGCTCTCGGATCGCTCGTTCCCGCGCTACCGGCGGGTGCGTCGTCTGATCCGCCCGACGCTCGAGCGGATCGACGCGGTGGGGGCGCGCACGGAGCTCGATGCGGAGCGCTTCGTCGAGCTCGGCGTACCGGAGGCCCGGGTCGCGGTCACCGGTGATCTCAAGCTCGACCCGCCGCTGGACCAGCCGGCGCTCTCGATCGATCTGATCCGGGCGCTGGCGGATTGTCCCGTCGTGATCGGGGGCAGCACGCACGAGGGCGAAGAGGTCGCGCTGCTTCAGGCGATGACCGCCGCGGAGAAGGCGGGGCACGGCTTCGTGCTCGTCCTCGCGCCGCGCCAGGTGGCCCGCTGCGCCGAAATCGTCTCCGAGGTGAAGGCGCGTCGTCGTCGCGTCGTGCGTCGGAGCGAGCTCGAAGGGCGTCACCTCGTGCCCGGCGAAGTGCTCGTGCTCGATACGATGGGCGAGCTGGCCGCGCTCTACGCCACGGCCTCGATCGCCTTCGTCGGCGGCACGCTCGCGCCCGTCGGCGGCCACAACCTGGTCGAGCCGGTGCATGCCGGCTGTCCGGTGCTCTTCGGGCCCCGCGTCGAGAACGTGCGCAAGATCGTCGAGATCCTGGAGCTCGGCGACGCGGGCAAGAAGGTGCCGAACGCGGCTGCTCTCGCCAGCGAGCTCGTCGCCGCGTTCGACGATCTCGAGGCGGTCCGGGTCCGGGGCGAGATCGGGCGGGAGGCCCTCGAAGCCCATCGCGGCAGCATCGAAGCGACCCGGCGTCTGATCGAGGAGGTGCGCGAGCGCCGTGCCGGCCCCGTCCGCTGAAGACGAAGCGGTCGCCGGGGGCAGGGGGCTCCTCCTCGCTCTCCCCGCGCGTGCGGTGTCCCTGCTCTGGGCCGGCGCCGCACGACTGCACCGCGCGCTCGCGACCCGGGGACGCGCCGTTCGCGGCCGACCCTCCTGCGCCGTCGTGAGCGTTGGCGGGCTCACGCTCGGTGGCGCGGGGAAGACCCCCGCCGCGGCGGCGGTCGCGCGCGCGTTGCGGTCTCGCGGGCTGCGCGTCGTCCTCGCGAGCCGCGGCTACGGAGGCAGGACCCGCGATCCCGTGACCGTCGTCTCAGACGGACGGCGGGTGCGCGCGCAGGTGGCCCGCACGGGAGACGAGTCGCTGGTGCTCGCGGCGCATGCCCCGGGCGTCCCCGTCCTCGTGGGCCGCGACCGCGTCGTCGTGGGACACCGCGCGGTGTCGGGCTTCGATGCCGACGTGCTCGTCCTCGACGACGGGTTCCAGCACCACGGCCTCGCCCGGGACTTCGACCTGGTGTGCGTGGACGGGGTGGCCGGACTCGGCAACGGCCGCGTCGTGCCCGCTGGCCCGCTGCGCGAGCCGCCGTCGGCGCTCCGGGCGGCGGACGCGATCCTGATCATCGACGGCGACCCCACGGAGTCGGAGGCGGCGAGCCGCGAGCGACTCGGGCTCGGCCGGTTCGTGTCGCCGGAGGTACCGATCTTCCGGGCGCGTCGCGCGGCGCGATCCCTCGTCCCCCTCGGCGGGGGCGAGGCGCTTCCACCGGAGAGCCTCGCCGGGCAGGAGGTCGGCCTGCTCGCGGGCATCGCCCGGCCGGACTCGTTCCGTCGGAGCCTCGAGCGCCTGGGCGCGACGGTCGTGGCGGAGCGCCTCTTCCCGGATCACCACGCCTACGCCGAGCGGGACTTCGCCGGGCGGAGGGGGAGCGAGGCGTTGCCGTCGGACGTCCATTGGATCACGACCGAGAAGGACGCGTACAAGCTGGTCGCGCGATGGCTCGAGCCCCGTCGGGTCTCGGTACTTCGCATGGAGCTCGAGATCGAGGACGAAGCGGGGCTTCTCGAGCGCATCCTCGCGTCGATCGCGGACCGGGTCGAGCGACGCCGCCGCGCGAAGACCGAGCGGGGCGGCCTCGTCGCCTAACGTCGAAGGCGCGAGAGCCGGTCCCGGACGCGCCAGCCCAGGCGGTGTCGGCGGAGCCTCGCGTCTTCGCGCGGAAGGTGGCCGAGCATGGCGCGGCGGAGTCCGCGGTCGTGCTGGCAGTAGGCGGCGACCGCGGCCGCGCGGATCCGGGGCGTGAGCACGCGGTCGCGGCCGGTTCGATGGAACGAGCGGACGAGTCGCATCCATTCCCGCAGGCGCGCCGCGGGCGGAAGCGACGGTCCGCGGCGCGCGCGATCGAAGTCGATGACGAGACAGGCGGGGGTGGCCGCGGTGGTCCCGGGCGCGAGCAGCAGATTGCGAAGCTGGAGGTCGCCGTGGGTGACGCCGGCGTCGTGGAGGCGGCGGAGGGCGCGGCCGATCGCTCGTGCCGCGGACGTCCGTTCTTCCGCGGACGGCGCCTCGTCGAGCCACGCGGCGAGATCGCGGGCCGCCTCGCGGTCGACCGTCGCGACGACGCATCGCCACCCGACCCCGCGTCGCCACGCGGCGGCGAAGACCGGCGTCGGGACCGGCAGCCCCTCGGCGTGGAGGGCCTCCACGAGGGCATGTTCCCGAAAGGGCCGGACCGGGCTCGCATAGCGATCGCCGAGCAGTGGCCCGAGCCATCCGCCGCGCCGACCCGGACGGACTCGCACCACCGCGCCCCAGTCGTTCTCGGGGAGCACGTGGTGGGCGCTGCGACCGCCGGGCACGACCTCCGCGCGCGAGAGGACCGCGGCGGGATCCCGTTCTAGGGCGGCGGCCCCCGGTGCGGCGCGGAAGCGCTCCGCGATCTCGATCCGGTGCACTCCGGGGCGCGCGTCGTCGGCGCCGGGATCCCGTCCGCGGCTCACGACGGGATCCGGTTCCGCCCGCGGAGGATCAGCGCGAGGGCGGCGATCGCGGCGACGACGTTCGGGAGCCAGAGCGCCGTCGCGGGGCCGATCCGGTCGGAGAGGGCGAGGGACTCCGTGGCGGCGCCGAGGCCGTAGTAGGAGAAGGCGGCGAGGAGGCCGAGGAAGAGACCCAGATGGCGGCGACGATGCTCGCTGGCGAGGGCGATCGGCACACCGAGTCCGGCGAAGAGGAGGGGCGCGAAGGGCAGCGCGCGGCGACGGTGGATCTCGAGGGCGTATTCGCGCGGATCCTTCTCGTCGAGCTCGATCAGCGGGTCGCCGCGCTCCGCGCGCTCGAGGACGTGCTCGATCTCGCTGATCGACATCTGCTTCGGGCGCACCGGGCCGAGCTGACGCGAGAGCAGGTGGCTCAAGTCGATCCGGTACGCGAACGAATCGAAGCGCATCCGCTCGTAGCGCTCCGGCTCGTCGGGACGCGGCTCGACGTGGATCTCTCCGTTCTCGAGCTCGATGCGCATCTCGCGTGCCGGGACGTCGAAGGCCATCTGGCCGCGAGCGGCGAAGATCCGCAGGGCGAGGTCGGGCCGCGACTGGTCGTAGATCATCACGCCGCGGAGCGTGCCCTCGCGATCGCGGTCCTCGACGAAGATCGTCTGCGCCCCGGTGTGCCGGAACTTCCCCGCCTCGACGACGGCACCGCGGGCGGCCATGCGCTCGACGAGCTCGACGAGGTCCCGCCGCGCCCGGTGCTCGACGCTGCCGAGCAGCCACGCGGAGAGTACGGTGGCGAGGAGGCCGAGGACCAGGAACGCCGAGAGGAACGCGGTGGGGCCGAATCCGCTCGCACGCAGGGCGAGCAGCTCGCCGTCGCTCGCGAGGCGACGGATCGCGAGCAGCATCCCGATCAGGAACGCCAGCGGGATCGCGTAGGAGAGGGCGATCGGAAGGATACAGAGCACCGCCGTCCAGAGGTCGGCGCCGGTCATCCCGGCGGTGACGAGGGTGTCGAGGCGGCGCAGGACGTTCTGCGTGAGCAGGACGAGGGTGATCACCACGAAGGTGAGCCCGCAATAGAGCAAAGTCTCGCGCATCACGTAGACCGAGAGGGTGCGCGCGATTCGCATGCTGCTTATCGTATCGGTCGCGTCGGGTCGGCGCCGCTCTCGCGTTCGTCGGGCATGCCGGGTGGCGCGTCCGCACCGCGCGCCGTGTCGATCCCGCTCGTCCATGGTCGTGGTCATGGTCATGGTCGCTCCCGGTCACCTCCACCGCCGCCCGGCGGCCTTCCCGCGTCCGCCCCGCCAACATGCCGAACCCGCCTCCCGCCGATCGCATCCTGATCCTTCGCCTCGGTGCGATGGGTGACGTGATCCGGACCCTGCCTTCGGTCGCGGCGCTTCGCGGGATCTATCCCGGGGCGCACCTCACCTGGCTCGTCGAGCCCGCCAGCGCCGGCGTCGTCGAGGCCTCGGGGCTCGTGGACGAAGTCCTCGTCTTCCCGCGGCGCCTGCTGGTCGAGTCCCTGCGCGAGGGGGACCCGATGGAGTTCGTTCGCCGACTCCGTCTCTTCCTCCGGAACCTGCGCGACCGGCGCTTCGAGATCTCCGTCGACTTCCATGGGCTGCTGAAGAGCGGATGGCTCGCCTGGCTGTCCGGGGCACCGATCCGGTATGGCTATCCGCCGCCGATCGCCCGGGAGATGGCGTCCCTCTTCGCCAACCGGCATTCGGCGCTGCACGACCCGGAAGCCTCCCGCTTCGCACGCAACGCGTCGCTGGTCGAGGCAGTCCTGCCCGGCGCGAAGGCGCCGGATTCGCCGCTGCTCGCCCCGTCGCCGCTCGCCCAGGCGCGCTTGACCGCCCGGCTGCGCGCCAGCGGCCGCGAGCGCGCCCGGGGCTTCGTCCTGCTCCACCCGGGCAGCAGCGTGCGCGCCCTCCACAAGCGATACCCCGCCGCGGGCTGGGCCGCGGTGGCCCGCGGGCTCGCGGCGCAGGGGCACGAAGTCTGGATCGCCTGCGGTCCGAATCGACACGAACGCAGCCTGACCGAGGACATCGTCCGACGCGCCGACGGGGCCCTCGTGCTCGCGCCGGAGACCCGCTCCTTCGATGACCTCCTGGCGCTGCAGGCACGCTCCGCGGTCTTCGTGGCGGCAGACTCCGGCCCGCTCCACGCCGCGTCCCTCGCCGGCGTGCCCGTCGTGCAGCTGATCGGTCCGACCCACCCGCGACAGAACGCGCCCTGGAGCGCCTCGCCGCACCGACGCGTCCACGTGCCCGCGCCGTGCTCTCCGTGTCGAGGGGGCTGCTCGCGTCCGGTCTGCATGACGTCGATCGCACCGACCTCCGTCGTGTCCGAGGTCGTCGGCCTGCTCGAGGAGACGCAGCAGGCGCGGCCTGCGTCGAGCGGGTCGGGGGCGTGAGCCCGGCGTCGCGCGGGGAGCGGATCGCCGTCCGCTGCCCCAACTGGCTCGGCGACGTCGTGATGTCGACGCCGGCGTTGCGGGCGCTGCGGCGCGGTCGACCGAAGGCGCACATCGTGGCTCTCCTGCCGCCGCCGCTGGCTCCGCTGCTCGAAGGCACCGACCTCGTCGACGAGGTCTGGCCGCTCGACTCCCGCGGCGAAGGCGGCGCATCGGGCTGGCGCGCCGACCGCGCGCGCATCGCCCGGGACCGCTTCGACCTCGGCCTGGCGATTCCGGAGTCCGCGTCCTCCGCCTGGCTCCTGCGTGCCGGCCGCGTGCGCCGCGTCGTGGGCTTCGCGCGGGACCCGCTGCGGCGCGCGCTCCTGCACGAGGTCCTCGAGGCGCCGCCGGCCTGGGGACGACGTCGGCTGGTCTCGCGGGAACGCTTCGCGCTCACGCTCGTCGAGGCGGCCGTGCCCGAGGCGCGCTCCGTCGGCGAGCCGGATCTTCGACTCCTCCTCGGCGTGACGCCGGAGGAGGAAGATCGACTCGCGGCGGCGCTCGAAGAGGCCGAAACGACTCGGGCGGCCGTCGAAGCGCGCCCCCCGATCGTGATCGCGCCGGGGGCGAGCTTCGGGGACGCGAAGTGCTGGCCCACCGCATCCTTCGCGGCGTTGGCGGATCGATTGGCCGAGCGGGGGGCTCCGGTCGTCCTGCTCGGGGCGCCGGGGGAGTCGGCGCGGGTGCGAGCGGTGGCGGCGGGGATGAAGGGGCCGGCGACGGTGCTCGACGGGAGCCTCGACCTCGGTGCGCTGAAAGCGCTCTTGCGCGGGGCGCGAGCGCTGGTCGCGAACGACGCGGGGGCGCGCCACGTCGCGGCGGCCTTCGCGGTGCCGAGCGTCGTGTTCTTCGGGCCGACCTCGGTGGCCAAGACGGCGGACAACCTCGAACGGATCGAGGTGCTCGAGACCGAGCACGACTGCCGCCCCTGCTATCGCCGCACCTGCCCGATCGATCACCGTTGCCTGCGCTCGATCACCGCCGACACGGCCTTCGACGCGGTGGAGCGCGCGCTCGCGGCGGGGCGTGCATGAGCGAGCCGATCGTCGACCTCACGATCGTGATTCCCTCCTACGAGACCGAGGCGCTCCTCGGCCGCTGCCTCGACGCGGTCGCGCGCTCGGCGCGGGCCTGTCCGGAGCTCGTCGCGGAGGTGATCGTCGTCGACAACGGGTCGCGGGACGGGAGCGCCGCGCTGGCGCGCAGCCGAGGCGCCCGGGTCGTCGCCTTCGTCCGGAACCGCGGCTTCGCGGGCGCGGTGAACGCGGGCCTGCGTCTCGCGCGCGGGCGGCACGCGTTGCTGCTCAACAGCGACGTCGAGCTCACGCCGGAGGCGCTGCGCGATGGGGTGGCGCTGCTCGATGCGGAGCCGCGGGTCGGCGTGGTCGGACCGGCCCTCGCGCATCCGGACGGGCGCGCCCAGCGCTCGGTGCACGTCCTGCCCGGGCTCGACAGCGAGCTCTTCGGCGAAGGCGGGGCGCGACGACTGCGTCGGAACGAGCAGGCCCACTCGGGGCCGCCGCTCGCGTGGCGAGAGGTCGAGGCGGTTCGCGGGGCGGTTTTCTTCGTTCGCGGCTCGCTCCTCGAGAAGGTGGGCCTCTTCGACGAGGGGTTCTTCTTCTTCCTCGAAGAGACCGACTACTGCGCGCGGGTGCGGGCGGCGGGGAGTCGCGTCGCCTTCGTGCCGGAGCGGGTGGTGGGCCACGCCCTCGGCGCGAGCAGCAAGGCTCGCGCCCCGCTGGCGACCCGGATCGAATACCAGCGCTCCCTCGACCGAGCGCTGCGCCGCCATCGCGGCACACTCGTGGCGGGCCTCGTCCGCGGGATCCGTTTCGTGCGGGCGCTCGGGGGGATCCCGCTCGCGGCCGTCTTCGCGCCGTTCTCCGCGCGGGATCGACGTCGCCTGCGAGAGCGGTGCGGCCTCGTGCTGTGGCATCTTCGCGGGCGTCCGCCCGAACCTTCCCTGGCCCAGGCGCTCCGTGAGGCGCCCGGCCCGGCGGGACCGGTCGCCGGGCGCGGGGAGGGGCGGACATGAGCGCGACCGGTTCGATCGGGATCGACGGCTTGACGGCCGTCGTCGACGGCTGGCAGGGGCGTCGCGTGCTCGTCGTCGGGGACCTGATGCTCGACGAGTACCGAGAGGGCGACGTCGAACGGATGAGCCCCGAGGCGCCGGTGCCGATCGTGCGTGTCGCTTCCCATCGCACGGCGCCGGGCGGCGCGGGGAACGTGGCGCGGAACGTGGTCTCGCTCGGGGCGCGCTGCGCGCTGGTCGGGGTCGTCGGGCGCGACGCCGAAGGCGAGACGCTCCTCGAGGCGCTGGGCGACGCGGCGATCGAGTCGTCCGGGGTCGTCGCCCTCGCGTCGCGCCCCACGACCCACAAGCTCCGCATCGCGTCCGGCGATCGACAGATCGTTCGCCTGGATCGGGAGGAGACGCGTGCGCTGCGCGACGACGCGTCGTCGCGACTGCGCGATGCCTGTCGCCGGGCGATCGAGGGCGCCGACGTCGTCATCCTGCAGGACTACGGCAAGGGACTGCTCGCCGGCGGGCTCTCGGAGTGGATCATCGCGCTCGCCCGCGAACGCGAGATCCCCGTCGTCGCCGACCCGAAGGAGAGTCTCTCCTGCTTTCGCGGCGTCGCGCTCGCGAAGCCGAATGCGGCCGAGGCCCGGGCGCTCGGGGCGCCCCTCGGCGCGGGGGCGGCGGCCGGACGGGCGCTCCTCGAAAAGCTCCGCGAGACGATCGGCGGTGGTGAGATCGTGGTGACGCGCGGCGCCCGGGGGATGACGGCCCTCGACGCGGCGGGGAACCTGATCGACGTGCCGACGGAGTCGCGGGCGGTCTTCGACGTGCAGGGCGCCGGGGACACGACGGTGGCCGCACTCGCCCTCGCGAAGGTGGCCCGTGCGTCCCTCGCCGAGGCTTGTATCGTCGCCAACGCCGCCGCGTCGGTCGCCGTCACGAAGGTCGGGACCGCGGCGGTTTCGGTGCAGGAGATGCGTGCGCGTCTGCCGAGGGTGCTCGAGGCTTTCCTCGCGACCGCGACGCAGGCGGGCACGGCACGGGCAGAGGACGAGAGAAGGTCGTGATCCACAGCATGACGGGATTCGGGCGCGCGACGCGCGAGGACGGCGACGTCGCCCTCGAGGTCGAGGCGCGCAGCGTGAACCATCGCCACCTCGATCTGCGGATCCGCCTGCCGCGCGCGTTCGCGGACCAGGAGACGCGCCTCAAGCAGCGCGTGTCGGGTCGGCTCTCCCGGGGCAAGGTCGACGTCACCGTCAACCTGGTCATGGGGCAGGCCACGTCACGTCTCGAGATCGACGAGACGATCGCGGCGCAGTACGTCGACGCCGCGCGCCGGCTGCGCGAGACCCATGGTCTGGGCGACGGCCTGGACGTGTCGTCGCTCCTCGCGCTGCCCGGCGTGATGAACCTGGTCGAGAACGAGGTCGATCCGGACCGCCTGCTCGGCCCTCTCGAAGACGCGCTCGACGAGGCGGTCGACGCGATGATCGCGATGCGCGTGGCGGAGGGCGAGAGCCTGGCGGCCGAGTTCGAGGGGCGGCTGCAGACCGTGGCCCGCCTCGCCGAGGCCTTCGAGGCCCGCGCGGGGGAGGTGGTGGAGGTCGCCCGGCAGCGTCTGCGCAAACGCGCCGAGCAGATCGAGCGCGAGGTCGGGCTGATGGACGAGGCGCGCCTGCACCAGGAGATCGTGATCGCCGCGGACCGGCTCGACATCACCGAGGAGCTCGTCCGCCTGCGAAGCCACGTCGACCAGTTCCGGGAGACCCTCGCGAGCGCGGGGCCCGGGGAGCCGGTGGGGCGCCGGCTCGACTTCCTGCTCCAGGAGCTCGGTCGTGAGACGAACACCGTGGGCTCCAAGGCGAGCGATGCCCCGCTCGCCCAGGACGTCGTCGAGCTCAAGACCGAGCTCGAGCGCATCCGCGAGCAGGTCCAGAATGTCGAGTAGGGGCGTCGGGTGACCGCAGCGAAGCCGCCTTCGAAGAGTCGCTTCCCCGAGCCGGGCATTCGCGATCGGCACGTCGCGGCCGCGCCGACGATGGTGAACATCGGCTATGGCAACCTGGTGACCGCGGCGCGCGTGATCGCGATCGTGTCGCCGAGCTCGTCTCCGATGCGGCGGCTGCGCGAGGAGGCGGGTCGGAACGGGAAGCTGCTCGACGCGACGGAGGGGCGGCGGACGCGCTCGATCGTCGTGACCGACAGCGACCACGTGATCCTCTCGGCGATCACGCCGGAGACGATCGCGACCCGTCTGGCCCCGGACTTCGACGGAGAGTCGAACGAGTGAGCGGGACCGCGACGAGAAAGGGGCACGTGTTCGTGGTCGCGGCGCCGTCCGGCACGGGCAAGACGACGCTCTGCGCGCGGGTGCTCGAAGAGGACCCCGGCCTCACGCTGTCGGTGTCGCACACGACCCGCGCACCGCGCCCGGGAGAAGTCGACGGCGTCCACTACCACTTCGTCGACGAAGAGGCGTTCCTCGCGCTCCAGCGCCAGGGCGAATTCCTCGAGCATGCGGAATACAACGGCCACAACTACGGCACGAGCTGGTCTGCGATCCGGGCCCCGCTCGAAGCGGGCCGCGACGTCGTGCTCGAGATCGAGGTGCAGGGCGCCGAGCAGGTCCGCGAGCGGATGCCGGACGCGATCCTGGTCTTCCTTCTGCCGCCGAGCCTGGCGGTTCTCGAGGCGCGGCTTCGGGGCCGGATGACCGACAGCGACGCGGTCATCGCGAAGCGGCTGGCCCTCGTCGATCGTGAGCTCGCCGCGGCGAAGCACTTCGACTTCGCGATCGTGAACGACGATCTCGAGGTCGCGGTCCGGCAGGTGCTCGACGTGATCGAAGCGGTTCGCGCCGGCGAGCGCGAGACGGTGTCCGCCCGCCACGGCCGGGCGCGCGTGTTGGCGGACTGGCAGGCGGCCCAGCGCTAGCCGTTCCGTTCGGGCCGCTCGTTTGCCCGTCGGGGAGGCGGTCTGTACCCTGGGATCGCCCCACTCCTCGGGAGGTAGGCGCCAACCGCCCGTTTCTCTTGAGGAAACCGTCGGGCGCGTCGGGTGCTCGGCCCGGGCCCCGACCAGGCGACCCCTCGCATGCTGCGGTTCAACGACATCGTCGACCAGATGCTCGAATACGCTCCGGACACGGACGTCGAGCGTCTCCAGCGCGCCTACGTCTTCACCGCCAAGGTCCACGACGGGCAGGAACGCCTCTCGGGCGAGCCCTACCTGATCCACCCGCTCGAGGTGGCGGGGATCCTCCTCGAGCTGCGCGTCGACGAGGACACGATCATCGCCGGACTCCTCCACGACACCCTGGAGGACACGCTCACGACCCGCGAGGAGATCGAGCGGCTCTTCGGTGAACGCGTCGCCTTCCTCGTCGAGGGGCTGACGAAGATCGCGCGGATCGAGTTCCGCAGCGCCCGGGAACGGCAGGCGGAGAACTTCCGCAAGATGCTGATCGCGATGTCCGAGGACATCCGGATCCTGATGATCAAGCTCTCCGACCGTCTGCACAACATGCGGACGATCCAGTACATGAAGGAGGAGAGCCGTCGGCGCATCGCGCAGGAGACGATGGACATCTACGTCCCGCTGGCCCACCGCCTGGGCGTGTACTGGATGAAGCAGGAGCTCGAGGACCACGCCTTCCGCTGTCTCGAGCCGGATGCGGCGGCGGAGCTCGAGGCGCAGCTCCACGTCGCCCGGGACGAGCGAGAGACCTACATCGAGAGCGTGATCGGCGTGATCTCGGCGAAGCTCGCCGAGGTCGGGATCTCCGCGGAGGTCCTCGGTCGCGTGAAGGACATCTCTTCGATCTACGCGAAGATGAAGAGCCAGGACCTCGAGATCGAGCAGATCTACGATGCGATCGGCTTCCGGGTCGTCGTCGATCAGAAGATCGAGGACTGTTATGCGGTGCTCGGACAGATCCACTCGATGTGGCCGCCGGTTCCGAATCGCTTCAAGGACTACATCGCGCTGCCCAAGCCGAACGGCTACCGCTCGCTCCACACGACCGTGATCGGCGAGTTCGGGGAGCGGATGGAGGTCCAGATCCGGACCCGCGAGATGAATCGGGATGCCGAGCTCGGGATCGCGGCCCATTGGAAATACAAGGAAGGGCGGATCGGACCCGAGAGCGACGATTCGAAGTTCGATTGGCTGCGGCAGCTGATCGAGTGGCAGAAGGAGCTCTCCGATCCGCACGAGTTTCTCGACGCGGTGAAGCTCGATCTCTTTCCGAACGAGGTCTTCGTCTTCACGCCGACCGGCGAGGTGATCAACCTGATGGCCGGGGCGACGCCGATCGACTTCGCCTACGCGATTCACAGCGAGGTCGGATCGCATTGTTCGGGCGCGAAGGTGAACGGCCGGCTCGTCCCGCTTCGCACGCGCCTGCGCGACGGCGACACCGTCGAGATCATGACCCGCGCGAACCAGGTCCCGCGCAAGGACTGGCTCGAGTTCGCGGTCTCGAGCAAGGCGCGGAACCACATCCGCCACGCGATCCGGCAGGCGGGGAAGGAGCGCGCGATCAACCTCGGGCGCGACATCCTGAGCCGCGAGCTGAAGAAGGCGGATCTCACCCTCGCGTCCGTCCACGAAGACGGATCCCTCGACCGCTACGTGGAGCACGAGTTCGGCGGCAAATCCGTCGACGACCTCTTTGCCGCGGTCAGCTACGGCAAGGTCGCCGCGAGCGCGCTGGTCCGGAAGCTCGCGGGCCAGGAGGCGCCGGAGCCGACGACCAGCGCCGCCGCGAACGTCGTGCCCAAGCGAATCCGGCGTCTCTTCCAGCGGGAGCGCCGCAAGTCGGATTCCGGGGTTCGCGTCTCCGGGACCTCCGACGTGATGGTCCGTTTCGCGGGATGCTGCGAGCCGCTGCCCGGAGACGAGATCATCGGCTTCGTGACGCGGGGCCGCGGCGTGACGGTCCACACCCGAGGCTGCGTCAAGGTCTTCGCGCTCGACCCCGAGCGCCGCATCGAGGTCGACTGGGACGAGGAGAGCGACGCCCGCCGCGCGATCGCGATCCGCGTGCTCTGTCGCGACGAGCCGGGGCTGCTGGCGAAGATCACGAACACGATCTCCGCCGCATCGATCAACATCGGCTCCGCCCGGGTCTCGACGGCGGACGCGGAGGGATCGGGCGCCTCGACCGGAGAGGGGGCCGAGCTGACCTTCGAGCTCTGGGTCCAGGACGTGGAAACGCTCTCCAAGCTCATGCGGGAGATCCGGCGCGTGAGAGGCGTGCGGAGCGTGGAGCGCGTACGGGGCTAGCGCGTGGGCGTCCGGGGCCGGGGCGTGCGGAGCGCGTTCCGCGCCGGATGTCCGACGCGCGTCGTCAGGCGGCCTGGGCGCCGATGAGGTCCCGGTAGACCCCCGGGCGTGCGGCGAGCTCTTCGTGGGTGCCCGACTGCACGATGCGCCCACCGTCGAGCACCACGATCCGATCGGCGCGTCGGATCGTCGAGAGGCGGTGGGCGACCAGGAAGATCGTGCGCTCGCCGCGCAGGGATTCGATCGCGTCCTGGACGGCAGCTTCGGTTCTTGCGTCGAGGGCGCTCGTCGCCTCGTCGAAGATCAGGATCGCCGGGTCGGCCAGGATCGCGCGGGCGATCGTCAGGCGCTGACGTTGTCCGCCGGAGAGGCGGAGACCGAATTCGCCGACGGTCGTGTCGTAGCCGTCGGGGAGCGCGCGGACGAACTCGTCGGCGGAGGCGGCTCGCGCGGCGGCGCGGATCTCTTCGTCGGTCGCGTCGCGCCGGCCGTAGCGGATGTTCTCCGCGACGGAGACGTCGAAGAGAAAGGGCTCCTGCGTGACCACCGCGACGTGGTCGAGGAAGGATCGGCGTGCGTAGTCGCGGAGATCGATGCCGTCGATCTCGATCGCGCCCCGGGTGGGATCGTGGAAGCGGAGCACGAGATCCATCAGGGTGGACTTGCCCGTTCCGGTCCGGCCGACGAAGGCGACGACTTCGCCGGGGGCGACCTCGAGGTCGATGCCCTGCAGGATCGGATCGTCTCCGTAGTCGAAGTGGACGTCGCGAAAGACGATGCGATGCCGAAGGCCTTCCATGGCTCGCGCGCCGGGGGCGTCCGGCGGCTCGTCTTCGAGGTCGAGCACCTGGAACACGCGTCGCGCGCCGGCGCTGGCCTCGATGATCTTGGGGTAGTGCTGGATCAGCGTCTTGAGGGGCTTGTAGAGGATCCCCAGACAGGCGCCGAACTGGAAGAGTACGCCGAGGGAGAGACGTTCGTCGAGGACGGCCCAGAGACCGACGCCGAGGACGATGCAGGCGATCAGCGGGTTCACGAGCTCGCCGACCGCCCGGGACGCGACACCGTTCCAGACGACCTTCATGTGGCGGCGGAAGTATTTGCCGGTCTGGATCGTGTAGGCGGACTCCTCGACGTCCTGTCCCTGGAAGGCCTTGATGACCTTGATGCCGGAGAGGATCGCGAGGAGCCGCTGGGAGAGGTCGCCCTGGGTCTCCTGACGGCGCTGCGACTGGGTCTGGACGCGCTTTCCGAAATAGGAGAGGACGACGAGCAGGACGGGCATGCCGAGGAGGGTCAGCGACGCGAGCTGCCAGCTGGTCGCGACGAGGGCGACGAAGCCCATCAGGACGATCTGGGAGTTGAGGATCACTTCGTTGAAGACGAGGAGGACGGCCTGGCTGGCGAGCTGCGCATCGGTCAGGGCGCGGGCCAGGAAGTCTCCGCTCGTTCCGCTCCGGTGGGCGCGGAGGGGCGCGGCCAGGAGTCGGCGGGCGATGTCCTGGTCGAGATCCCGCCGCACGCTCGCGACGACCCAGTGGGCCGAGTACGAGCGGAAGAAGACGGCGAAGGGTTGGATCACGTACGTGACGGCGTAGAGCAGCGCGAGGTCGAGCGCGATCGACTCGAGGTCGCCGGCGCCGGCGCGGCCGCTCGAGAAGGGAACGACCACTTCGTCGAGACTCGGCTGGATCAACCAGGCGCGCCCGTATCGGACACCCGCGACGATCAGACCGAGGACGAAGAGGGCGGCGATCACGAAGCCGTAGGGGCGGGCCCGTCGCAGCAGGCGCCAGAGCAGCGCGCTCGCGGAGGCCGGCTTCGCCGCGGGCGCAGGGCTCACGGGGTCGGCGGGGCGGGCTCCAGCAGAAGGGGACATCGGAGGTCCGTCAGGCGAGCTCGGCGGCGATCGCGTCGCCACCGCGCCAGCCCAGCAGGAGATCGCCCTCGAGCCCGAGCCCCCCCGCCGCCGCGCGGTCGAGGCAGTAGACGGTCGGGCGGGTCGAGCGGCGGAGGTCGATGTCGGCGGGCCAACCCCGATCCGGCGACGCCGACTCGAGCCAGCCGTCGTCGCTGTCCCATTCGGGTCGCTCGTAGTCGATCGAGACGAGGTCGTCTCCGCAGAAGGGCATCAGCGAGCGGAGCCGATCGGCGATGTCCGAGCGAAGCGAGGACAAGCGCGCTTCCAGGTCCGCGGGCGTGGCGGCCGGGAGGACCGCTCGGGCGACGAGGTCGACGTGGGAAGGTCGGGTCTGGCAGGGGAAGGCGGTAACGGAGGCGGTCGGTGTGGTCGTCCCGTCCGGCCCCTCGGTTCCGGGCAGGATCACCCGTGCGCCCATCCCCTCCGGCAGGACGCGGGTCGGAACCCGGAAGAGGAACACGCCGCGATAGGCGCGCGGCCCGGGCCGGTCGAGCACGCTCGGGGCTGGCCTGAGAGGGGCGTCCCCATACGTGTCCCGCAGCGCGGTCGAGGCGGCACCGAGGACGAGGCATCGGCCCAGCCAGATCTCCCCGGTCCGCGACACCCGGATGCCCGGCTGGCCTGCGACCTGGACCAGCTCGAATTCGCCCGGAGCGATCCGCATGTCGCCGTAGAGCGAGGTCACGCGTTTGCGGAAGAGGTCGACCAGCCAGGGCGGATCGTCCGCGAAGCCGGCGCCCCCCGCGAGTCCGAGTCCCAGGAGGCGCGCTCGCGCCTCCGGGGCGACGGCGTCGTCCGCGGCGTTCGACAGGGCGCGGATCTGGGCCGCGATCACCCGGGCCAGCGGCCCCGTCGCTCCGGTGACTTCGGCGGGTAGACCCCGGCGCGCCCGCCCGCCCTCTGCCGACTGGGGAAGGCCCCCGGGCGGGAGGGTGACGGCTCCGCTCGCGCGGCGACCGATGCGGACGAAGGGCGCCTCGTAGAGCAGGGCGCGCTCCGCTTCGGCGGCCTCGACGAGGCGGCGGATCAGCTGTTGGGCATCGTCGGGCTTCGCGAGCCCCCACGCGACGAACTCGTCGGCGGTGTCGAGGGGCTGGCCGATGTCGACGCGGATCGGGTCGGCGAGGACTTGATAGGCGAGGCGTTCGTTGCCGATCCGCCGGCGGTCGATCAGCGGAACCGTCAGCGCGCGCAGCGTCGCGTCGAGCAGGCCCTGGTCGCGCAGCCCGCCCAGGAAGAAGGGCTCCTTCAACGCCGGAGGCAGGGTCGCGCGGGCCTCCTCTTCGACGACGAGAACCCGCTGTCCTGCGGCACTGATCCTCGCCGCGGCCACGAGGGCCGCCAGCCCACTCCCGAGCACGAGCGCATCCCATCGCCGCGCCCGCGGTGCCTCACTCGGGTCGAGTGTCGGGATTTCGACCATTCGCTCAGCCAGTCAGGAATCCGGGATCGAAGAGGATCGCCGGCTCGTCCTCGGTCTTTCGCTCGATCGTGCCGATCCGGTGGCCGCGCTCGCCGAGGCCGCGGAGGCGGTCGAGCACGTCTTCGGCCTGCTCCTCCGGCACGACGACGATCATGCCGATCCCGCAGTTGAAGACACGGAGCAGCTCGGTCTCCGGCAGGTTGCCCTCGCGGGCGATCCAGTCGTAGACCTCGGGACGGGGCCAGGCCCGGGTGTCGACCCGCGCGCGCACGCCGGCGGGCAACACCCGCGGAATGTTCCCCTCGAAGCCGCCGCCGGTCACGTGGACCATGCCGTGGACGTCGAAGTCGCGGATCAGGTTGAGCAGCGGCTTCACGTAGATCCGGGTCGGAGCGAGGAGGGCGCTCGCGAGGCTCGTGCGCATCCCCTCCGGCTCGGCGAAGAGGTCGAACCGGCCGCTCTCGAGGCCCGCGTCGAGGACCGAGCGCACCAGCGAGTAGCCGTTGCTGTGGAAGCCGCTCGAGGCGAGCCCGATCAGGACGTCGCCGTCGGAGATCGTCGAGCCGTCGATCACGCTCTCGCGTTCGACGACGCCCACGGAGAACCCGACGATCTCGAGCTCGCCCTTGGGATAGATACCGGGCATCGTCGCCGTCTCGCCCCCGAGCAGCGCGCAGCCCGCCCGCTTGCACCCTTCGACCACGCCGCGCAGGGCATCGGAGGCGGTGCCCGTCTCGAGGTCGCCCATCGCGATGTAGTCGAGGAAGATGAGGGGCTCGGCGCCCTGCACCACGAGGTCGTTCACGACCATCGCGACGCAGTCGATCCCGATCGTGTCGTAGCGTCCGATCTGGGCAGCGAGCTTGAGCTTGGTTCCGACGCCGTCCGTCGCGGCCACGAAGATCGGATTCTTGTACCGCTCCGGGGCCTTGAACATGCCCGCGAAGCCACCGATCGTGGAGAGGACCTCGGGGCGGAACGTGCCCTTGGCGATCTCCTTGACGTCGTCGATGAACGCTTCGTCGTGGTCGAGGTCGACGCCGGCCGCCGCGTACGCGGGGGCAGAAGTCCGGGTGAAGGACTCGTCCGTGGGCGTCTTCGGGTCGTCGGGGGTACGGCTCACGGCGCAGTGATAGGGCAAAGCCCTCCGCCCCGCCAATCCGGACGTCCGGTGCTGCGGAACGCGGGGCCTGCGGGGCTCGAGTGCGTCGCGGAACGGACCGTTCCGGGTGGACCGCAGACGGGTGGCGGCTTCCGGGCTAGGCTGCGGCGGTGTCGATTTCGGTCGTGATCCCGACCCTCGATGAAGCCGAGCGGATCGTCGGGGCGGTGGAGAGTGCGCTTGGTCCGGGCGCGGCCGCGAGGGAGGCGGCGGCCCCGGACGGTCCCGACGCGGGGCAGGGGGTCGAAGTCGAGGTCGTCGTGGTCGACGGGGGCAGTCGCGACGCGACGTGCCGGCTCGCTCGGGAGGCCGGGGCGCGGGTCCTCGAGCTCGCGGAGGAGGTCCCCGCGCCGGAAGGGGGTCGGCCGCCGGGGGCGGGACGCGCCTGCCAGCTGCGGCTGGGAACGGAGAGAACAGAAGGAGAGACGCTGCTCTTCCTGCACGCGGACACCCGGCTGCCGGCCGGCTGGGCGCGGGCGGTCATGGCGGCGATGGCCGACCCGGGCTGTGCCGGCGGAGCATTCACGTTCCGGTTCGCGGAGCGGGGCGGCTGGGAGCGCTGGATCGAGTGGTGGGTCGCCCGCCGCGTGTCGATCTTCGGCCTTCCCTATGGTGATCAGGCGCTCTTCGTGCGCCGGAGTGTGTTGGAGCGGATGGGCGGAATCGCGATCGTGCCGATCATGGAAGACCTGGACCTCGTGCGTGGGATCAAGCGTGCGGGGCGGCTCGTCGTGCTCGATCCGCCGGTGACGACGTCGTCGAGGCGCTATCGGGGCCGGGGGCCGCTCGTGACGATCTTCTGGCACGCGGTCGCGTTGGGGGGGTACTTCCTGGGGGTCGACCGGGGGAAGCTGGCGGCGAGGATGGGGCGATGAGCGCCGCGACGCGCGCGACGGTCTCCGCGTCGGCGACGGGCGACTCCCCGGTCCGTCACGCGCTGCGGAGGCTCTCCTACTACCTGCGCCGGAACTGGCGCTACTACCTGGGCTGGTTCGTCGCGGTCGTCCTCTACGTCGCGATCTTCGTCTCGATTCCGCGTCTGGTCGGGGTGGCGATCGACGGCCTGATCGATCCCGCCGTGCCGGCGGAGGCCGTGATCGAGCAGTGCTACGTGCTGCTCGGGCTCGCGCTCGTCGGGGGCATCCTGCGCTTCTTCACGCGGCAGCTCGTCTTCGACGCCGCGCGCGAGGTCGAGTACGAGATCCGCAACGATCTCTTCGATCACCTCCAGAAGCAGCCCCAGTCCTTCTACTTCAGGTGGCGGACCGGCGACCTCATGAGTCGCTGCGTCAACGACCTGAACTCGGTCCGCCTGCTGCTGGGACCAGGGCTCCTGTCGGTCGCCCAGAGTCCCATCCTCTTCTTCGGCGCGTTCGTGGCGATGTCGATGTACAGCGTGACCCTCGCGACGGTCATGATCCTTCCCTATCCGCTCTTCATCGTCGTCTCCCGGATGATCGGATCGCGCCTCTTCCAGCGGAGCCTCGCGGCGCAGGAGTCCCTCGCGGCGATGTCGAACATGGTGCAGGAGAACGTTGCCGGGATCGGCGTCGTGAAGGCCTATGCCATGGAGGAAGATCAGGCGGCGCGCTTCGAAGAGGCGAACGATCACCTCCGCTCGCGGCAGCTCGCCCTCGTGCGGGCGAGCTCGGCGATGCCCGCGGTGACCGGACTGCTGCCGGCGGCGGGCCTCGGCATGGTCCTCTTCCTCGGGCTCGACATGATCGCGGCGGGGACGCTCAAGCCCGGCGCGCTCTTCGCCTTCACCATCTATGCGCGGGTGCTGACCTTCCCGACCATGATGCTCGGGTACTCGGTCAGTCTGCTCCAGCGCGGGTCGTCGGCGATGCAGCGGATCGACGAGGTCCTCTCGATCGAGCCCGCGATCGCGGACCGCGACGACGTGGTCGACCCCGGCGAGCTGGCCGGGGAGATCGAGCTGCGCGGCCTCTCGTTCGGCTACGGAGACGACCAGCGCGAGAACGCGCTCGAGGACGTGTCGCTCAAGGTGCCGGCGGGGAGCTCGCTCGGCGTGGTCGGGCCCGTCGGCTCGGGGAAGTCGACCCTGGCGGCGATGATCCCGCGGATCTACGAGGTCGAGGACGGCGAGGTCTTCATCGACGGCATCGACGTCAATCGGATCCCGCTCTCCCGTCTGCGGAGCTCGATCGCGATGGTTCCCCAGGACTCCTTCCTCTTCTCGCTCCCGATCCACGCGAACATCGCCTACGGCCTCCCGCCCGACTACGGCCGCGCGGACGTCGAGCGCGCCGCCGCCCGGGCCCAGCTCGCCGACGACATCGACGACCTGCCGCAGGGCTACGACACCCTCGTCGGGGAGCGGGGCGTGATGCTCTCCGGCGGTCAGCGTCAGCGAACGGCGCTCGCGCGCGCGCTCGCCCTCGATCCCCGGATCCTGATCCTCGACGACACGCTCTCGGCGGTCGACGCCGAGACCGAGCGCCGGATCCAGGCCGAGCTCGCTCGCGTCTTCGCCGGTCGGACCGTCGTCGTCGTCGCGAGTCGCGTCAACTCGGTCCGGGAGCTCGACCAGATCGTCGTCCTCGACGGCGGGCGCATCGTCGAGCGCGGCAGCCACGCGGAGCTGCTCGCCCGAGGCGGTCTCTACGCGCGCCTCGCGGAGGAGCAGGAAGAAGAGGAGCGACGCCAGTCGGTCGCCGGCGAGGAGGTCGCGTGAGCGTGTCGGCCGGCCGTACGAGGCGCATCCGATGAGCGCCGCCGATCCCCAGAGCGAGGCGTTCGCCGAGGACGAGCTCGGCAAGGCGTACGACACGCGCATCCTGATGCGCCTTTGGCCCTATGTCCGGCCCTACTGGCGGCAGGTCGCGGCGACCCTCCTGCTCTTCGTTCCGCTCTTCGCGCTCGAGCTCGCGCCCGCCTGGATCGTGAAGTCGGGCATCGATCACGTCGTCGAGGTCTACGACCTCGCGCCGGCGGCGGGGGAGGAGGGAGCGGCGACGACCGTCGTGTCGACGTTCGGCGAGCGCGTCGACGCCGCGCTCGCCGGGGTGCTCGATGCCCCCGAAGGCTGGGCGCTCGCGGCCTGGCTGGCCTTCGTCTACGTGATCACGACCCTCGTCCTGGGGCTGCTGCAATACGTCTATCAGGTGCTCATGGCTTCGACGGGCCAGTACGCGATGTACGAGCTTCGGCAGCACGTCTTCGAGCACATCCAGAAGCTCCAGATGAGCTACTTCGACGTGATCCCGGTCGGGCGCCTCGTGACCCGCGCGACCAACGACGTCGAGAACGTGGCGGAGATGTTCGCCCAGGGACTCGTCGCGCTGATCACCGACGTGATCAAGATGTTCGGCTACGCGGCGGTGTTGATCCTGCTCCAGCCGAAGCTCGCGCTCTGGTCGTTCGCGATCGTGCCGGTCCTCGCGGTCGCCGCGTTCTTCTTCCGGCTGAAGGTTCGCGAGGCCTTCCGGGAGGTCCGGGTCCGGATCGCGCGGATCAACACCTACATCCAGGAGAGCGTGACCGGCATGAAGGTCGTCCAGCTCTTCAGCCGCGAGGCGCGGAACCGGAAGGAATTCGACGCCATGAACGCGGACCACCGCGACGCCTGGCACAAGTCGATCCGCTACGACTCGCTGCTCTTCGCGACCGTCGAGGTCGCGGGCAACGTGACGATCGCGGTGATCATCTGGGCGGGGACCGGCATCGCCGAGGTCGGGATCATGTACGTCTTCATCGACTACATGCAGCGCTTCTTCATGCCGCTTCGGGATCTGTCCGCGAAGTACTCGGTCATGCAGTCGGCGATGGCGGGCGCGGAGCGCATCTTCCAGGTCCTCGACACCGAGCCCAAGGTCGCCGATCGCGTCGAAGAAGCGCCGGCGGGCGACCCGTCGAAGCGCGGGCTCGTCGAGTTCGACCACGTCTGGTTCAGCTACCAGGACACCCGGGGCGTTCCGGAGGACGAGGTCGACTGGATCCTTCGCGACGTGAGCTTCACCGTGGACGTCGGTCGGAAGGTGGCGTTCGTGGGCGCGACCGGCGCGGGGAAGACGACGATCATCAAGCTCCTCACTCGGCTCTACGACGTCGACCGCGGCGCAGTACGCGTCGACGGCATCGACGTGCGCGACCTGCCCCAGCAGGATCTGCGCCGCCGCGTCGCGACGGTCCTCCAGGACGTCTTCCTCTTCAGCGGCAGCGTCTCGCGCAACATCGCCCTCGGCCGCGGGGACCTCGACGAAGCCGCGGTGCTGCGCGCCGCCCGGGCGGTCGAGGCGGACCCCTTCATCCGGCGTCTGCCCGCAGGCTACGAGACCGAGGTCTTCGAGCGCGGTGCGAACTTCTCGACCGGCCAGCGCCAGATCCTCTCCTTCGCCCGGGCGCTCGCCCACGATGCGCACATCCTGGTGCTCGACGAGGCCACCAGCGCGATCGACACCGAGACCGAAGCCGCCATCCAGCGCGGCATCCACGTCCTCATGGAGGGCAAGACGGCGATCGCCATCGCCCACCGCCTCTCGACCATCCGCGACGTGGACACGATCCACGTGTTGAAGGACGGTCGTCTGGTCGAGTCCGGCTCCCACGAGGTGCTGCTCGCCCGGGGAGGGCACTACGCTCGGCTCCACCGGCTCCAGTCCGAGAACCAGGGTGGGGTGGACGTCGCGGACGCCGATCCGCCTTCGAGCGCCCGCCCCGCCTGAGGATCCTCCACCGCCGATTCCTTTCGGTAGAATCCACGGCCGCCACCCCGCGCGCGGCGTCTCCCTCGCCCGCGCCCTTCAAGGAGACCGCCCGCATGGCCCTCTTCGCCGAGATCCCCTCCGAAGGCGACGCCCGTCGTTTCGACATCAAGAGTCCCGTCACCCTCGAGTCCATCGGTCAGTTCGAGGCCGCGTCCGCCGAAGAGGTGCAGGCCGCCGTCGACCGCGCGCGCAAGGCCCAGCGCGAGTGGGCGACGCGTTCCTTCGACGAACGCGCGAAGGTCCTCTGGTCGATCGTCGACGGACTGGTCGAGCGCCAGGACGAGATCGTCGACCTCGTCGTGAAGGAGACGGGGAAGGCCCTGAACGAAGCGATCAGCATGGAGGTCCTCGCCCCCTGCATGCAGATCTCGCACTACGCGAAGCACGGCAGGAAATACCTCGCGTCCAAGACCCGGCGGCCGTCGGGGGTCATGCGCTTCACCAAGAAGGTCACGCTCCACTACCAGCCGCTCGGTGTCGTCGGGCTGATCACGCCGTGGAACGGCCCGGTCGCGCTGGCCGCGAACCCGCTCGCGCAGGCGCTCATGGCCGGCAACGCCGTGGTGCACAAGCCGAGCGAGGTCACGCCGTTCTCGGCGGTGCTCCTGCAGGAGATCTGCGAGAAGGCGGGGCTGCCGAAGGACCTCTACCAGGTCGTCCAGGGCGACGGCGCGACGGGGGCAGCGCTGATCGAGGCCGGCGTCGACAAGGTCTCGTTCACCGGGAGCGTCGCGACGGGGCGACGGGTCGGCGAGGCCTGCGGCCGGAACCTGATTCCCTGCACGCTGGAGCTCGGGGGGAAGGACGCGATGATCGTGTGCGCCGACGCCGACCTCGAGCGGGCGGCGGACGGCGCGGTGCGCGGGTCGTTCTTCAACACCGGCCACTACTGCTGCGGGACCGAGCGCGTCTACGTCCCAGAGTCGATCTACGAGCCCTTCGTCGAGAAGGTGGTCGAGCTGACGAAGCCGCTCAAGCAGGCGACGAGCGGGGCCTCGGACATCGGGGCCGTGTTCTGGGACAAGCAGATGGACATCATCGAGGATCACATGAAGGACGCGCGCGAGAAGGGCGCGAAGGTCCTCGTCGGCGGCGAACGAAACCGCAGCCTGTCCGGCTACTACTTCCCGGCCACGGTCGTGACCGAGGTCGACCACACGATGGACCTGATGCGGCGCGAGACCTTCGGGCCGATCGTCGCGATCCAGAAGGTGCGGGACGAAGAGGAAGCCCTCGAGCTCGCGAACGACTCCGAGTACGGGCTCTCCGGCAACGTCTGGACGCAGGATCTGGAGAAGGGCGCGCGGATCGGCGCGCGGATGGTGACCGGGAGCGTGTCGGTGAACGACATCGCGGTCACCTACGGCATCCCGGAGGCGCCCTTCGGCGGCGTCAAGGAGAGCGGCGTCGGCCAGGTGAACGGCGAGGTCGGCATCCGCGGCTACTGCCACGTCCATCCGGTCATCGTCGACACCTCGAAGAAGGCCCAGGGCGGCTACCCGTACACCGCCGAGAGCGCCGAGGGGCTCCGCAAGATGGTGCGCACCGTCTTCGGCAACAAGCTCCTGCGGAAGCTCTTCGTCTGAGCCGCCGCCTGTGGGCGCTCGGTGGGATCGGGGGCGCGAAGCCGCCGCCTGCGGGCGCTCGACTGAATCGGTCGCCTCCGAAGCGGTCGTCCCCGGGCGAACGGGCGGGGTAGGGGCTTCGCTCCAGGCGCGCTGAGGGGCGCGAGAGGGGAATTGCGCCTTCGTTGCGTGCGGATGGGGTGCGCCCGGTCCCACGCGGTGGGCCGAAACACTCAATCGATTCGCTGGATTGCCGAAACACACTCCGAGGACGTGTCGGCTTCCTCCGGTTCGCGCTGCGCGAGATCGGGGCGCCGACCGGAGGAGCGTGATGGACCGGCTGGCGACGAAGGTGAGGCGCGCGGACGCGGATCGAAGGATCCGGCGGACGTCCGGGTTCACCCTGATCGAGATCGCGATCGTCGTGGCGGTGATCGGCATCGTGACCGCCGTCGCGATGCCCAACGTGGACCGCTACTTCGAGGGCGTGAACGGCCGCGCCGCCGCGCGCTCCGTGGCCCACGCCTTCACCCACGCGCGCGCCCAGGCGATCCGAACCGGCGCCAACCACGTCGTCTTCTTCTCGATCGGAGGCGCGGGGGACACCGCAGGCAACCCGCTCGAGCGCCCCGACGGTGGACTCGTGCCCATCCTCGTGCTCAACGACGGCACGCCCGGGTCCGCGAACCAGAACTGCGAGATCGACACCGGCGAAGAGACCGTCACGTTCAACGCGCAGGACGGGGTCGGCTGGGGCTTCAACGCGCCCCCGGCGGCGAGCACGCCGCCCGACGAAGAGCTCGCGAACATTCCCGCCGGCGGCTCGAGTCTCCGACTCCCGACCGGCGCCGTCACGACCTGGGTGCAGTTTCGACCCGACGGCGTGCCGGTGGCGATCGATGCCGCCTGCAACGCGGGTCAGCTCGGCTCGGGCGGCGGCACGATCTACCTCTGGACCGAGAATCGCGACTTCGCGATCACGCTCTCGCCCCTGGGCGGCGTCCGCGTCCATACCTGGAACGTGAACAGCGGAGCGTGGACGTCGTGAGGGCGCGGCGAAACCGGCAGCGCCCCGTCGCTTCGAGCGGGCGGCGGGCAGAGCGGAGACTGGACGTGCTGAACACCTCGTCGAATCGACCCGCGTCCGGCCAGCGCGGACTCACCCTGGTCGAGATGATGGTCGCGATGATCGTCCTCTCGATCGGTCTGCTCGGCGTCGCGGGTCTGCAGGCCCGCGCGATCACCGAAGGCTCCGGCGGGCGCCACCTCTCCGAGGCGAGCGCGATGGCGCGCAACCGCGTGGAAGAGCTCGGGCGGATCGCCTGGGACGACAGCGATCTCGACGACTCGGCGGGCGCTTGGGCCGTCTCCGGGACGATCAACGGAATGGACGGCGTCACCTACACCGTCGCCGACCGGATCGACTGGGACGACGCGGACCCGGCGGTCGTGCAGCTCAAGGCCATCGAGGTGCGCGTGCAGTGGAACGACGAGAAACGCCAGAACCGACAGGTGCTGCTGACCAGCGCTCGCCTCAGGGAGGTCGACGAATGAGCACCGTCCACGCGCGCAGGCATCGTCGCGGCGGGCTCGCGTCTCGACGCGCCTCGGGCTTCACGCTGATCGAGCTGATGCTGGTCGTGACCATGCTCTCGGTGGTCATGTACCTGACGCTCGACAGCCTGCGCAGTCAGCAGAAGACCTCGATCCTGACGGAGCAGATCGTCGAGGTGCAGAACAACGTGCGGGCGGTCTCGTCGCTCCTCGAGCGCGAGATCCGGATGGCCGGCTTCATGGTGCCCGCGGCGGTCTCCGTCTGTGGCGTCGATCGGACGGACGCGCCGGACGAACTCTTCCTCTCCGAGGCGGAGATGATCGTGCCGGACGACGAGCGGGCCGGAACGCTCGGGGCGCGACTCTCGTCGCTGAACTCGTGGAACCCGGCGACCGCGCCGCCGCCCGCCACGCCCGTCCTTCCGATCACGGGCGGGACCGCGGTGTCGCTGGCGTTGGATTCGACGACCACCGACCTCGACGGCGACGGCAGCTTCTTCTACGACAACGACGCCAACGGCACGCCCGAATCGGATTTCCGGGACGACGGTGGATTCATCCTCGCCGACATGGCCAACCCGGGACGCGGGACGGTCTGCGGCGTGGTCGAGTCCTCGTCGTCCACCGCGATCCGGCTCCTCGTGCGAGCCGGCCAGCTGACGGCCCATTCGGCGTCGTCGGACGCGCCCGAGGAGATCGTGATCGTTCCCGCCGCGCACTACTGGATCTCGGACGTGGCGACCGGGCGACTCGAACGCAACGGCGACCTGCTCGTCAAGGACGTCGACGACTTCCAGGTCTCGTACTTCTTCGACGACGACGACGACGGCGTGATCGACAACGCCACGGCGGGCGCCGAGGAAGAGCGCGGGGACGACGGCACGCGGATGTACGACCCGGCCGACCAGGACAACTCGGCGCTCTCGGAGGTTCGGTTCTCGATCGTTCTCCGCGCCGAGTCGAACGACCCGAACTTCGACGACGGCGAGTTCATCGAATTCGAGAACCGGGCCACGGTCGCGGGCAACGACAACTTCCGGCGCCGGGTCCTGATCGGTGCGGTGCGTCCGCGCAACGTCGTGATCGAAGGGAGCATCTGATGAGCGAACGACGATCCCGAGTCGATTCCCGCCGCCGAGAGGGCATCGCGCTGATGCTCTCGGTGCTCCTGCTCATTGCGGTCTCGGCGCTCGCGCTGTCGACGATGCAGACGGCGGCGAGCGATGGCACGGTGGCCGGGTTCCAGAATCAGGAGCAGATCGCGTTCTACGCGGCCGAGGCCGGGATCGCCGATGCCCGGGCCGTCGTGCGCGACATGGGCGAGCGGTCGGAGGTGCCGGACTATCCGGGCGACTTTCCGAACGCCGCGAATCCTGCCGAGCTGTCGAGCTCGAGCGAGTTCGTGACCGGGGACCAGCCGGTCTACTACGCGGACCCGAACCCGCCGACCGCGGCGCCGATCATGTACATCGGCGAGGGGGCCCCCTGCACCGAGGGCTGCAACATGACCCTCGGCGGCCTCAAGTTCAACCACACGAAATGGCAGGTGAACGTCGTCGGGGAATCACCCTCCGGTGACCAGAAGCGGCTCGAGCTCGTCGCCACGCGGCTCCTGGCCGTCGGCTACTAGCCAGCGCCGAACACCGAGGGGAGGGGACACGATGGCCGATTCGATGCTTCGTCGAGCGTCGGCGCGCGGACTGATCGCGGGGCTCGCGACGACGTCGCTCCTCCTCGTCGCCTGCGGTGACGACGACGGCGGGAACAACGGACGCGTGCCGTCGATGCTCACGCAGGCGCCCGCTTCGGGCGAGGCGCGCTCCGGCGGAGGCGCACCGGAGATCGACGAGCTGTTCTGGTCGCCCCGCAATCCGATGCCCGGCCGCGTGATCGAGGCGGAGGCTCTCGTGTCGGATCCGGATGGCGACCGGACCGACGTGGCCTATCGATGGCTCGCCGACGACGGCCGCCGGCTCGGCGAAGGCCCCCGATTCGATACCGACGGGCTCGAGCCCGGCGACACGATCGAGCTCGTGGCGGTCGCCAGCGACGGCGATCTCGAGAGCGAGCCCTACGCGGTGGAGATCTTGCTCGGCGAGCAGGCCGCGGCGATCGACCTGGTCGCGATCGATGCGCCCGAGGACGCCCGCCCCGGCGCACGACTCGAGGCGGTCGTCGAGACCACGGACGATTCACAGCCCTTCGAGATCGTCTACGAGTGGCGCGTCGGAAATCAGGTCGTCGGCGAGGACGACGAGCTCGACACGACCGACATCGCTCCGGGCCTTCCGATCGTGCTCTCCGCGCGGCTCGCCTTCGAAGACCACACGACGCGACCCGTCCGATCGACGCCGCTGACCCTCTCCGGGGACGGTGCACCGCGGATCGCGAGCGCACCGCCCAACACGCTGGAGGGCGGCGTCTTCCGCTATCAGCTGCGCGTCTCCGGGGCCTCCCCCGAAGCGGGCGTTCGCTACGTGGTGGCGGAGGGGCCCGAGGGCATGACCGTCGACGCGCAGAGCGGCCTCGTCGTGTGGCGGCCGGCGGCCGACCAGCGAGGTCGCTTCGACGTCGAAGTGCAGGCCCTCGACCGCTTCGGGAGCGGTGCCGCGCAGACCTTCTCGATCGACGTCGACGATCCGGCCCCGCCCGCCAGCGCGCGCTGAACGTCCGCCTCTCCGCCCTCCCGCCCCCCGCCCGTCGGGCGCGCGATCGGGAGGCTCGGCCCGGTCGGCTCCGGGTCGCATGGCGCCGTCGCGTCGGGCACACGAGCGCCCCGTGATCGAGTCATTTCCAAACGGCGTTCTTCGACAGGACGCTTCCGGAAATGTTCCGTTCGCGTGCTTGGCGAGCGCCGTGAGATTGGGGTACCTACTCGGGACCCCCCACTGAGAGACGATTCAGGTCGGCGAGTCAGCCTTCGTCGACCTCGGAGATCCCCGGATCGAGGACGAATCCAGCCCCGCCGCTTCGCGTCGACGACCCGCTCGCTGAAGCGCGTCAACGACCTGATCTGGCAGGGAAACTTCGTTCTCTTGGCCTGGCTGGCTAGACCGGTTCGAGGCGGAAACGCCTAGGATCGGGGGTGAAGAACCACTCCTCCTCTTCGTACGACGCGTGCAACGGCCTCTAGGGGCCCGGTGTCGAGCGAGGGAAGGGACGAGGGTCGGGATCGCGCGACAGGTGGGGGAACACCCCCGGATTGCGTCCTGACCTTCGGTAGACAGTCGATCGATCGAGGGTTCCTTGCGCATCAAGAGTCTCCAGCTCCACGGTTTCAAGTCCTTCGTCGACCGCACCGTCTTCAGCTTCGATGACGGCATGACCTGCGTCGTCGGACCGAACGGCTGCGGAAAGTCGAACGTCGTCGACGCCATCAAGTGGGTGATGGGCGAGCAGTCCGCCCGAAAGCTCCGCGGCAAGGGCATGGACGACGTGATCTTCGCGGGATCCGAGAACCGTCCGCCGATCGGCATGGCGGAGGTCTGCCTGACCTTCGACAACAGCGACGGTCAGGCCCCCGCCGCCTACGCGGCCTACAGCGAGATCGAGGTCTCGCGGCGCCTCTACCGCTCGGGTGAGTCCGAGTATCTGATGAACAAGGCGCCGGCCCGCCTGAAGGACGTCCACGACTTCTTCCGCGATACGGGCATCGGTCTGCGCGGCTACACCATCGTCGAGCAGGGCAAGGTCGCCGAGATCGTCTCGGCCAAGCCCGAAGATCGCCGCGGCCTGATCGAAGAGGCCGCGGGGATCGGGAAGTACAAGGCGCGTCGGAAAGAGGCCGAGAGCAAGATGCGCTCGACCGAGCAGAACCTGACGCGCGTGAACGACGTGCTCGGAGAGATCAAGCGGCAGATCTCGTCGCTCGAGCGACAGGCGAAGAAGGCGGCGCGCTACAAGCGGCTGCAGGAGACCCAGCGCGTCCTCGAGCTCTCCCTGGCTGCCGACGAACGTGCGGCGCTGCTCGAGGAGGTCGAACGCGAGTCGAGCTCGCTCGGTACGCTCAAGGATCAGATGACCGCGCTCGAGGCGAACCTCGCGGAGCGCGAGCTCGCGGCCCAGGAACACCGGATCGCCCTCGCCGAAGCGGAGAAGGCCGTCACCGCCGGCGCGGAGAAGCTCTACGGGCTGCGCAGCGAGATCAAGAACCTCGAAGGCCGGATCGAGCTCGCCCGGCGAGAGCGCGACAACCTCGAGGAGTCGAGCGCGTCCCGGAAGAACGAGCTCGAGACGCTGACCGAACAGCTGGCCAACGCGGAGCAGGAGCACCGGACCGCCAAGGAAGAGCTCGACCAGATCGAGCGCGGCCTCGCTCACGAGCAGTCGGCGATCGAGGAGGCGGAGCGCGAAGTCCAGGGCGCGCAGGAGGCGCTGCGCGCACGGGAGACCGAGCGCGACGCCAAGAACACGGCGCACGTCGAGCTCCTGACCGCCGTCGCGCGGATCGAGGACCGGATTGCCGGGCTCGGCGATCGGCGCGACTCGATCGACCAGCGGATGCGCGGCGTCGACGCCGACGTCGAGGCCCAGCAGACCCAGGCGATCGAAGCCGGCCGCGAGCAGACGAACCTGGAAGAGGGACTGCGCAATCTGCTGGCGGATCGCGACCGCCTGCAGGAGCAGCTGCGCGAGGCGATTCGGAGCCACGAAGAAGCGAAGGAAGGGCTGGTCGCCGCGACCGCCGCCGCGCAGGAAGCGGGCAAGGCCGCCCAGACGAGCCACGCGCGGTACGACTCCCTTCGTGAGGTCGTCGAGGGACGCCAGGACATCGGTGCCGGCGCCCGCCATCTGCTCACCGGCGGTGAGGAAGTCGCGAGCCGGTACGGCTTGAAGGGCCTCGTCCGAGAGCTCCTCGAGGCGGATCCGGAGGTCGAGCGGGCCGTCGAGGCGGTGCTCGCCGATCGGGCCGAAGCGATCGTGATCGACGAGAGCCGCGGGGCCCTCGAAGCCCTCGAAGCGCTGCGCCGGGACGAGGCCGGACGCGGCGTCTTCGTCGTCCAGCGCGCCCAGCCCGAAGCGGTGGGCGGGCTCGTTCCCCTCGGCGACCCGCTGCTCAAGCGCGTGCGCCCGCGGGCGGGGAGCGAGGGCGTCGCGCGCTCGCTGCTCGGCGACGTCTACCTGATCGATCGTCTCGAGCAGGCCTTCGAGCACTTCGGGGCGGGCAGTCTGCCGGCGACCTTCGTGACGCCCCGCGGTGACCTGGCGACACCGGATGGTGTCGTGCAGGGTGGCGGTGACTCCTCGGCGAGCGGCATGCTGACCCGCGCGCGCGAGGTCCGGGAGCTCGAGGTCGAGGTCGCCCGTCTCGAGCAGACCGCGACGGAGAGGCGTGCGGCGCAGGACGCCGCCGAGGCCCGTCTCGCGAAGGCCAGCGAAGAGCTCGAGAACCTCCGCAACCGCCACCATACGGCGGCCCTCGCGGTCGCGAACCACGAGAAGGACCTCGAACGCTCCACTGAGAAGGTGAAGCGGATCGGGGAGGCTCAGCAGACCCGGACCGCCGAGCGCTCCGATCTGCTGGCCGAGCAGGAAGCGGTGAGCGAGGAGCTCGGGAGCCTGACCCAGCAGCTCGAGGATCGTCGCCAGGAACGCGAGGCGAGCCAGCGTGCCGTCGATGCGATCGGTCTCCAGATCAGCAGCGCCGGACGCGAGCTCTCGCGTCGGGAGAGCCGGGTCGCGGAGCTGCGCGTCGCCTATCGCGCACGCGACGAGCAGCGACTGCGGCTGCGGGAGACCGCGACGCGGGCCGAACAGTCCGAGCGCGAGACGCGGACCTGGATCGAGCGACGGAACACGGAGATCGAGAACGCTCGACTCCGCCGAGAGACCCTTCGTGAGGAGATCGAGCAGGCCGAGGGCGAGCTCGCCGGACGTCTCGAAGCCGAAGAGGTCGCGCGCGTCGAGAGCGACACGCTGCGGGAGAAGTTCGACGAGATCCAGGCGAAGGTGACCGAGATCGACGACAGCGCCCGGGAGCTGCGGAGTGACCTCGGGGCGGCGCGCGAGAAGACGAGCCAGGCGGAGCTCAAGCTCTCCGAAGCGCGGATGCGCCTGGATCACCAGGCTTCCAGCGTGCGGGAGCGGTGGAGCGTCGAGATCGAGCACTGGAAGCTGCCGACCCTCGACGAGCTCGAGGCCGGCGCCGAGCTCGATACGAGCCCGACCGAGGGAGCCGCGGCGGAGGGCGCCGACGCAGCGGACGCCGCAGAGCAGACCGGAGGCTCGGCTTCGCCCGAAGATCCGCACGACGCACGAGGCATGGCGGCCGAAGCGGCGGCGGAATCGCTGGACGACGACGACGAGGCCGCGGCGAGCCCTGCGGCCGCGCTCCGCGAGGCGAAGCGCAACGTGGAGCTCGCGATGCTTCCGACCGCCGATCGGAAGCGCGAGGCGGAGAAGGTGCGCAAGGCCCTCCAGTCCCTCGGCGACGTGAACCTCGGCGCGATCGAGGAGCACGAAGAGCTGGCGGAGCGCTTCCGCTTCCTGTCGGAGCAGAAGGAAGACCTCGAGGGCACGATCCACAACCTTCGCGAGGCGATCAATCGCATCAACCGCACGAGCCGCAAGCGCTTCCGCGAGACCTTCGAGCTCGTGAGCAAGCACTTCTCGGAGAACTTCCCGAGGCTCTTCGGCGGCGGCAAGGCGAGCCTCGAGCTGACCGAGACCGAGGACATCCTCGAGGCGGGCGTCGACATCATGGCGATGCCGCCGGGCAAGCGCCTCCAGAACGTGAACCTGCTCTCCGGCGGCGAGAAGACGATGACCGCGCTGGCGCTGCTCGTCGCGGTCTTCCAGGTTCGCCCGAGCCCCTTCTTCCTGCTCGACGAGGTCGACGCCGCCCTCGACGACGCGAACGTGGGGCGCTTCAATCAGCTGATCGTCGAGATGGCGCAGCAGAGCCAGTTCCTGGTGATCACGCATAACAAGCGGACCATCGAGGTCGCCGACGTGCTCTACGGCGTGACCATGGAGCAGCGCGGAGTCTCCAAGCTCGTGTCGGTCGTCTTGAGCTGACGCGGCGAACCCGGGAGGAAACGGGATGCATCGGATACGGAACGCGTCGGTCGTCGCGGCCCTGGCGGCAGGGCTCATGATGACGTCGGGATGTCTCTATACCAACGTCAGCCTGCCTCTGGACAGGGACCTCGAGGAAACCGAGCTCGGCACGCGGGTCGGGCGGAGCGAAGCGTTCTCGGTGCTCGGCCTCGTCGCGCTCGGCGACGCGGGCA
>JAUIMK010000239.1 GCA_030432735.1 bacterium
ACCCGTCGCCGCCGCGCTCGGGCGCGGCGGCGAAGTCCTCGATCGCTTCGAGGACGTCGCTCCGGTCGCTTGCCTCGATCTCGCGGTCGACCCAGGCGAGGAGCGTCTCCTCCCAGCCCGCGTAGTTCCGGATCATCGAGAGCACTTCCCGCCGGAGCCGTTTCGCGAAGCCGATCGCGGCGGACCGGTCGCCGGCCTCGAGCGCTTCCGCCAGGGCGTCGACCGAGCGAAGCCCGAGGACCCGCAGCTCTTCGTCGCTGAACTCCCGCGCCACCGCTCTCCCCGAAAACGAAAGGGCCGGCGAGCCAACGCCCGCCGACCCCGTCGTCCGTCATTGCCCTGGCAGTCCGCAGCGGATGAAGTCCTCCTCACCCACCGACGTCTGGCCCGAACAGACCCTCGGCTAGGCCGACGGTCCCTCCAGGATGTGAATGCCGCAGCAGGTGCCGAGGCCGATCACGTGGGCGAGGCCGATCTTCGCGCCTTCGACCTGGCGCTTGCCCGCCTGACCACGCAGGTGCATCGCGATCTCGTACTGGTTCGCGATCCCCGTCGCGCCGATCGGGTGGCCCTTCGAGAGGAGCCCGCCGGACAGGTTCACCGGAATGCGCCCGCCGATCCACGTCTGCTTCTCGTCGATCAGCTTGCCGGCCTCCCCGTCGCCACAGAGCTGCAGGTTCTCGTAGTGGAGGACCTCTGCCGTCGCGAAGCAGTCGTGGAGCTCGACGAGGTCGAGATCGTCCGGGCCGACCCCCGCCATCTCGTACGCCTGGGTGGCGGCGTTCCGGGTGCAGGTGTTCACGTCGGGCATGACCTCGTCGCGGTCCGTCCACGGATCGGTCGTGAGCACCGAGGCGCGGATCTTGACCGCCTGGCCCTGGAGGCCGCGTCGCTTCATCTCCTTCTCCGACATCAGGACCGCGGCCGCGGAGCCGTCGACGTTCGCCGAACACATGAGCTTGGTGTTCGGGTAGGAGATCATCTCCGCGTTCATGACCTCTTCGAGCGGCGTCTCCACCTGGTACCGCGCCTTCGGGTTCATCGTCGAGTGATGGTGGTTCTTGACCGAGATCATCGCGAACTGCTCGAAGGTCGTGCCGTATTCCTTCGCGTGCGCCATGCCCGCCTCGGCGAAGACGCAGGGCATGGAGCCCGAGCCGAGCAGACCTTCCGGGTGGAGGCCCTTCGGTGCGCCGCCGCCTCCGCCCAGCATGCCCGCGCCGGCGAGCTTCTCGACGCCGACCGCGAGGACGGTGTCGTAGATGCCGGCGCGGATCGCGATGTAGCCCTCGCGGAGCGCCGTGGCGCCGGTCGCGCACGCGTTCGACACGTTGATCGCCGGGATGCCCGTCTGGCCGATCTCCTGCTGGATCTGCTGGCCGACCATGCCCGCGGCGGCCATGAGGTTGCCGCTGTAGAGCGCCTGGATGTCCTTGATCGTGACGCCCGCGTCGTCCATCGCGCCCAGCGCGGCCTCTGCGCCGAGGCTCGCGATCGAGCGATCGAGGAACTTGCCGAACTTGATCATGTCGATGCCAGTGATGTAGACGTCTTCGCTGCCCATGCTTTCAGCTCCTTCGCCGTCTGCGATTCACCGCCACGGCCGTCGATTGTCTCAGCCGGTCCTGCGTGACGCGGCCTGGGGTCGAATACGCGCCAGCGTATTCGACGTGGGTAAAGAGTCGAACCTGTCGTGCGCGCAGCGCACGAAGTTCGTTCTCAAGCCGGCTGCTACGCAGCCGGCTTGAGAACGAACGTCAGGTACTCGTTGCCTTCGGCGTCCTTGCGGGGCGCGGTCTGGAAGTCGACCTCGACGTCCATGCCGAGGGTGATCTTTTCCGGGTCGGGCTCGATCCCGACGAGGTTCGTCTTGATCGTGCCGCCGCCGTCGAGGTCGGCGATCGCCGAGATGAAGGGGACCTCGATCCCCGGAAAGGCGCGATAGATGATGGAGAAGGCGTGGAGCTTGCCGGTGTTGGCGAGCTTCACCGGGCCCATCGAGTCGCGCGCGCCGCAGGACGCGCAGGCCATGCGCTTCTTGAGCGAGATGGCGCCGCACTCGCTGCACTTCTGACCTTCGAGGTACGGATCCTCGCCGGCCGGCGCCTTCAGGTAGGGCTTGATCGTGAGGGTCTCTTCGGACACGTGGAGGCTCCGTTGTTCGCCCGCCGAGGGGCGCGCCGCGCTCGCGGTCGCTGCTCTGTCGCGGGTGCTTTCGGGAAGAGATCGGGGCGGGCCTCGGAGCGTGTCGTCCGGCCCGTGCGGGAGACCCGACTCTAGGCCACCCCGGCGTCGCTTCGCCAAGTGATTGACCGGAAGTTCCCCGGCAGATCGGGCTGTTACCGTGTTCGGGACGGGGCCGGGAGGGCTCCGGGGAGGCAAGGCTGGATGAGTGGGACGGAGCTGCTGCGGGTCGACGAGCGAGACGTGGCCGCGTGGGACGACCAGGCGGACGTGGTGGTCGTGGGATACGGCTGCGCCGGTGTGTGCACCGCCCTCGAGGCGCGCGCGGCGGGCGGGGACGTGCTCGTGCTCGAGCGATCGGGGGGGCCGGGAGGGACGTCGATCAACTCCGGCGGGTTCCTCTACTGCGGCGGCGGGACCGCGCTCCAACGGGCGCTCGGCTACGACGACTCCGTCGAGAACATGTACGCCTACATGATGGCCGCCTGCGGTCCCGAGCCGGACGCGGCGCTGATCCAGGCCTACTGCGAGGGCAGCGTCGCGCACTTCGATTGGATCCTCGAGAAGGGCGTGCCCTACAAGGAGAGCTTCTTCGCTGGCGCCCACGAGCCCTTCCATTCCGACGACGGCCTCGTCTACTCGGGCAGCGAGTTCGCCTGGCCCTTCAACGAGATCGCGACGCCGGCGCCGCGGGGCCACGCGCCGCAGACGATCCAGGACAAGGGCGCGCTGCTCATGAACAAGCTGATCGCGGCGGCGGTGGCGGCGGGCGTGCGGACGGCTTTCGGGACCCGCGTCGAGTCGCTGGTCCAGGCGGGCGACGGACGCGTGGTCGGTGCGATCGCGCATACCGTCGAAGGGCGGAAGCGGATCCGCGCGCGCAAGGGACTCGTCCTGACCGCGGGCGGCTTCATCTACAACGAGGACATGCTGAGCCGCTATGCGCCGCTGCTCAAACAGTGCAGGTACAAGGTCGGGACCGAGACGGACGACGGTTCCGGGATCCGACTCGGGCTCGCGGTCGGGGGCGAGGCGATCCGGATGGAGACCGGCGACATCAGCCTCCCGGTCTTCCCGCCGAACGACCTCCGGTTCGGGATCTGCCTGAGCGAGCAGGGCCAACGCTTCATCAACGAGGACGTCTACTTCGGTCGGATCGGGGAGTACGCGCTGATGCACCAGGCCGGACGCGTCTTCCTCCTCGTCGACGACGAACACTTCGGGCGACCCGAGAACTTTCCGATCGAGATCGCCGCGGCGGGCGAGACGGTCGAGGAGGTCGAAGCCGAGCTCGGAATGCCGCGCGGAGCGCTCGTGAACACGGTCGCGGTGTACAACGAATACGCGGCGCGCGGCGAGGATCCGCTCTTCCACAAGGGGGCCGACTGGCTCGCGCCGATCGCGACGCCACCCTTCGGCGTGATCGATCTCTCGACCGAGAGCTTCGTGTACACCGCCTTCACGCTCGGCGGACTCTGGATCGATCCGCAGGCGCGCGTACGGGGCGGCGGAGGCGACCCGATCCCCGGACTCTACGCAGCGGGTCGGACGACGAGCGGCGTCGCCAAGCAGGGCTATAGCAGCGGCATGTCCCTCGGCGACGGCTCGTTCTTCGGCCGCGCCGCGGGGCGTCACGCGATGACGTCGAGGACCTAACGCGTCCCCCGGACGGAGAAGGTCGAGAGGCCGCGGAAGCTCGCGTTCATCGCGTAGACGGACTCCCCGGAGCCCCTCTCGAGGTTCGAGAACCGGTCGAGGAGCGCGTCCAGGGTCTCGGCGGCTTCGAGGCGGGCGAGGTGGGCGCCCAGGCAGAAGTGGCGGCCGCCACCGAACGACATGAGATGGATCCGTTCGCGTCGGACGTCGAAGCGGTCCGGGTCGGGGTGGACCGCGGGGTCGCGATTCGCGGCGGCGAGGGAGACGCCGAGGGCCTGTCCCTGCTCGATGGCGAAGCCGCCGAACTCGAAGTCCTCGTGAGCGATCCGGCCGGAGTTCGTGACCGGCGAGTCGTAGCGGAGCACCTCTTCGACGGCGTTCCTCATCAGGCTCCGGTCCGCGCGGAGCAGCGCCTGTTGGTCCGGGTTCCGGACGAGGGCCATCACCGCGTTGCCGATCAGGTCGCTGGTCGTGAGGTTGCCTGCGAGCAGGAGCAGGATGCACTGCATCACGATCTCCTCGTCTTCGAGGACGTCGCCGGATTCCTCCGCCCGGACCATCTGCGTCACGAGTCCTTCGTCCGGCTGCTCGCGGCGCTTCTCGATCTCCCCGAGGAAGAAGGCGGCGAGCTGCTCCCGCGCCGCCTCCGAGGCGGCGACGTCCTCCGGAGAGCCGAAGGGCGTGAACGCGGTCTTGATCATCGTGTCCGACCAGGCCTTGAAGTCCGCGTGGCGCTCCGGGTCGACGCCGAGGAGCTCGGCGATCACGACGGTCGGGACCGGGTTCGCGACGCGGGCGATGAGGTCGAACTCGCCGTCCTCGATCGCGTCGACGTGGCGACGCGCGACCCGACGCGCCCGTTCGCGCCACTTCTCGATCGCCCGCGGCGTGAAGGAATGACGCACCAGCTCGCGCAGGCGGCGATGGCCGGGGTCGTCCATCAGGAGCATCGACGGCTCCTCGTCCCGATCCCCGCCGAGCGCCTTGTGATAGAACGAGTCGGGGTTGGCGCGACGCGGGTCGCTCCACAGCGCCGGGTTGCGCAGGATCGCGTGGACGTCGGCATGCCGCGTGATGACCCACATGCCCATGTCTGCGTTGTAGTGGATCGGGGCCTTCTCCCGGACCTCCGCCAGGATGGGGTAGGGATCCTCCCGGAAGGCCGGGTCGAAGACCGTCAGCTGCGCGCCGGTGGGGTAGCTGGGCTCTGCAACGGAAGTGGCCATGGTGTCGACTCTCCGGGGACGCGTCCGAGCGGGGCGAGCCCCGAGTCTACCCGGGATCTCGGAGGCTCGAATCCCGCGGAGCGCGTGCGCGGACCGGTGCAATCGGGGGCGGAACGGGGTCGATGCCGGCTGGCTCGCCGGGTCGACGTCGCTTTCGGCCCGGTGCACCTCGGGATCCTTTGGGGAACGCGGTGCGGAGGGGCGAGGTCCGGGCGCGGATGGTCTACACTCGGCCGTGTCCTTCGCGCGTCGGAGGCCCCGACGTCGCCGCCGACGTCTACGATCCCCCCACGAATCGATTGATCCGCCGGCAGGGCCGGCTCTGGCGCGGTCCCTTCGCGGGCGCCCGCGCGCGTGGAGGTGTACCGCATGCTCGCCGAAGGCGTTCGGCTGATGGCGGTCGGGATGGTCACGGTGTTCGCGTTCCTGACGATCCTCGTGGCGTTGATGTCGGCGCAGGCGGCGTTCTTCGCCGCGTTCGGCGACCGTTTCGCCGACGCGACGCCGGGGGGCGAGGACGCGGACGAGGAAGCGGTGCTCGCGCTCGTGCTGGCGGCCGCCCATGCGAAGCGACGGGGTAGGGGGCGATGACGAAGAAGCTGGTCAACGTGATGAACACGTCGTTTCGGGACGGCTTCCAGTCCGTCTACGGGGCGCGCGTGAAGACGGTGGATTTCCTGCCGGCCCTCGAGGCGTCGGTCGACGCGGGATTCACTCACTTCGAGGCCGGGGGCGGCGCGCGATATCAGTCGCTCTACCTCTACTGTCAGGAAGACGCGTTCGACATGATGGACGCCTTCCGGGCGACGACGGGGCCGGAGGCGAATCTCCAGACCCTCGCCCGCGGCGTCTCGGTCGTCGGTCTCGACTCCCAGAGCTCCGACATCATCGACCTCCACGCGAAGATGTTCGTGAAGCACGGGATGACGACGATCCGGAACTTCGATGCGCTGAACGACGTGCGGAACCTGTCGTATTCCGGGCGCTGCATCGCCGACGCCGGACTGCGGCACGAGGTCGTGATCACGCTGATGGAGCTTCCGCCCGGCTGCAGCGGCGCGCACACGCCCGAGTTCTACATGCAGACCCTCGAGGCGATCCTCGACGACGGCGTGCCCTTCGATTCGATCTGCTTCAAGGACGCCTCCGGAACCGCCGTCCCGTCGAAGGTCTACGACACGATCAAGCTCGCGCGACAGCGCCTCGGTGACGAGGTCCACATCCGACTGCACACCCACGAGACCGCCGGCGTGTCGGTCTCGGCCTACATGGCCGCCCTCGAAGCCGGCGCCGACGGCATCGACCTCGCGATGGCGCCGGTCTCCGGCGGGACCTCCCAGCCGGACTTCATCGTCATGTGGCACGCGCTGCGCGGGACCGACTACGTGCTCGGCAACGACACGGAGGAGATCCCGGTCGACCGGGTGATGGAGGCGGAAGCCGTCTTCAAGGAGAGCATGAGCGACTACTTCGTGCCGCCGGAGGCGACGGCGGTCGAGCCGCTGATCCCCTACGCGCCGATGCCCGGAGGTGCGCTCACGGCGAACACGCAGATGATGCGGGACGCAGGGACGCTCCATCAGTTCCCCGACGTGATCCAGGCGATGACCGAGGTCGTGAGGAAGGGGGGCTTCGGCTCCTCGGTCACCCCGGTCTCGCAGTTCTACTTCCAGCAGGCCTACAACAACGTCGTGCTCGGCCCCTGGAAGCGCATCGCCGAGGGCTACGGGAAGATGGTGCTCGGCTACTTCGGGAAGACGCCGGTCCCGCCGGATCCCGAGATCGTCCGGCTCGCCAGCGAACAGCTCGAGCTCGAGCCGACGACCCGCGATCCGCGGGAGATCAACGACGAGGACCCGAGCAAGGGAATCGCCGCGGCGAAGCGCCTGCTCGAGGAGCGCGGCCTCCCCACCAGCGACGAGTCCGTCTTCATCGCGTCGGCTCTCGGTTCCAAGGGACTCGCATTCCTCGAGGGCGAGCGACCCGACGGGGTCCGCAAGGTCGAAGCGGAAGCCGACGCGAGCGGGAGCGCCGCTTCCGCCTACACGGTCGAGGTGGCGGGGCGTCGATACGACGTCGCCTTCGAGGGCGACCGGGCGACGGTGAACGGCCGGACCATCGACTACTCGATCCGTGAAGCCGCGGCGGACGGCGCGTCTCCGGCAACGGGCGGGAGCGGCGAGGTCGTGGCCGCCGAGCTGGCGGGGCAGGTCCTCCGCGTGGAGGCGAAGGAGGGCGACACCGTTCCGGAGGGCGGTCTC
>JAUIMK010000240.1 GCA_030432735.1 bacterium
GTCGTCCTCTTCGCTCGCCACCTAACGTGCCTCCGCGAGGGTCGCCGGGTCGATCCCGAGGGAGGCGAAGACCTCCTCGTCGTGCTCGCCCAGCGCCGGCGCGCGGGACCGGATCCGCCAGGGGCTCGCGGGCAGCTTGTAGGGCGCACCGGGATAGCGGACGGGGGCGTCCCGCTCCGGATGCTCGACCTCGACCTGATAGCCGCGAGCCACGAAGTGGTCGTTCTCGTAGGCCTCTTCCGGGGACAGGATCGCGCCGACGGTGATGTTGATCTTCTGCGCCCCCAGGAAGAAGCCGTCCGCCGTCGAGTTCTCCGCGATCAGCTGGAGCGCATCGCGCGCGGCGGCGAACGCTGCCGTCACCTCGTCGTCGACGCCGATGTCCGCGAAGCCGATCGACTCCCGGTGACGCGCCATCTCGAGGAAGATCGCCTCCGGCAGCTGCGGAGCCAGACCGAGCTCGTCCAGCCAGTCGTACAGCGCCCCGAAGCCCGCCGGCGTCCGCGGCGGCATGCCCGTCGTCGCGTAGCGTCCGTCCTTGCACCGGATCTGGACCGGCATGGTCATCATCGGCATGGCGTGTCGACCGGTCTGCCGCTGCACCGTCTCTCCCTCGACCAGCCACATGTACGACGCCATCTCGGTCGTGACGTTCGCGGCGGCGTGCATGCTGACGTCGATGAACTGTCCCTCGCCGGTCACGCCGTGGTGGAAGATCGCCGTGAGCGCCGACATGACCGCGTAGTGGCTCGCCGTCTGGTAGCCCTGGTTGCCGCCGCCGCGAATCGGCGGGATCGAGTGATCGTCGTAGCCACAGCTCCAGACGGGGCCACCGCCGGCGAGGAGCGTGAGGTCCGTCACCGGCTCGTCCTTGCGGCTCGTCTCGCGACCGAAGGGCGTGACGGACACATGGATCAAGTCGGGCTTCGCCTTCACGAGATCGGCGTAGTCGAGACCGAGCGCGGCCAGGCGCCCCGGCGCCTCGGACTCGATCAGGACGTCGGCACTCGCCACGAGCGCGAGGAAGGCTTCCTTCGCGGCGGACTTCTCGAGGTCCAGCACGACGCCTCGCTTGCTCGTGTTGTAGTGCCAGAAGTAGAGGCTCTCGCCGCCCTCGTCGTCGTCCGCGAAGGGCGCGTAGCCGCGGCTGCGATCCCCGCCCGGCTCCTCGACGAGGATCACGTCCGCGCCCATGTCGCCCATGAGCTTCCCCGCCCACGCGATCCGTTCGGTCGCGAGCTCGACGACCCGCGTCCCCTGCAGCGCGCTCATACGATTCCCTCCTCGTGCAGGCGGGCGATCTCGTCCGCGTCGTAGCCGAGCAGCGACGAGAGCACCTCGTCCGTGTGCTGGCCGACGCAGGGGCCTCCCTGCTCGATCTTCCAATCGGTCTTCGAGAAATGCGCGGGGAGCCCGTCGACGCGCACGCGTCCCATCTTCGCGTGCGCAACCGTGGGCCAGAGGCCGAACTCCGTCGTCGCCGGATCGTGCTCGATCCGTTCCTCGGGCTTCTGCACCGCGGCCGAGGGGACGCCCCGATCGATCACGCTCCGCTGGATCTCGAACTTGTCCCGGGTCCTGGTCCAGCTCGTGATCTTCTCGTCGAGCTCGTCCTGCGCCGCGACCCGTCCGGCGAGGGTCCGCCACTTCGCGTCCTTGGCCCACGGCTCGCCGATCTGGTCCGCGAGCACCGCCCAGTCCTCGTCGCTGCGGCACGCGATCGACACCCAGTCGTCGTCGCCCGCGCAGGCGTAGATACCGTGCGGGGCCATCGGGGGCGACGACGACCGGTTTCCTTCCGGACTGCCCTCGCGGCGACTCGGCCGTCCGTTGACCGTCCAGTCGAGGATCGCGGGCCCGTTCAGCGAGAGCCCGGCGTCGGTGCAGGAGAGGTCGACCCATTGGCCCTCACCGGTCCGCTGCTTGTGGATCAGCGCGAAGAGGATCGCGAGGGCCATGTACATCCCGCCGGTGTGGTCCATGTACGAATAGCCCCAACCGGCGGGCTCGCGGTCGGGCATCCCGGACGTGAAGGTCAGCCCGCTCATCGCCTGCACGATCGGTCCCCAGGTCTTGTAGGCCGCGTAGGGGCCTTCGTGCCCGAAGCCGCAATTCGAGACGTAGATCATGTCCTCGCGGATCTCGCGCAGGCGATTCCAGCCGAAGCCCCACTTGTCGAGGACCCCGGCCGCGTAGTTCTCCGAGACGACGTCGGACTTCGCGATGATCTCGGTCAGGATCTCCTTGCCGCGCTCGGTCCGGAGATTCAGCGTGATCCCGCGCTTCTCGACGTTGTGATTGTTGAAGCCGCCGCCGAAGTCGGGCCCGCGACGATCGTCGACGAAGGGCGGCATGTTCCGGAGGACGTCCCACATCCCCTGGTTGACGGGATCCTCGATCCGGATCACCTCGGCGCCGAAAGCGGCGAGCCACTTCGTCGCGCCCGCGCCGGCGAGCTGCCCGGTGAAGTCGCAGATGCGCACCGTGCCGAGGGCCGTCCCATTCGGCGCCACGTGGCCGTTTCGGGTGGGCATCGGGTCGTCCTGGCTCATCGGAGCCTCCTCTCTCTTCGTCCTTCGATCCGCACCGGCGACGGCGCTCCGCGACCGACCGAGCGAGGTCGTGCGGCGCGCTTCGAGGCCGACCCCGGATCGCTTGCGGGTCGGGTCGTCCGCGGGGCACCATACTCTCAGTCATGCGCGTGCGGTTCGCCACCGGCCGGCGTTGCGAGCGTGTCCATCGGTGGACACGAGCACGACGTCGGGAGAATGCATGCCGGGACCGCTCCTCGAAGGCCGGGTCGCGATCGTGACCGGGGCCGCCTCCGGAATCGGTCGCGCGAGCGCGCTCCGGCTCGCGTCGGAGGGCGCCCGGGTCGCGATCGGCGACATCGATCTCCCGGGCGCGACCGTCGTCGCCGAGGAGATCGCCGCGGCGGGGGGCGTCGCCTTCGCCCGGGAGACCGACGTCTCCGACGAGGCCGCCTTTCGCGCGCTGATCGACGCGACCTGCGAACGCTTCGGCCGCCTCGACGTGCTCCACAACAACGCGGCCGCCCTCGGCAACGCCCGCGCCGGGGAGGACGAGGGGATCGAGTCGCTCGAGGTCGACGTCTGGGATCGCACGATGGCGATCAATGCGCGGAGCGTGATGCTCGGATGCAAGCACGCGATCCCGAGGATGCTCGAGACCGGGGGCGGCTCGATCGTGAACACCTCGTCCGGTGCGGCGATCCTCGGCGGCCTGAGCGGAACGGCCTACGCCGTCTCGAAGGCGGCGGTCAACGCGCTGACCCAGTACGTCGCGACCCAGTACGGAAAGCGGGGCATCCGATGCAACGCGATCCTGCCCGGCCTGATCATGACACCAGCGGTCGACGTCGGTCTCTCGCCCGCCGTCGTAGAGATGATTCTCGACCACCACATGACGCCCGAGGCCGGGCGTCCCGAAGACATCGCGGCGATGGTGGCGTTCCTCGCCTCCGACGAGGCCCGCTACGTGACCGGCCAGCTGATCCGGGTCGACGGCGGCATCACGAGTCACGCACCCACCTACGCCGATCTGCGTAGGATGGCCGACGCAGCCCGCTAGTTGACCCCCTCGAACGTGTCTCTGTTCGAGCTGGAGCGGATTCGCTTGCTTCCGGCCCCTGCCCTCGGGCAGAATGGAAGCCTCCCGCTTCCTCCGGAGTCCCCGATTCATGGCCCATTGGCACTACGACCGGCTCTCGGCGCAGGACAATTCGTTCCTCCTCTGGGAGAAGACCGGCAACGTCCGGATGCACGTCGCCTCGACCAACATCCTCGACATCGGCGCGCTCCGGACCGAGACCGGCGGCGTCGACATCGACCTCGTTCGCCGGGCGACGGAGAGCTTCCTCCACCTCGTGCCGCGCTACCGCCAGCGGATCTACCAGATCCCGGGCTTCGACCACGCGGTCTGGGTCGACGACTCGCGCTTCGACCTCACCTATCACGTCCGCCACACGGCCCTGCCCCGCCCGGGCACCCTCGCCCAGCTGAAGGATCTCGTCGCGCGGGTCCAGGCCCAGCCCCTCGATCGCAATCGTCCGCTCTGGGAGACCTGGATGGTCGAGGGACTCGAGGGCGGCGAGCAGTTCGCGATGATCACGAAGATCCACCACTGCATGATCGACGGTGCGTCCGGCGTCGACCTCGCGAACATCCAGTTCTCGCTGAGCCCGGAGCCAGAGCCGATCGCGGATCCCGTGCCCTTCCAGCCGAGACCCGCACCGCGGCGACTCGAGCTCTTCCTCGACGAAGCGAAGCGGACGGCCGGCATTCCGCTCGAGATCGTGCGCGACTTCCGCAGCTTCGTCTCGGAGACCGAAGATCTCCGGGAAGACGTGAGCACCCGGGTCTCTGCGCTCACCCGCCTCTTCGGTATGGGCATGAACGCCGGCGAGACCCCGATCAACGGTCGCCTCGGACCCCACCGCCGCTTCGAGTGGGTCTCCTGCCGCCTCGACGACCTGAAGGCGATCCGGAAGGGCCTCGGCTGCTCGATCAACGACGTCGTGCTCACGATCGTGACCGGCGCCGTCCGCGCCTATCTGCAGAGCAAGGGCGTCGACCTCGCCGCGACCGACTTCAAGGTCTCGACCCCGGTCTCCGTCCGCAAGGAAGAGGAGCGCGGCGAGCTCGGCAACAAGGTCTCGTCCTGGATCATCCCGCTTCCGCTGGCGGAGCCCGATCCGCGGCGCCAGCTCGAGACGATCCACGAGCTGACCGAGGAGCTCAAGGAGACGAACCAGGCGATCGGGGTCCAGATGATGAACCAGGTCCAGGAGTGGACGCCCTCCGTCCTCCTCTCCCTGGGCGCACAGGCGATGTCGGGCCCGATCAACACGATCGTCACGAACGTGCCGGGGCCGCAGATGCCCCTCTACTTCCACGGCGCGCGCGTGCGTGCGATCTATCCCGCCGTCCCCCTCATGCAGGGCATGGGCCTGGGCATCGCGCTCACCAGCTACGCCGGCACGATGGGCATCGGCTTCAACTGCGACCCGGACATCGTCCCCGACATCGAGCTCTTCATCGCGCGCTTCTGCGAGTCCTTCGAGAACGTCGCCGCTGCGGCCAAGGTGGAAGTCGGACCGATGAGCGAGGACGTGAACGAGATCTACGCGACCTTCGAGGCCTGATCCCCGGTCCGCGCCGGGCGCGCGTCCGGTATCCTCCTCGAATCCCACGGAGATCGCCCATGCGCCCGTCCTCGCCCGTCGCCCTCCTGATCCTCGGCCTCGTCCTCACGGTCGGCCCCGGCTGCGGCACGCCGCCGGCCAGGCGCGGCGGCGCCAACGTCCCCCTCGAGACGGTAACGAGCGCCTATCGGGCCTACGAGCGCGGCGACTGCGACGAGATCGTCCGAAGCGCCCGGGACGCCTCCCTCGAAGACTGGCCCGCGCACGAAGCGCGCGCGTCCTTTCAGCTCGTCGAAGGATTCTGCGCCGAACGCAAGGGAGACGTCGAGCGCGCCCGAGAAGCCTACCGCCAGCTGCTTCGCGAGGCGCCGCTCTCCTTCGCGGCCGACGATGCCCGGGAACGCCTTCGCGTGCTGCGGCTGCGCGAGAACGATCCGGACTACGACGAGTGGGTGACCGACGCGCGGATCCGCGCGCTCGAGGGCAGCACGGACCGCGCGCCCCTCGAGCGTCCGCCCGCGAGCTATCCGCCCCTCGCGCAGCTCGCCGGGGTCGGCGGCTATGCGGTCGTCGAGTTCGGCGTGACCCCGGGCGGCGATACCGACGCGCCGGTGGTCGTCGACTCCGAGCCGCCGCTGCTCTTCGACGGCGTCGCGCTGCGGGCCGTGCGGGGTTGGCGGTATGCGGCGGATTCGAAGGGAACGCAGAGCGAGCGGCAGGCGATCCGACTCGTGTTCCGCCCCGAGGACGCGGAGCAGCCGGACCTCGACGCGACGACTGCCCCCGTCTCGAACTGACCGCGCGCCTGCCGGGCGCGCGGTCCGCCTAATCCGCGAAGGCCTCGCGGAGCGCTTCGTGGAAGCGGGCCGCGCGGGCGGGGAGCCCGGCTTCGAGGAAGCCGCGGCGCGCACGGTCGACGGCGGCCGCGAAGCGCTCGCTCGGGCCGACGCCGGCCTCGAGATTGTCCGCGCTCAGATGGAAGTCGAATCCGCAGGCGTCGGAGAAGATCCACTCCAGCGCCTGGGGTCGGGCCTCGACGCGCTCGAACTCCGACTGCTGATCGGCGGATCGACCGTCCGGTGCGTACCAGTAGCCGTAGTCTTCCTTCGTTCGGCGCTCGCCCCCGGCGATGCACCAGTGCGCGACCTCGTGGAGCGCGCTCGCGAAGTAGTCGGCGCGGTAGACGATGCGATGCGGCGCCGCCTCCGGCCGCGAAGACGGCACGTAGAGAGGCTCCTCACCGCCGCCCACGAGGACGGTCCGATGCGACGCCTCGAAGCAGGCCGCGAAGATGCGCTCGAGCGCCGCGGCGCGGTGCTGCGCGCGGTCGGGGGGTCTTCCCTGCTGCGATGACGACGCGATCCCCTGGAGACTCATCGAACGCGACCTGCTGCTCCCCGCCGTCGGGCGGCCCGCGGCGGCCGGATCCTAGCGCTTGCCCCGATAGAAAAGGACCTTTAGTATTTTCCCGACCCGCCCCGACGACCGGCGGCGGGAACGAGGAATGCCGTGCCCCCCGACGCTGCGCCCCCGTCGACACCCGCGCGCGCGCGCTTCGCCTTCGACGTCAGTGAAGCCGTCCCGCTGGCGGGGCGCTTCGAGCTCGCGGCGTCGTGGATCGCGCCGACCGGCCTCGCCCCCGGCGATCCGGTCACGCTGCTGGTCTGCCTGCCCGGCGGCTTCCTCTCACGACGTTACTTCGACCTCGTCGTCGATGGCTCGCGCAGATACAGCTTCGCCGAGGCGATGGCGGCGCGCGGTCATGCCGTGCTCGCCTTCGACCACCTCGGGACCGGCGACAGCACGAAGCCCACGCCCGAGGAAGCCGGTCTCTCGATCGGCGTCGACGCGATCACCGCCGCCGACCAGGCCGCCCTCGAGCAGGCCTGCGCGCGCATTCGCGCCGGGGATCCGGCCAGCGGAACGCCTCCCCTCGAGATCGCGCGCTGCATCGGCGCCGGACATTCGATGGGCTCGATGCTCACCGTCGAACAGCAGGCCCTCGCGCGTCCCCACGACGCCCTGCTCCTCTTCTCCTTCTCCACCGCCGGCACCCCGCGCTTCATCGGCCCCGACCTGATGGCCTACGCCGACCAGCCCGAGCGCCTGCGCCGCGAGATGCCGGAGGTGCTGAAGCGCACGATGGGCGGCCCGTACCC
>JAUIMK010000241.1 GCA_030432735.1 bacterium
CGATGCTCAAGATCGCGTACCGGACCGACAAGGACCGCATCGCCTCGCTCCTGCCGCCCGGACTCGAGCCCGACGACTCGTCCCTCGTGCTGATCACGTTCTACAACGTCCCGATCCAGAACGCGCCGGAATACGGCATCGCGATGAACGTCGCCGCGAACTACAAGGGCACCGCCGGCGAGTACACCCTCGGCATCGGGATCAACCAGGAGACGGTGATCTACCCGAGCAAGGAACGGTGGGGGCAGCCGAAGTTCCACGCGGACACCGCCTACTGGCGACTCGGCAACACCGTCGAAGCCCGCACGACCCACTACGGCCATACCTTCGCCGAGTTCGTCGGGACCGTCGTCGGGCAGCAGGCGCCGCCGCCCGAAGCGGAGCAGCGCGAGTTCTGGGTGAAATACCTGCGCGACTGCGACCTGACGCCCGGCCGATACGACTTCCCGCCGCATTTCGTGAACGTCTACAGCAAGTACGGCACCGCCCACCTCGAGAAGGTCGAGGGCACGCTCACGCTCCGCGAGAGCCGGTGGGACCCGATCGCGACGCTGCTGCCGATGCGCGAGCAGGTCTCCGCGCATCTGTGGACGCCGATCTTCCTCGACCGCAAGATCACCCTCGGCGATCCGATCGACCCCGACAAGTTCTGGCCCCACGCCGACACGATCGGCGGATCGCGCTGGCCCGGAGAGAACGGCGCGCCGCCGGCGGCCTGACCTCCCGATCTCCGACGCGACCCCCCGACGCGCTCTTCCCGAAGCGCCATCCCCGAAGCGAGAGGAGTCCCGATGAATTTCGTACGCAGCGACGAAGTCGAAGCGATCCGCAAGGAGCTCGACCACCCCGTGATCGACGGGGACGGACACCTGATCGAGTACAACCCGCTGGTCCGTGACTTTCTGGTCGAGCTCGCGGGCGAGGAGACCGCGCAGGGATTCGACCAGATGCTCGGCGGGAGCGCGCTGGCGCGGCAGGTGCCTCACGACGCGAAGCGCGGCCTCGGGATGACGCGCTTCGCATGGTGGGGCGTACCGACGCGCAACACCCTCGACCGCGCCACGGCCATGGTCCCGAAGATCATGTACGAACGGATGGACGAGCTCGGTCTCGACTACGCGCTTCTCTTCCCGACCTACGGCCTGACGGTGACGGCGCTTCCGGACGACGGGCTGCGTCCCGCCCTCGCCCGCGCCTACAACCGCTACTACGCGGAGTGCTATGGCGAGTACCGCGACCGCATGGAACCGGTCGCCGCGATTCCCTGCTTCACGCCCGAAGAAGCGATCGCGGAGCTCGACTACGCGGTCGGCGAGCTCGGACTCAAGGCCGCGATGTTCTCGGGCGTGATCTCGCGCCCGATCCCGGGCGCGGAGGACGTCCGCGGCGCGCGCTGGATGGACACCCTCGCCCACGACTCCGACTACGACTACGACCCGCTCTGGAAGCGGTGCGAAGAGCTCGGCGTCGCGATCACGTTCCACGCGAGCGGCATGGGCTGGGGCTCGCGCATGTCGCGGAGCAACTACGTCTACAACCACATCGGCAACTTCGCGACCGCCGGCGAGGCGGCCTGCCGCGCGATGTTCTTCGGCGGCGTGGCGGGGCGTTTCCCGAAGCTCCGCTTCGGCTTCCTCGAAGGCGGCGTCGGCTGGGCCGCGAACCTCTTCTCGGACATCCTCGGCCACTACGAGAAGCGCAACCGCGAAGCCATCTCGCACTACGATCCGGCTGCGCTCGACCGCAGGCTGATCGAGCAGCTCCTGAAGGAGCACGCGCCGGCGCCGGTCCGGGGCGCCCTCGACCGGCTCGACGACGCGCTACTCATGCTGAGCGACCCGGACGAGGACCGCTCGGTCGCGAACGAGTTCGCCGAGGCGGGGATCGACTCGAAGGAGGACATCCGGGACGTCTTCGAGAAGAAGTTCTTCTTCGGCTGCGAGGCGGACGACCCGATGAACGCGATCGCCTTCGACAAGGAGAAGATCCCGATGGGCGCGCGGCTCAACGCGATCTTCGCCAGCGACATCGGCCACTGGGACGTGCCCGATTTCCGCGAGGTCCTGCCGGAGGCCTGGGAGCTCGTCGACGACGGCCATCTCGACCGCGACGACTTCCGCGCCTTCACCTGCGACAACGCGATCGCGCTGCTCGGCGGCGCGCGCCCGGACTTCTTCGAAGGCACGGTCGTCGAGGACCACGCCCGGAAGCGTCTCGGCGGCGGCTGAGCGCCCGCGTCAGCGCGTACGTTCGTAGGTCCAGGGGCCGCCCTTCGCCATCGTGAGCCGATGGCGCGGGCCGTCGATCATCGGATCGCCGGACTCGTAGCCGCGATCCCCGTGCCAGAGCGCGACGGGTCCGGTGCCTTCGACGACGCCGATGCGCGTCGCGAAACGCTCGGGCTCCCGCGCCGAAGCGGCGTTCAGCACGTCGTCGACCGTCTCGTGGGCGGCGAGGTCCGAGAGCGTCACGAAGGTCGGGGGCGCGAGCTCGATCTCCTTCGCGGCCTGACGTTCGAGCGCGGCCCGCGGCGAGAGCCACTCGGACTCCTTGATCTCTCCGTCGTCGATCATGACCTCGCCGTCCCTCGCCCGCGCGGCGAAGAACCAGGTCAGGAAGCGCTTCGGCGTGACGGGCGGCGGCGTCCAGTGCGAGAAGGGCACCATGTCGTCCGGCTCGACCGCGAGCGCGCACTCCTCCATCGCTTCCCGCGCCGCGGCGACCCGCGAGGCTTCGAGCTCGTCGCCGTTCGGAGCGCGGCGCCAGTCGTCCTCGTCCAGGCGTCCACCGGGGAAGACCCACATCCCGCCGAAGACGATCCGGGAGTTGCGCCGCAGCATCAGCGTCTCGACGCCCGAGCCGCCGTCGCGCAAGAGGATCACGGTCGCGGCGTGGATGGGCGGCAGCCCTTCCTTGCCTTCCTTCGCCCATCGCTCGAGGCGGTCGGCGTGTTCGCGCTGGGTCTCTTCCGTCATCGCGCCAGCGTAACACGCGCCGCGCGCCCGGACGGCGACCCCTAGAACGTGCTCAGCACCAGCGCCGCGCGCCCGGTTCCGACCGCGAGATCGACGATCCAGCCGTCCGCGAGCTCGGCCTCGTAGTCCGGCGGGCCGAGCTCGACGCGCTGCCCTTCCTTCGTCACCGCGCTCACGGCGTTGCCTCCGAGGACGTTCAGGAACTCGCCCACCCCGTCCGCGATCATCTCGGGATCGAGGTCGGAGGGCTCGAGGCCGCTGGCCGCCATGGCGAGGGCCTCGGCGAACGCGTTGTCGGCGACGAGGGCGACCTCGAGGCCGCGCACGCCCCTCACGTGGACCGAGACGCAGACCTCGGCGAAGTCGGGGGTCGCGGTGAACGGGTCGATCTCGCCGAGCTTCGCTTGCATGCGCGCGACCCGCATGAGGAAGCGCGGGAGCAGCTCGAGGAAGTACTTGCTGGCGCGATGATTGGCGAGGGCGTCGGGCAGGTCGGGCTCGGCGACGTCGTAGGGCGCTTGATCCGTCTTGTAGGCATCGAGGAGCGTGCCGAGGCGATCGCCTTCGATGTGCCCGAGCCGGACGAGCGCCTCGCCGATCGGGACACGCTGGCTTCGCTGGCGCTGGACCACGTCGACCAGCTGGTCGCTCGTGAGGAAGCCCATCTTGACGGCGAGGTCGCCAAAGGGGAGATCCTCGCTTCGCTGCGCGGCGCTGACCTTCACCGCTTCGCGTTGGGTCATGTAGCCCTGCGCGATCGCGATCTCGCCGAGCGTCGGGTTCGCGTCCTCCATCAGGTCGAGGGCTTCGCGGACGTGGCTCGCGTCGACCTCGCCCTGATCGATGAGGAACTGGCCGAAGAACTTGACCGCCATCAGACCCCCTCCCCGGGCGAGCCATCCGGCTTCGCGGGGCGGGTCCCGACCGCGACCCGGACGTTCTCGACGAGGGCCTCGATGATCTCCGGGTCGAAGGGCTTGCCGAGGACCTGGCAGGCCCCGAGGCGAAACGCCTCTTCGGCCTTCTGCGCATCGCCGCTCACCGACGAGACCATCGCCACCTCCATCCACGGATGCATCGACTTGATCGTGCGCAGGGCCGAGAGCCCGTCGAGACCCGGCATCACGATGTCGAGCAGGACCAGATCGGGCTGCGCCTCGGAGGCCATGCGGATCGCTTCGGCGCCGTCGCGCGCCATGCCGACGATCGCGAGGTCGTCGACCTCTCCGAGAATCCGTTCGAGCTGCGCCAGCACGGTGCGGCTGTCGTCCACCAGCAGGACGTCGATCTTTTCCGCCATCATCTCCTCCGGATGCCGTCCCGGCGACGCGCGCGACCCGGCCCGACACGGCCGATGCGACACCGACCTGCGCAGGCGTCTTCGACGGAATGCGGCCTCCGATTGAGGTGGACCCGTCCTTCGGCGCGGGATTCCGCCAGGGCTGCGCGCGCGCTGCAGATGGAACGCCGGTCAGCCCCGCCGTTCTTGCCGTTGCTTACGAAAAGCCATAGAGTCCGCGGCCTTACGGGTTTCCGGCTCCGCCCGGAGCGGCGTGCATCGCGCCTCCAGGGAACCCCCGAGACCGACCAGCCCCATCTTCATCTCGATTCGGTGGGCCGAAGGACGACCGCGGCCCGACCGACCCGGCCGAGACGGCGCTCGCCCAGCAATCGGGCGCCGGGAAGCGGCGCGACCGATCCGGCGCGCACGCGAGGAGACACAGGATGCGAAGCGCGAAAGACTTCTTCCAGCCGATGGCGCTCGGTGCGCCCGAGCCCCTCCGCGAGATCCCGTTCAAGCCCTCGCGGATGATCCATTTCTTCGATCCCAGCAACGCGAAGATGGCGACGAAGATCCCGGACATCGCGAAGAATTGCGACGTGCTGCTCGGCAACCTCGAGGACGCGATCCAGGCGGACAACAAGATCGCGGCGCGCGAGGGCCTCGTGAAGATCGGTAACGAGACCGACTTCGGGAGCTGCCAGCTCTGGACCCGCGTCAACAGCCTCGACTCGCCGTGGTTCCTCGACGACGTCATGACCCTGACCGAAGGCCTCGGCAACAAGCTCGACGTGATCATGATCCCCAAGGTCGAGGGCGCCTGGGACATCCACTACGTCGATCGTCTCCTCGCGCAGCTCGAGGCGCGCTACGGCCTCGAGAAGCCGCTCATGATCCACGCGATCCTCGAGACCGCCCTCGGCGTCGCGAACGTCGAGGAGATCTGTGCGGCGAGCCCGCGCATGCAGGGCCTCTCCCTCGGCCCCGCGGACCTCGCCGCGAGCCGACGCATGAAGACCACCCGCGTCGGCGGCGGCCATCCCGGCTACGTCGTGCGCACCGATCCCGACCCCGAGAACCCCGACGCGTCCCGCCCGACCGCGCAGCAGGATCTCTGGCACTACACGATGGCGCGCATGGTCGACGCCTGTAACGCCAACGGGATCCTGCCCTACTACGGCCCCTTCGGTGACATCAAGGACACGGTCGCCTGCGAGGACCAGTTCCGGAACGCCTTCCTGATGGGCTGCGTCGGCACCTGGAGCCTCCACCCGGTCCAGATCGACATCGCGAAGAAGGTCTTCTCTCCGCCGGTCGACGAGGTGTTGTGGGCCAAGCGGGTCATCGACGAGATGGGCGACGGAACGGGCGCGGTCATGATCGACGGCAAGATGCAGGACGACGCGACGGTCAAGCAGTGCCGGGTGATGGTGGAGCTCGCGCGCATGCTCTGCGAGAACGACGACGAGCTTCGGGAAGCCTACGGGTTCTAGCTCGTTCGTCTCGCACAGCGGCGGTCTTGCTTGGTCGTCGCGCGCTTCGCGGCGTGGTGCGGCCGGCGGCGAATGGCTCGCCCACTTGGGTGGCTGTTCGCTTCGTCGGCCGTTTCTGCTTTCAGACGGCCCTGCTTGGACGGGCGTCGCAGTGGGCTGCGCTTTATTTCGCCGACGTCCGCCCCACGCCACTCAGGCGCTGGCGCCGCTGGCGGGCCGCTGCGGGGCCGGGCTGGGTGGGACGGGGCTTCGTTGGCGCGCGCGTCGACTTTGCGACAAGTCGACGCTCGGATCGCTGCTTGCGGCGCACTGCCCTAACGACAGCCAGGGTGATCACGCCGCTTCGATCGTGCCGACGGACTTCGAGCAGGAGGACTGGCGGCCAGTTCATTCGGGAGCGCGCGGGCGGGTCGGGGGCGGCTGCGGTGAAATCAAGCGCAGGCGGATAGTCGGTCGCGACGGCTCGTCGCCCGCTTCTTCCCGCCGTACTGGAGGGCGCAAGCCCACCCCACTCCGCCGAGCCATTCACCGCAGACGTCACCGTCCCGCCCGCCGCGCGGCGAACGAGCACCACGGCCCGCGGCCCTACCGGTCTTCCGAAGCGGCCGCCGGCGCGTCGAGGCTCGGATAGCGACCCTTCGCCCGGGACGTGACGATGTCCGCGTGCATCGGCGCGAGCCGCGCGAGCAGGCGGTTCTGGGCGGGCACGGAGATCCGCAGCGACTCCATCGCGCGGATCAGACTCTCGACGGTCGCGTTGAACGCGCGCTGGTCGATGTCCATGCCGCGATGGACCTCGAGCATCGAGTCCCCGTCGTAGGTGCAGGGACCGTCCGCGACCTCGCAGAGATGAGCCGCGAGCTGGGAGCGGAACCGCCGGGCGTCGATGCCCTCGAAATGCGAGCGGACGTCCGGGTCCGCCGCGAGCTCGCGCACGAAGCGGTCGGCGAGCCGGTCGATCCCCTCGACGCCACCGAGCTGCTGGTAGAGCGGCCGTCGGTCGAGCTGCGGCAGCACGGCGCAAGCCGAGAGGCTCGTCGCGAGGACGGTCAACAGAGTGGCGAACACCCGCTTCGTCACCGCTCGACGTTCCCGGGTCTGCATCAGAAACTCCCCTGGATCGAGAGATAGCCGCCGTCCTGGTGGCCCAGTCCGGCGACCTGCCCGAAGCGACCGTAGGCCGCGACGAGCTTGAAGTGGTGGCTGGGCACGACCGCCAGGAAGACGTCGTGCCAGGGATCCTCGTCGAAGGCCCGGAGATCGCTGCTCTTGTGGCGGAAGTCGTAGCCGACGAGGACGCGACGCGTGAGGAAGATCGCGGCCGTGCCTTCGAAATGGAACTGATAGTTGTCCCGACCCGGACCGCCGAACCCGAGCAGCCCGAGCTCGTTCGCGCGACTCGCCCGGACCACGCCGTTCAGGAGCAGGTTGTGCCCCGCGGCCGCGCCGAGGAAGACCTTGCTCGCCCCCGCGTAGAGGTCCACGCCCCAGTCGTCGTCGGCGCCGACGAGTCGCGGAACG
>JAUIMK010000242.1 GCA_030432735.1 bacterium
GTCTCCCATGTCCGATCGAATGCTTCTCGTCTCGTCCGATTGTCACGCGGGGCTCCCGCCGGAGCGCTACCGCGAGTATCTCGACCCGGCGTTCCGTGAGACCTTCGATCAGGCCCTGCCGATCCAGATCGCGAATACCCGCGAGGCCGAGAAGATGTTCCTCGTCCAGGAGATCAACGAGGAGTGGCGCCGGGGGTGGGACTACGAGTTGACCGGCGCCTGGGACCACGACGCGCGTACGAAGGTGCTCGACGGCGACGGCGTCGCTGGAGAGGTGATCTTCCCGGACGGGATCACCGAGATGAACGCACCGCCCTTCAGCGCCGGTCTCGGCCTGCCTGCGACCGGCGTCGACCCGACCCTGCAATGGGCCGGCGCCCGCGCCCACAATCGCTGGCTCGCCGAGCTCTGTCAGATGGCGCCGGATCGGCGCTGCGGGGTCGCGATCGTGCTCGCCCTCTACGACGTCGACGAGGCGGTCGCGGAGGTGCGCTGGGCGAAGCAGAACGGGCTGCGCTCCATCATGATCCCGGTCATGTGGGGGCCCCATCCGCCCTACCACCATCCGCGCTACGAGCCGCTCTGGCAGGTCTGCGCCGAGCTCGACATGCCGATCCACTTCCATTCGGGGCCGGCGGAGAGCGAGCAGTATTTCGGGACCTGGCCGCCGGATCCGGAGGTCGGGACCCTCGTCGGCGGCATGGGCATCTACGTCTCCGAGGTCGCCTTCTTCGTGAGCCGCCCGCTCACGTTCCTCATCTGGGGCGGCGTCTTCGAACGTCACCCCACGCTCAAGGTCGCGATCACCGAAGGCACCGCCGTCTGGGTGCCCGAGTTCCTCGAGCTCCTCGATCATCGCTACGGATCGCACGCGGGCAACGCGAAGCTCGGCGACTACCGCAGCCACATGTCGATGAAGCCGTCGGAGTATTTCGCGCGGAACGTCCGGGTGGGGTCGAACATCCATGCGCGGGAGGTCGAGCTCCGACACGAGATCGGGGTCGGCACGATGATGTGGGGCAGCGACTACCCGCATCCCGAAGGCAGCTGGCCGGAGACGAGGACGCGGCTCGAGGAGAACTTCGCGGGCGTGCCCGAGGCCGAGCTCGCGGCCATCCTGGGCGGCAATGCGGCGGACTTCTACGGCTTCGACCGGGAGAAGCTCGCGCCCCTGGTCGCCGAGATCGGGCCGACCTACGAAGAGCTCGCCTAGCATCGAGGCGCGCGAGCAGGCGGGTCGGCCTCGGAAGCGAATCGAGGCGACGGCGACGGCCGGTCGGCTAGAGTCGGATCGGGACTTTCGCGTAGCCGCGCACGTTGTTGTTGTGGCTCCACTCGAGGCCGGCCTCGTCGACTTCGTAGTCGGGGAAGCGGGCGAGCAGCTCCTCGAAGGCGACCCGGCACTCCTGCCGCGCGAGGCTCTTGCCGAGGCAGAAGTGGTGGCCCTGTCCGAAGTGGACGGTGCGGTCGATCTCGCGGTGGATGTCGAAGGCGTCGGGGTTCTCGAAGCGGCGTTCGTCGCGGTGGGCGGCCCCGGTCAGCAGGAGCACGCGGACGTCTTCCGGGATCGTCACGCCGTGGCGGCTCCAGGGCTTCGTCGTCCAGCGTCCCTGGACCTGGGACGGCGGATCGAAGCGCAGCATCTCCTCGACGGCGTTCGCGCGGATCGCCGGGTTCGCGGCGAACTCGGCGCGCTGGTCCGGGTGGCGGAAGAGCGTGACGGCGCTGTTGCAGATGAGCCGCGCCGTCGTCTCGTGGCCGGCGTTGCCGAGCAGCAGGCAGAAGCCGAGCAGCTCTTCGAAGGAGAGCTTCGTCATCTCCCCGGTGTCGACGTCGCGTAGCTCGCTCCCGATCAGGGCCGAGATCAGGTCGTCCTGCGGCCGCGCCTGCCGTTCCTTGATGAAGCCGACGAAGTACTCGAGGACGCGGCCGGTCGCTTCCTGGGCCGCGGGCGGGATCTCGAGCATGCCCGCCTCGCGGTGCATCGACGTGTTGGTGTCGGTCCGGACCTGCTCGCGGTCGGCCTCCGGGATGCCGAGCAGCGCGGAGATCACGTCCATCGGCATGACGGAGGCGAGCTGCTCGAAGAGGTCGATCCGGTCTCCGGACTCGAGGCCGTCGAGGCGCTCCGCGGTGATCCGCCGAACGGTCGGTTCGAGCAGTCCGACCCGACGCGGCGTGAAGACCTTGCTGATCAGCTGCCGCACCCGCGTGTGCTTCGGCGGGTCCAGGGAGATCATCAGCGGCAGCGGCGTCAGCGTCTTCTCGAGGGTCTGCCCCCAGGCGGAGCTGAAGGTCTCCCAGTCGAGGTGGGCGTCCCAGACGTCGTCGAAGCGGGACAGCGCCCAGAAGCCCATCTTCTCGTTGTGGTAGACCGGCGCCTCTTCCCGCAAGGAGGCATAGGTGGGATAGGGGTCGATCTGGGTCTGCCAATCCGTCGGGTCGTATTCCACGGGACCTCGCTCGGGCCGCGCGCGCGGCCGCTGTCGATCCCGGAAGTCTATGCGAGGCTACCTGCGCGCGCTTCGCGTTCCGCCACCGACCCGGTCTCCCGCCATGCTCTGCTTCGACGAACCCGCCGCGGCCCTCGCCTTCACCCTCGAGCGCGAGCGTCTCCACCCGACGCTCGGCATCGTGCGCCGTCACGTCGCGGATCGGCTCGGCTATCTGGTGGGTCGGCGGGCGCGACTCCTCGACATCGGCGGAGGCGCGGGGCTCCTGGGCGAGCTCGTGCTCGCGCGGCTCGCCGACGCGGCCTACGTGTGGGTCGATCCGTCGGCCGCGATGCGGAGTCTCGCCCAGGCGCGTCTCGCGCACCGGCCCGCCGCCGACTACCGGACCGCGCCGCTCGTCGACGGGCTCCGCGGGATCGAGGCGGGCGCCGGGTTCGATGCCGCCTGGGCCCTCGACGTGTTCGCTGCCCGCGCGCCGAAGGACGCTCCGGCGGCGGTCCACCGGGAGGTCTTCGCGCGGTTGGCGCCGGGGGGACGTTATTTCGTGTGCGAGCCCTATTCGGGCGCTGCGGGCGCGTCGGGCGTGGCGGATGGCGGCGACACGGGCGAGGCGGCGCGGCTCGAGACGGTCGACGCGCAGGAGCGTGCGATCGCGGCCGCGGGATTCGAGGTCGGCGCGTCGCTCACCCTGGTCGGCACGCTCGCCGTCCACGAGATGGTGCGGCCGGGCTGAGCGGCTCGGGCTCGGCGCACGCCGCTAGTGGCGGAGGACGAGGCCAGCGCGCGGGAAGATGCCCGGTGACTCGAAGCCGATCGCCTCGCGCGGCGTCGCGTTCGTGAGGTTGCCGATCTCGGCGAAGAGCTCGAGCCGGTCGCAGGGCGTCCAGGCGGCGCGCACGTCCAGGCGTTCGTATCCGTTGAGCGTGGTCTGCGCGAAGCCGGTCACGAGGCTCGCGGACTTGATCGACGAGACGCCGAGGAGGCGGAGCGTGAGGGTCAGCGTGTCGGTCGGGCGCCCGATGATCTCCGCGAAGCCGCGCAGGCGCGGGCGGCTTCGCGGCGCGTCCGAGCTGCCCTCGAAGTCGGTGTAGTTCCAGGTTCCGCCGGCGCGGAGCGACAGCCAGTCCGCGGCGTCCCAGGTGACCTCGGCCTCGACTCCGCGCGAGATCAGACGTGATCGGTTCACGAGGCTCGCGCCGTCGAAGTCGATCAGGTCGCGCACGCGGAGGTCGAAGTAGCTGATCTGTCCGCGCCAGCGTCCATCCGGCGAGTGCCCGCGGACGCCGATCTCCCATCCGCGGCTCCGCTCCCGGCGGAGCGTCGGGGACCCGACGATCGGATTGCCGAGCGCGTAGAACGAGGGGAGCTTGAAGCCTTCCCCCCAGTTGCCGTAGAGGACGACCGGGGCATCGGCCTCGCCGACCACGAGGCCGACGGCGGGGGAGAGCCGATCGTTCTCGCTCTGGATCGTGTCGAAGCGGAGGCTGCCGCTCACGGTGACGTGGCGGAAGATCGTCTGCTCGAGCGTGCCGAAGAGGCCGATCGTGCGGCGATGATCGTGGAAGGTCGTGGGCAGGAGCGTCGGTCCGGGCGGCAGGAGGAAGTTGCCCTCGCTCTCGCCATCCTCCCAGATCGCTTCGACGCCGGTCACGAGTCGCGTCTCGTGGGCGAGGCCCCCCTCGCCGTCGGCCTTCTCCCAGAGGTCGAGGTCGAGGGTCACGGCGAGGTCGGTCCGTTCGTACTCGTCGGAGTTGCGGGAAGCCGGGATCCAGGCGGCCGGTGGGAGGACGAGGCTCTGTACGCCGGGGGAGGTCGTCTCCTCCCGGCGCGTCGCGTGACCGACGCGATAGCGGATCGTCGCGAAGTCGAAGACCGGTCGGGCGAGGCGGGCACCGACGAGGATCTCGCGCGTGTTGCGATCCTCCATGCCGGGCAGGAGCGCGAGCTCGCCGCCGCCGCTCGAATCCGGGAAGCCCCGCGCGCTGCTGCGATGGACCCGGGTGAAGAGCTCGAGCTCGCCGACCAGAGGGAGGTCGCTCGTGAGCTTGCCTTGCAGAGAAGCGCCGTCGTAGCCGCCGTTCGACTCGGGGTCGTCGAAGGTCTCGATCGACGCGCCGAGCGAGAGTCCGGTCCGTTCGCCGATCCCCGCCCGCGCCTGGGCCACCGCGCTCCCCGACTCGAAGCGCCCTCCGCGAACGCGCACGCTCGCCTCGGGCTCGTCGCCGCCCCGTCCCTGCTTCGTGATCACGTTGATGGCCCCAGCGAGGGCGTCGGAGCCGTAGACCGTCGAGAGCGGGCCGCGGACGATCTCGACGCGCTCGATGTCGAGGAGCGCGAGGGTCGTCGGGTCGAAGGAGCCACCGCGGGAGTTCGTCGGGTCGTTCAGGCGGATGCCGTCGACGAGGACGACGACGTGATTCGGGTCGAGTCCGCGCAGGTAGAGCTCGCTCCGTCCCCCGCGTCCGCCCTGGCGCGTGACCTGGAGACCGGGCACGTAGCGGAGCGCCTCGTCGAGGGAGAGCGACAGACTGGCCTCGAGCGCGTCACCCTCGAGGACCGTCGTCGCGTTCGGGATCGACGTGGCGGGGCGCGGGGCCGGCGTGCCCGACACGACCATCTCTTCGGCGTCCTCGAAGGCGGCGTCCGTCGCGCGCGCGGCCGGGACGTCGGGGACCTCCACGTCCGCCGCTTCTTCCGCGATGGCGACCGAGGCCGAGGCGAAGAGCGCGAGCAGCGAGGCGGCGACGAACGAGGTCGATCGGGACACGGAACGCAGAGGAGACTCCGGCTGGCGTGGGCGTCGCCGCGCAGTGTCGACCATCCTGCGCGCGCTGCAAGCGGCCCGGTCAGTCCTCGGAGTCGAACGCGACCGGATCGCCGACGTGGAGCGTGCCGCTCGACAGGACGCGACAGACGACGCCGGCGCGCCGCGAGAGCGCGAGTCGGGCATTGCGACCGAGCGCGTCTTCGAGGAGCTTGCAGGGCGCCGCGTCGCGCACGACCTCGACGTCGATCGCACCGACGCGAAATCGCGCGCCCGGCTTGCGGGGGACCGCGTCGGCCTCGATCGTCACGTTGCGCCGCGTCGCGCCGGGCTCGATCGCCGCCCCGTGTCGTCGAGCCGCCTCCGCGAGCTCGCCGGTCGCCTGGATCGTGACGTGGCGATGGCGCGTTCCGTGGTAGCGGTCGCCGACGAGGCCGCGCCCCGCTTCGACGTCCACGGCGTCCACCGCCCGCATTGGCAGTCGGCTCGCCTTCGCGAGGTGGATCGCGACCACCCGCGGCGAGGCCGTGTCGCTCGCTTCATCGCCGGTCGCTCGCGGGTCGGCGGATTCGCTCACGGCGTCGCACGCAGCGCGGCTTCGCCCTGGATCTCCGCCGCGACGGTCCCCGCCGCTTCGGCCTCGATCTCCGCCGCGACGCGCTCCGCCGCCTCGGCCTCGATCTGCGCCGCGACGCGCTCCGCCGCCTCGAGGGCGCGCAGCACGTTCCCGCCGAGCACCTTGCGCACCGCCTCCGGTGCGTGCCCGCGCGCGAGGAGCCCCGCCGTCAGGTCCGGCAGCTTCGTCACGTCCTCCATGCCCGATGGCATCGAGACGACGCCGTCCCAGTCCGCGCCGAGACCGACGTGGTCCGGACCCGCGACGGCGATCGCGTGATCGAAGTGATCGAGCAGGACGTCGAGATCGCAGACGGGGACGGGGTTCGCTTCGAAGAAGGCCGCGCGCTCCGCGGCGAGTGCGGCGGGATCGTCGTCGCCCGTCTCGCGCCACTTCATGAGTGTCGGTCCGTGCTCCGCGAGCCAGGCGCTCGTCGCGCGGGCCGTCTCTTCGTCGATGTAGGCCGGGTAGAAGTTGATCATGACGACGCCGCCGTTCTCGGCCAGCGCACGCAGCATCTCGTCGCTCATGTTGCGCGTGTGGTCCGCGACGGCGCGGACCGAGGAGTGGGAGGCGATGACCGGGGCGCGGCTCACCTCGAGCGCATCGAAGAAGGTCGCGTCGGAGACGTGGGAGACGTCGACCAGCATCCCGAGCCGATTCATCTCGCGCACGACCTCGCGGCCGAAGTCGGTGAGGCCGCCGTGGGTCGGTTCGGGGATCGTCCTCGTGCCGGAGGAGTCGGCCCAGGTCGTGTTGAACGAGTGGGTGAGCGTCAGGTAGCGGACGCCCAGGCGGTAGAAGAGGCGGAGGGCGGGGAGGCTCTCCTCGATGATGTGGCCGCCTTCGATGCCCATGAGGCTGACGAGCTTGCCTTGGGCGACCGCTTCCCGGATCTCGGCGACGCTGTGGGCGACGACGACGTCGTCGGGATTCCGGCGCGCCATCTCGTGGACCGCGTCGATGCGTTCGAGGGCGGTGCGCAGTCCGTCGCCCGGGGCTTCGAGCGCTCCCGTGTAGATGGACCAGAACTGCACGTCGAGTCCGCCTTCGCGGATGCGCGGCAGGTCCATGTCCCCGTTCGTGTCGTCGTGGCGGGTCGCGAAGTCCCAGGACGGATCGGCGAAGCGCGGGGTCGTGTCGGAGTGGCCGTCGACGACGATCGCGTCGAAGTGGAGGGCGCGCGCCGCGTCGCGCTCGGCGGCCGAGGCGCAGGCGGCGGACGATAGGACAAGGCAGGCGAGGAGGAGGAGTCGAGGCATCGGGAACTTTCGAGGCGCGTCAGGCCGTCGCCCGGCGTGAACGGCCGAAGTCGGCGCCGGTCAGCGACAGGAGCGCGGGGAGGAGCAGGAGATCGGCGAGGACCGCGGTGCCGAAGGCGATCGCGATCAGGAAGCCGAAGTGGGCCATCCCCTGATGGTTGGAGGTGAGCAGGA
>JAUIMK010000243.1 GCA_030432735.1 bacterium
GCTACCGTCGGCATCGACCTATAGCCCACCTCCTCGAGGAAACGCCGATGAGCTCCTCCGACCTTTCGACCGTCCTCTACGAAGTCGAAGACGGCATCGCGACGATCACGATGAATCGACCGGAGGCCCGCAACGCGCTCTCGATGGCGCTGCAGCGGGACCTCGCCGCGGCGCTCGCGCGCGCCGAAGCAGACGACGCGATCCGCGTCGTGATCCTGACCGGCGCCGGCGTGGCCTTCACCGCCGGCGTCGACCTGAAGGAGTTCGGAGAGACCGGCGGCCGCGACGACGGAGAGCGCGCCGACGTCTGGGAAGCGATGGACGCCTGCGGCAAGCCGATCATCGGCGCCGTGAACGGCCCCGCCATCACCGGCGGCTTCGAGGTCGCCCTCGCCTGCGACGTGCTGATCGCCGGGCGCAGCGCCCGCTTCGCGGACACGCACGGTCGCGTCGGCGTCCTGCCCGGCGCCGGCCTCTCCCAACGCCTCTCGCGCGCGATCGGGATCTACCGCGCGAAGTACCTGTCGCTCACCGGCAACTTCCTCGACGGGGAGACCGCCCTGGACTGGGGCCTCGTGAGCCATCTCGTCGACGACGAGCTCCTCCTCGACACCGCGCGCCGGGTCGCCCGCGACATGCTCGGTCTGCAGCCGCACATGCTGCCGGCGCTGAAGAAGGTGATCGACGACGGCTTCGCCCTGCCCTTCGGCGAGGCGATGCCGATGGAGTCCGACCGATCCCGTGCGCAGATCCGCGAAGCCGACGCCTGGCGGGGCGCCGGCGAAGCCTTCTCCGACGTCCGCGCACGCGGCCGCGAGCAGAACGGCTAGCGCGATCGTGATGTGGCTGCGCACGATCGTCCTGGGCATCCTCGGCCGCTACGGCGCCCGCCTGCGCTTTCCGGTGCTCTTCTTCGCCGTCGCCTGTCTCTTCGCCTTCAACCTGGTCCTGCCGGATCCGGTGCCCTTCATCGACGAGCTGATCCTCGCGCTGATGACGCTGATGCTCGCGTCGTTCAAGCGCGAGCCCGTGCCGCCGCCCCGCGACGTCGCCGAGCCGATCGACGTGACGTCTCGCGTCGAGCGCGTCGACGAAGACCGTTAGGCGAGCGCTACCCGATCAGGACGTTCGGCTCGCCGTATCCGGCCTGCTTGCAGGCTTCGAGGTAGAACGCGAGCGTCGTCGAAGCGTCGACGACGCTCACCACGTTGTCGTCGTCGTCGAGGTTCACGTTCGCGCCGTACATGTGGAACCAGACGCGGGTGTCGTCCTCGATGCACTGCAGCGTATGGATCGACCCCGCCGGCTCGTAGAGGAAGGAGCCCGCCCGGTTCACGTAGTCGTATTCCTTGTACTTCCACGCGCCCGACGTCGTGTAGCCGAAGACGGGGCCCGTGTGGCGATGGCGCAGGACCTCGTAGCCGGCCTGGAAGACGTTCTCGATGATCCAGAGGTTCTCGCCGAGCTTCACCTGCAGGACCTTCAGCTGGGAACCGTCGCCGATGTCGACGAAGGGAAGATCGTCGGCACCGATGTGGATCGAGTCGGGAACGAGCGGGGCGGCCATGGGAGACTCCTTCGCGGCGAGCGCGTGTGCATGAAGGCGGACGGGCACCGATGGTATGCTCGGCCCGTCCGACCGCTTCGATCGTACCACTCCGCCGGACACCGCGAGGTCTCCATGTCTGCCGCCTCCGCCCTCCCGCCCGAAGCCCGGGGCTTCCTCGAAGAAGCGCAGGTACTCCAGCCGCGCCTCGTCGATCTGCGTCGACGGATCCACCGGGAGCCCGAGATCGGGTTCCAGAACCCGGCGACACGCCAGAAGGTCCTCGACGACCTCGCGGACCTCGCGCTCGACGTGACGCTCCACGAGGAGACGAGCGGCCTCGTCGCGGTCCTGCGCGGCGGCCGGCCCGGGAAGCGCATCCTGCTGCGCGGGGACACCGACGCCCTGCCCATGTCCGAGGAGACCGGACTCGACTTCGCGAGCGAGACCGAGGGCGCGATGCACGCCTGCGGGCACGATGCGCATACGGCGATGCTCGCCGGCGCCGCGCGGCTGCTCGCGGCGCGCCGCGAGCAGCTCGCCGGCGAAGTCGTCTTCATGTTCCAGCCCGGTGAAGAGGGCTTCGGCGGCGCCGAGGTGATGCTGCGGGAGGGCATGCCGGACTACGACGCGTGCTTCGCGCTCCACGTCGCGCCGCAGATCCCGACCGGACGCGTGGGCTCGCGAACGGGCGCGATCATGGCGAGCTTCGACGACTTCGAGATCGAGGTCCGCGGCCGCGGCGGCCACGCGTCGATGCCCCACGACTGCATCGACCCGATCCCGATCGCCGCCGAGATCGTCCTCGCGCTCCAGAGCTACGTCACCCGCCGGATTCCGGCGACCGATCCGGGGGTGGTCACGGTGTCCCAGATCCACGGCGGCACGACCAGCAACGTGATCCCCGACGTCGTGCGGCTGAACGGAACGATGCGGGCGCTCTCCGACCGGACCCGCGCCCTGCTCGTCGAGGCGCTCCCGCGGATCTGCGAAGGCATCGCCGCGAGCCACGAGGCGAAGGCGGTGGTCGACATCCAGGGCGGCTACCCGGTCGTCATGAACGATGCCGGCTTCGACGCGTTCGCGCGGGAGACCGCCGCCGAGGTGCTCGGCGAACGGGCGGCGATCGTTCTCCCCGCCCCGATCATGGGCGCCGAGGACTTCGCCTACGTGCTCCACCGCGCGCCGGGCGCGATGATGCTCCTCGGTGTGCGACCGCCGGGCGAGCAGGACCCCGCGCCGTGCCACTCGAGCCGGATGAAGCTCGACGAGGAAGCGCTGGCCCTCGGCAGCGCGCTCCACGCGACGATCGCGACACGCTTCCTCGCGGGCGATTGAGCCCGCCGCATACGCCCGGGACGCGCCGAAACCCCTGCTAGACTCCCGCCGCCCGCGACCCGGGGAGCGTCCGCTCGAAGGGCCGGGCCGGCTTCGCGTCGCTCGCGGAGCCTTCCTCGCGCGGCGATCCGTCCGCGAGGTCCTCGAGGGCGATCCGGGAGACAGACGCGTGGATTGGGAACGAGTGATCGGACTCGGTGTGGCCGGCAACTTCACCGGCCACCTCGAGCAGGCCGGCGAAGCCGACGACTTCAAGGACCTCGTGATCGAGGACGCGAACGCGCCGAAGGGCGTCTTCCCCTTCTACGTCCCCGGCGACGGCGACCACTTCCTCCACACCTTCCCGATCTCGAGCGACACCATCCGGCTGGGCTCCGACGACGAGAAGCACCAGATCGAGCCCGAGGTCTCGCTGCTCTGCGACCTCGAGTACGACGGCGACCGGGTCGTCGCGGTGAGGCCTCGACGCGCGATGGCCCACAACGACTGCTCGATCCGCCGCGAAGGCGCGAAGAAGATCAGCGAGAAGAAGAACTGGGGCCCGGACACGAAGGGAACGAGCGCGCAGGCGATCGAGCTCGACCGATTCGAAGCCGGCGGGATCCTCGACCACTGCCGGATCGCTTCCTTCCTGCTCCGCGACGGCGAGCTCTCGGCCTACGGCGTCGACTCCCCCGCATCGAGCTACAGCTACATGTACGGCCGCCTCCTCGACTGGCTCGTTCTGAAGCTGAACGAGCAGGTCGACGAGGGACCGCTCGAGAACATCTCGGAGTGGCTCCGGATCGGGGGGCGGCCTGCGCAGGCGCTGATCTCGATCGGGGCGACCCGCTATACGGACTTCGGTGAGACGACCTTCCTCGCCCGGGGCGACCAGTCGATCGTGATCGTCTACGACGGCCGCCGCTTCGACGCGGACCGGATCCGCGCGATCGCGCGCGGCGACGCCGAAGTGCCGGCCGAGGGCCTCTCGGTCCTTCGCCAGAACGTGATCTGATTTCTCGCGCGCGGATGCACGGACGAAGGTCCCTGCGCTGCGCGACGCGCCGCCACCCCCCCGCAACGAGTCGCCCGTGATCGGAATCAAGCTCGCGCTCCTGATCGCGATCCTCGTCGCCGGTGCCATCGGCGCGGCGCTTCCTCTGCGTCGACGGGACGCCCCGGGCGGCGAACGCCTTCTCGGCTGGGGCAACGCCTTCGCCGCGGGCGTCTTCCTCGCCGCGGGTCTCGTTCACATGCTGCCGGATGCGGACCGGACCTGGACCCGGCTCGGCCACGACTATCCGACCGCCTTCGCCCTCGCCGGCCTCGCCTTCGTGCTGATGCTGCTGGTGGAGCACGTCCTGCTCCCCGAGCAGGCGCACGAGGAGATGCACGCCCCGAGCGGCGAACGCTTCGCGCGGATCGCGGAGCGCCACCATCACCACGCCGGACCGAATGGCGGCGACGCGGTCTCGGCCTACGCCGTCCTGATCGCGCTCTCGATCCATTCCCTGCTCGCGGGCCTCGCGCTCGGCGCCGAAGCCGAGCTCTCCCGCGCGCTCGTGATCTGGCTCGCGATCATCGCGCACAAGACCGCCGCCGGATTCGCCCTCGGCGTATCCCTCGCCCGGAGCGGTCTCGCGTCGCGCCAGACCTGGCCCCTCGTCGCGCTCTTCGCCTCGGCGACGCCGATCGGCGGTCTGATCGGGGCGGTCCTCGACGAGTTCGTCGAAGGCCGGCTCGGCGCCGGGCTCGAGGCGACCTTCCTCTCGATCGCGAGCGGCACCTTCGTCTACGTGGCGACCTTCGACATCCTGCGCGACGAGTTTCCCGCCCCGGGCGGCCGCTTCGCGAAGTGGTGCGTCCTGACCTCCGGCGTGGTCGCCATGAGCGCCCTCGCCTTCTGGACCTGACGGACCGGCGCCGGCGCGCGTTCGACGTTTCCGTCGCCGTGCGCCGGGACGTGTGGCACTAGCGCTCCCGCGCAGCGCCCCAGTACTGGAAGGCCGCGATCGGCGGCGTGTCGGGGAGCGCCCTCGTGTCGAGCTTCTGGATCTCGAAGCCGGCCTCTTCGATCAGCCGTGGAATCTCCCGGTTGATGTTGCAGCCGCCGAGGACGCGACTCCAGAGGGGGTTCCAGCGATCCTGCCACTTCCGGAGACGCGGGTCGGGAGACGCGCCGTGCTCCGCGAAGAGCAGCTGGCCGCCCGGCTTGAGGACACGCTTCATCTGCGCGAGCGCCTTCCGGAAGTCGGGAATCGTGCAGAGCGTGAAGGTCAGCAGGACCGTGTCCGCGCTGTCGTCCTCGAGCGGAATCTCCTCTCCCGGCAGGCCGAGCCATTCGACGGGAAAGGGCGCGGCAGCGAGACGCGGCGCGGCCCGCTCGCGCATCCCCTCGGAGGGCTCGAGCCCCCACACGTGCTCGACCTTGTCGGGATCGTAGAAGGGGAGATTGATCGCGGAGCCCATGCCGACCTCGAGGACACGGCCGCGCGCCTCGGGCACGACCTTCTCGCGCTGCTCCAGGATCGGCGGTGCCGAGCACGCGACGTCGAGCAGCCGAGGCAGGATCCGGTTCTCGTAGAAGCCCATGGGTCGTCTCCTCGTGGCATCGGGACCCGGCGGATGAAAGCAGACCTGCCCGGCGCCCGCCCGACTCGGGGTCGATGCGCGGGCCGGGGCGACTGTGCGAGAGTCGGGTCTCTCGACGGATGGGGAGCGGATGACGATGATCGATCGAAGGCATGGACGAGGCGACGAGCGGCATGGGCGTGGACGCCTCGGTGTTCTGCTCGCGATGCTCCTCGGCGCAGGCGTGCTCCTCGGCGGCTGCGCGGGTACGGCCCCGACCCGTCCCGAGAACCTGCCCGGCAGCATCAACGACGCGTTCCTCGACGAAGAGATGGACGTCGAGCGGTACGTGGAGCGGTTCGAGGGCGAGTCCCGCGCCGTCTACGCCCAGCGCTTCGCGATCGTCGACGCCCTCGCCCTCTCGCCGGGAGACGTCGTCGCCGACATCGGCGCGGGCACCGGATTCTTCAGCTTCCTCTTCGCGGAGGCCGTCGGCCCGACCGGCCGCGTCCAGGCCGTCGAGATCTCGCCGCGCTTCCTCGATCATCTGAGGGCCGAGTCCGAGCGACGCGGCGTCGCCCACCTGGAGGTCGTCGAGGGCACCACGAGCTCCGTCGAGCTGCCGACCGGCGAGACGGACGTCGCCTTCATCTGCGACGTCTATCACCACTTCGAATCGCCGATGGAGTCCCTCGCGAGCCTCTTCGACGCGATCGCGCCCGGCGGTCAGCTCGTCCTGATCGAGTTCCACCGGATCGAAGGCGTGACGAACGAGTTCATCTTCGAGCACGTCCGCGCCGGCCGCGAGGTCTTCCAGGCGGAGATCGAGGCCGCGGGATTCGTGTTCGAGGACGAGATCGAGCTCGACGGGCTCGACGACAACTACATCCTGCGTTTCACGCGCCCCTGAATCCCTTCCGAATCCGGATCGAGGTGAATCCGTGTCCCTCTCCTATGCGTGCGATCCCGAAGACCACGTCCTGACCGAGCTCGTCGAGCACGTCCTCGTCGTCACGATCAATCGTCCCGACCGGATGAACTCGATCGGCGGGACCGTGCTGACCGACCTCTCGCGCATCTTCCTGGAAGCCGAGCACGACGACGACGTCCGGGTGATCCTGCTGACGGGCGCCGGCCGCGCCTTCTGCTCGGGGCTCGACCTCAAGGACGTGTCGAGCGGCAAGACCCGCACGAAGTCGACGGGAGCGACGCGGATCAACGAGACCCCGCCGATGGTCATGCGTCGGATGGACACCCCGATCCTCTGCGCGCTGAACGGGGCCGCGGCCGGCTACGGCATGGACCTGGCCCTCGGCTGCGACCTCGTCCTCGCCTCGGACCGCGCGCGCTTCGTCCCGCCGATCCGCCGCGGCGCGGTCCCCGAGAGCGGTGGGACCTGGCTCCTCCCGCGCCTCGTCGGCTGGCACAAGGCGAGCGAGATCGTGATGCTCGGACGGATCCTCGAAGCGCCGGATATCGAACGCCTCGGCCTGGCGAACCGCGTCGTCCCCCACGACGAGCTGATGGATCGCGCGATGGCCTGGGCGAAGGAGCTGGCGCACAACGCACCGCTCGCCGTGCAGGCGGCGAAGCGCACGATGCGTCAGGGGCTCGACTCGACCTTCGAGGCGAACTCCCAGGCGGTCATGGCCGAGATCCTCCAGCTCTTCCGGACCGAGGACTTCAAGGAGGCGATCACGGCCTTCATGGAGAAGCGCGACCCGAAGTTCGAGGGGCGTTAGGCCGGACCTGTCGACCCAAGCTCCGGCGCCGCCCGATCCAGATGCG
>JAUIMK010000244.1 GCA_030432735.1 bacterium
TCGCTGGTCGATCAGGCGCGCCTTTCCGCGCTGCTTCGTCGACACGACCGCCGCGACGGCGCCGTCGCCCCAGAGCACGGCGCTCGCGCGATCTTCGTAGTGCACCGTCTTCGTCATCGGCTCCGCGCAGACGAGCAGCACGTGGTCCGGGAGCTTCGCCTCGTCCATCGTCGAGAGCACGTAGATCCCCGCGATGAACGAGGAGCAGGCGGAGTTGACGTCGAAGGCCGGAGCCTCGACGCCGAGCTCCCGACCGATGTTGCAGGCTTCCGCCGGCGAGACCGTGTCGGGCGCGCAGCCTCCGCCGACGAGCAGCCCGACGTCGCCTGCCGTGATCCCGGCACGCTCGAGGGCGAGCTCCGCGGCGCGGGCTCCCATTCCGGCGTTCGAGATCTCCGCCGCCTCGATGGCCGCGCGCACGTCCGCGTTCCGCGTCTCCCGGATGTAGTCGAGGGGAAGCGAGGTCCGACGCGAACGAATCCCGGTCCGCTCGAGGATCCATTCATCGGTCGTGCCGATGTCGAGATCCTCGAGGAAGCGGTTCGTGATCTCGTTCTCGGGATGGAAGTGCCCCAATCCCAGGAGATTCAAGCTCAATGCCGTGCCCTCAAGACGCGTTCATCCGAATCTTCGATCTGTGTCCCACGCACCCGTCGCCTCGCCCCGAGCCCTTCGCCGAGCGCCCGAAGACGAACTTCGATCCGGGTATCCTTCGCCGAGCGCTCGCAGGCGAAAAATGAGCCGAGTGCCCGCAGCCAACTACTTGGTCGATCCGGAGATGTGCTCGCCGCCGTCCACACGGATCAGCTCCCCGTTGATCCAGCTCGCCTCGTCCTGCGACAGGAGATAGATGACGCCAGCGATGTCCTCCGGCGTCGTCAACCGACCTCCCGGATTGCGGAGGCGCGCCTGGCTCTTGAGCTGGTCGCTGCCGGGGATCGCCCGGAGCGCCGGCGTGTCGGTGACGCCCGCCTGGATGATGTTGCAGCGAACGCCGTAGGGGGCGAATTCGATCGCGATCGAGCGCGCGAGGGATTCGAGGCTGACCTTCGCGGCGGACACTGCGGCGTAGCCCTTCCAGGCGACCTCGTTCCCCTCGCTGGTCATGCCGAAGATCCGCGTGTCCGGGGCGAAGAGGCCCTTCGAGAAGAGCTCCTGGGTCCAGCCGAGGAGGCTCGTTCCCATCGCGAGGATCGTGCGCCCGAAATCCTCCTCGTCGAGGTACGACGTATCCGGGTATTTCGGCTGGGTGACGAGCGGGTGGAGCCCGTCCTCACCGGCTTCGAAGAGCTCGTCGGCAATCTCCGTCAGCTTCTCGGCATCGACGCCGAGGCGCTTCGCGAGCTCGGGTCCCGCCGTCCGCGCCTCGACCTTCTCGGGCGCGATCAGCTTCAGGTTGCCGAAGGCGATCGAGTGGAGCAGGACGCGGACCTTGCCGTCGGGACCGATGGCCTCGGCGATCTGGTCGATCGTCTCGGAGCGCTTGTCCGCCGCGATCGCGTCGGCGTTCCAGGTGTGGAAGCCGAGCCCGCGTTCCTCGGCTTCCTTCGCGATCTCGTCGAAATGCGGCTGGATGTCCTTCATCGCGCCGCGACGATCGCGATGGACGATCAGCATGTTGAGGCCACCGCGCACGAGGCGCTTGGCGGTCGCCAGGCCGAAGCCGCTCGACCCGCCCAGGATCAGCCCCCACTCGTTGCTCGGGAAGCCCGCTCCAGATTCGTTCGTGCCCAACTCGATCTCCCCTTCCAACTCGGGCCACCCTCGGGCGAACGCCGATCTGGTCCCGCACTCACGCGAGACAGCTTGCTAGCGACGCGCAGACCGCCAGCCCGAGAGCCCAGCAGAAGAGGCCGCTCGAAGCTCGTGGCAACGCAAGAGGGGGGTGGTAACCGACCCACGCCTTCCCGATCACCCTGACCGGCCACGATCGCACCGCCGGGGAGGCGGGGCGCCGTGGGGACGTGGAACAGCCTGCCGTGACACGGAATCCAGCCCGGATCGGCCCGGTAAAGGGGCGGTTCCGATCGGGATTTCCGACTTCGTGAACAGTAGCGAGGGTTCGCGAATCAGAGTGCAAATCTCTCGCAAAACTTGTGCAGCGGGCCGCTGGCCGCGAATAGTGACTCATGGTCAAACGCAGTGCCAGCGTTCGGGTGGACCCGAGGTCGGGGGGACTCTGCCTATCCGTCGTTCGAAACACCCAGACCGAGCGCCTCGACGATCTCCGGCAAGGCCTGGATCTCCGCGGACTCGAGCCTGACCCCTTCGGGGAAAGCGTCCGCGAGGCGTGGGAAGTAGCTCCGGTCGCGCCGGGCATCGACGATCACGACCAGGCCGCGATCGGTCTCGCTCCGGATCAGCCGGCCGGCCATCTGCTTCAGGTGGAGCAGCATCCGCCCCAGCGCCGCGCGACGGAACGGATCCTCCCCCGCGGCCCGCAGCCGGTCGTCGCGGCGCCGGCGCAGCTCGGTCGGCACGTCGAAGGGGAGCTTCTCGATGACGACCGCCTGGAGGTCCTCGCCGCGGACGTCGATGCCCTGCCAGAACCGGCGCGCGCCGAGCAGCACGGCCCCGCCCTTCGATTTCCGGAAGCGGTCGACGAGCGCCCCCGGATCGTCGCTCGCGCGGCGCGGCAGCAGGACCTCGATCCCTTCGCCCTCGAGGAGCTGGCTCAGTCGATCGGCGGTGTCCCGCATTCGCGCGAGACTCGTGAAGAGTCCGAGCGTCCGCCCCCGCATCGACCGCGCCAGGGTCGCCAGGGTCTGCGCCGTCTCCTCGACCAGGTCGCCGGCGAGGGCCGGGTCGTGCTCGAGCGCGACGACCCGCATCGCCTCCGCGTAGGGAAAGGGCGAGCCGACCGCACGACTCCAGCTCTCGGGCACGTCGTTCCCCGCGAGCCCGACCTCGCCGAGCGCCGCGTGGTCGTCGTCGCCGACGAAGAGCGTCGCGGACACGATCGCGAGCCCCTCGATCTTCTGCAGGAACTCCTCGCGAAACGCTTCCCCCGGTGAGACCGGTCGCAGCACGAGGGACCAGCGGTCGTAGGGGCTCTCGAGGCCCTCGAAGGCCGCCACGTAGTCGTCGTTCTCCGGCGCGAAGGCGACGCGAAGCCCGTGGGCGGCGCCGAGCAGCGCCTCGACGTGCGCGGTGATCGAGCGCTCCGCTTCCTCTTCGGCCTCGAGGTCGCGCTGCGGCCCCGTCGGTAGACCGTCCGCGTCCTCGCCACCGGACACCAATCGCTTCGCCGGCCCCGTGCGGCTCGCATGGGCCGCGATCGCCTCGATCCGCCGCGCCGCGGCCTCCGCGACGGGCCCGGCCCCGCGGAAGCGCCGCGCCGCCTCGGCCGAGAGCTCGACGCCTCCGAACGCGTCCGCCCCCTCGGCCATCGTCCGCCCGAGCCCGATCAGCTCGAGCATCAGATCGCGGCGATTCTGGCGAAGCGAGGCTTCCTCGTTCTTGGACTCCGGCTGGGCCACGAGTCCCGTCGTCGCATAACGTCGCTGACCGCGGCGGACCGGCGCCCCGAAGAGCTCGTCGAGCCGCTCGGCGACGTCCTCCGGCCGGACCCGGATCGCATAGACCTCCTCCGCGACCCCGCCGACTTCGTGCCCCTCGTCCATCACGACGTGGCTGAAGGCGGGATAGTCCGGCGGCCAGCGAAGCAACAGGTCGTGGTTCGCGACGACGAGATGGGCCTTCGCGAGGGAGCGACGATGGCGGCCGAAGGGACAGCGCCGCTCCTGCGCGCATTGCTCCCGGGAGCACTGATCCGCCCGGACCGCCACGCTCGCCCGGAGGAGCTCGCGCAAGCGTGGATGCCTTCGCAGGAGCGCCGCGGGCACCGTTCCGATCTCTCCGTTCGGCCGGATCCGCGCGCACGCCTCGAGCAGCGCGTAGTCCGTGCGGAGGTCGTCGAGGAGCGCGGGATCGGACGCCTCACCGAGCGCCGCGCCGAGGCGACGTTCGCAGACGTAGTTCGCGCGCCCCTTGATCGAGAGCGCGCGCAGGGACGGATGGCCGAGAAAGCGGGCCGCCGCGGCGATGTCCTTCCGGAGGAGCTGGTCCTGCAGGAGCTTCGTCCGCGTCGACAGGATCACCGGCTCCTTCGCCCCCGCCGCGGCCCGGTCGATCGCGAAGGGAATCGCGACCGCGAGATAGGCGAGCGACTTGCCGACGCCCGTCCCCCCCTCGAGCTTCGCGATCCCGCCATCGGCGAAGACGTGGAAGAACTCCCGGGCGAGGGCGAGCTGTTCCTCGCGAACGCGGTAGCCCGGGAAGTGGCGCTGACCGCGCTCCCCGTCCGCGAGCGCATCCAGGATCGCGTCGAGCTCGAAGGGCACCGGAACCTCGTCGCTCGGCCCGATCTCGAGGAACCGTCCCTCGCGCGCGGCGTCGCGGCGCCGCGCAGCGCCCGCGATCCCCGAAGCGCCCGCGGCGTCGAGCGCGCCCGCGGCGCCGCGATCCCCCGCGGCGAACTCGAGGAAATCGAAGTCCTCGCCGTCGTCGCCGACCACGAAGAGTCCGTCCTCCTCGCCCGCCGCGACCGGATCGCTCGCGCCCGCGAGCAGCCCGCGCCACGGCGAGCGCGGCAGGTGGCGCGCGAGGATCCGCCGCGCTTCCGCATAACGTTCGACGCCGGCGCAGGCGCCGCGCGCGATCACGCCGAGCACCGCCGCGGCATCGAGCGCGTCCTCGAACGCCCGGTGTCGTTCCTCGCGCGCGAGCAGCGAACGGACGAAGGTCTCGAGCCGCAGGTCCGGCGCGTCCGGATGGGTCAGCGCGAGCAGGTCCTGGGTGTCGAGGAAGCGCGCGCTGCCGAGGGCGGAGTCGACCTCCTTGCGCAGGAACGCGCGTTCGAAATCCGCTTGATGGGCCACCAGGGTCCGGTCGGCGAGGGCCTCCCGGATCGCGTCACGCAGCCCGATCATCCGCGGCGCCGACGCGACGTCGTCGTCGACGAGGCCGGTGAGGCGGCTGACCAGCGGGGGAATCGGACGCGAAGGCCGCACGAGGCTCGTGCCGACGCCGACCGTCGCTTCACCGGGATCGAGGAGCAGCACCCCGATCTCGATGATCTCCGCCGATCGACTCTCCGGCAGCCCCGTCGTCTCGAGATCGACGACCGCCACGGCGCCGATCGCGGCGAGCCAGGGCTGCAGCGCGTCCAGATCGAGCCCGAGATCCTCCGGATTCCGCCGCTCGATCTCGAAGCTCATTTCCTCTCCCCGCCGATCGGAGGCCGTTCGAGGCCAGGGCGCTCGCTCGCGCTGCAGGTCGCCGACGCCCGTGGCCAGCGCGAAGAGACCCGACGCAACGAACGCGCCGGAGCGCTCTCCGGCTGCGAATCAGACGTAGATTCCGCCCGAGTATTCCCGATCCTGCCGGATCTCGACGTTGATCAGCGCCGGCAGACCGGACGCCGCGGCCCGCTCGAGGGCGGGGCGGAGCTGATCCGGCTCCGTCACGTGCTCACCGTGACCGCCGAGGGCCTCGACGACCTTGTCGTAGCGGGTGCGATTCAGCAGCACGCCTTCCAGCCGATCCCATCCGTAGATGGCGCCCTGGGGCCGCATCATCTGCCCCCAGGCGCCGTCGTTGCCGACGATGCCGATGATCGGGAGGCCGAAGCGGACGGCGGTGTCGTACTCCATTCCGTTGAAGCCGAAGGAGCCGTCGCCGTACATGATCACGACCGGGCGGTTCTCGTGGGCGAGCTTCGCGGCGAGCGCGAAGGGCATCCCGACGCCGAGGGTCCCGAGCGGCCCGGGGTCCATCCACGCGCCTTCGCTCTTGACCGGGATGATCTTCGCGGAGGTCGCGACGATGTCGCCGCCGTCGCCGATCACGATCGGGTCGTCGAGCGTGTCGAGCCAGTCGCGGACCTCGCGGCACATGCGCTGGGGATCGATCGGGACCTCGTCGCTGTCGAGCGCGGCCTGGACCTTCGCCTCGGCTTCGTTCTCGATCTCGCGGAGCTCGTCGCGCCAGCTCGTGAAGTCGAGCTTCGCACCCTGGGCGTCGATCTCGGCGGAGAGCGCCTCGAAGGTGCAGGCGAGGTTGCCGACCAGCGGCACGTCCGCCTGACGATTCTGGCCGATCAACGTCGCGTCCATGTCGAGCTGGATGATCTTCGCGTCCGCCGGGATCGTCTGGCCGAAGCGCATCCGGAAGTCGAGCAGCGTCCCCGCCAGGATGATCAGGTCGATCTTCTGGAGTGCATCGCGCCGCGACCGGTTCAGGAACTCCGGAGAATCCGGCGGAACCGTGCCGCGTCCCATCCCGTTCGTGTAGGTGGGCATGTGCGTCTCGGAGATGAACCTGTTCATGTCCTCCGACGCGTAGGACCACTTCACGCTCGTCCCGGCCATCAACATCGGGCGCTGGGCCTGGCTGAGCAGCTCGACCGCCTTCTTCACCTCGTCGCGGTCGGGCGAGAGCCGCGGCGGGTTCGTGCGGATCTTCGGGATCGTGACCTCTTCCTCGACGCCTCCCATGAAGATGTCCATCGGGATCTCGAGATAGGCCGGCCCGGGAATCCCGGAGACCGCGTGGCGGATGGCCAGCTCGATGTACTCCGGGATCCGCTTCGACTCGTAGACCGCGTCGCAGTATTTCGTGATCGGGCGGACGACGCCGAGATGATCCATCTCCTGGAGGGATCCGCGGCGGAGGTTCTCGAAGGGCCCCTGGCCCCCGAAGACCAGGATCGGGGAGTTCGCGCGCCAGGCGTTCGCGATCCCGGTCACGCCGTCGGTCACGCCGGGACCCGCCGTGATCGCCGCGACGCCGATCGAGCCCGGGTTGCAGCGCGCCCAGGAATCGGCGGCATGGACGGCGGCCTGCTCGTGGCGCACGTCGACGATCTTGATCCCCTCGTCGATGCAGCCGTCGTAGAGCGGCATGATGTGGCCGCCGGAGAGAGTGAAGACGACCTCGACACCGGCCTCCTTGAGGGCCTTGGCCGCGAGCTTTCCGCCGTGAAGGGACATGGGGGGTCTCCGGCTCGACGGTCCGGAGCGCCGAACGCGCGCCGAGCAGTTGGGAACGACTGGGGCCGGCCGCCGATTCTGCGCGGGCGACTGGATTCGCACGATATCACCGGGCCCGACGGCGGGCCAAGCGAGGGCGCGCGTTCACGGCCGGTGGACGACAGGACTCGGGGTTCTCCGGATCCGGCCCTTGCGCGCCCACCGCGCCGGTCGCCCCCGCTCCCTACCC
>JAUIMK010000245.1 GCA_030432735.1 bacterium
CTCGCGCGGTGCCTCGGCGATCTCTGCTGGCAGCGCCTCGGATCCGGCGAGCGCGCCGCCTCCGCCTATCAGCTCGCCCTCGATCTCGACGCGAAGGATCTCGAGTCGTTGCGTCGGTTGATCGACGTCCGGGAAGCGTGTCAGGAGCACGCGGCCGCGATCGGGCTCTACCGACGCGAGCTCGAGCTGCTCGGCGACGACGAAGCCACGTGCGTCCGCCGGCGCGAGATCTGGCTCCGACTGGCGAGTCTCTGCGCGCAGGCGTCCGAGACGAAGCCCGAGGCCATCGACGCCTACCACCAGGCCGCGGACCTCGACCGGCTCTCGGCGCCCGACGAGCTGCGGCTCGCGCGACTCTACGAGGCGACCGGGGACGAAGCGGCGTTCTGCACGACCTTCGGCCGCTGGTGCGATCGGCCGGACGGCGCTGCGACCGTCGGAGACCACCTCGAGCTCGCCCGTGTGCTCGTCGCCCGTGGCGCGTCCGACGAGGCGCGTGCCCGCGCCGAACGCGCGACCACCCTCGATCCGGAGAGTGCGCCCGCCTGGCGCCTGCGCGGCGAGCTCGATCGCGCGGCGGACCGCTTGGCGGAAGCGGCGGAGGCGTTCGAGCGCGCCGCCGAGCACACCCCGGACGACGCCGCCGCAGCGGACTGCATCGCCGCAGCGGCCTGCCTCGAGGCGACGGATCCCGAGTCGGCACACCGGCTGCTGGTCCGCGCGACGGACCTCGAGGCCGGAAGCCTCGAAGGTCATGCGGCGCGAACGCGCGTCGCCGCCGCCCTCGAGCGGGACGAGGAGACCGAGCGCGAAGCGATCGCGACCCTCGAGCTCGCCCGGGCCGGCTCGCTCGACGACGCCGCGCGCCTCGAGGTCGCCGTGCTCGGTGGACGCGCGGCACGTCGGCAGGGACACACGGACGAGAGCCGCCGCCTCTTCGAGGAAGCCCTCGCCGTCGACGCCGACCAGCGCGAAGCCCTCGAAGGCGTGGCCTTCGCCCACTTCGAAGACGGTGACTTCGCCGCGGCGCGAACGCCGCTCGAGCGGAGACTCGACCTTCCGGGCGAGAACCCGGACCGGGCGCTGCACCTCGCGATGATCGCGCGCGGGCTCGAGGCGGAAGAGCTGCTCGATGCGGCCTGGGCCCGCTACGAAGACGCCCTCGACGTCGACCGCAGCGTCGAGTCGGCGCACGAGGGGCTCGTTCGCGTGCACGAGCGTGCCGCGCGTCCCGAGGAAGCGATGCGCGCGCTGGAACGTTGGAGCGAAGCGGCGGCGGATCGAGAGACCCGCGCAGCGGCCGCCTTCCGGGCGGCGGAGCACGCGCTCGCCCTCGAACGGAAGGATACGGCGACCACCCACCTCGAGTTCGCGACGGAGACGGATCCGCAGCTCGCGCCGGCCTGGCTACTCCTCTGCGAGCTCTCGGCGGAGCGCGCCCCCGACGAGGAGACGCGAGAACGCTGTGCCCGGGCCCTCGAAGCGATCGACCCGAGCCCGCTCTCGGCGCAGATCTCGCTGCTCGCCGCGCGATTGGCGGAGGTCGCCGGCGATCTGGAGCAGGCCCGCGAACGCTACGGCGAGTCGGCGCGCTGGGATCCGCGGGCGACCGAAGCGGCGCTCTGCGAGTCGCGCCTGGCCCGCCGGACCGGGGAATGGGTCGAAGCCGACGGCATCCTCGCGCAGTTCCTCGATCGACATCCCGACGCAGAGAGCCCGACCCTCGCGCACGTCCACCTCGAGCGTGGCCGGCTGCTCTCCGGTCCGCTGGAGGACGTCGACGCGGCGATCGAGGCGTACGAGAAGGCCCTCGCGCTGCAGCCCGACCTCGGCGTCGCGCGCACGGCGCTCGGTAGTCTGCTGCTCCATTCCGGCGAGCGCTGGCGCGAGGCGCTCGCGATCCATCGCGACCTGTTCGAGGCGAACCCCACGGCGGGCACCTCGCTCCGCGCGTTGATCCGCATCGCCGAGCAACGGGGCCGACCCGAGGTCGCCGAAGGCGGCATCGTCGTGCTCCGCGCGCTCGGGATCGCCTCTCCGGAAGAAGAGGCGAACGGCGCGAACGCGCTCCGCGTCGCGATCCATCCCGGCCCGCCGATGGCGGACGACGAGGCGGAACGCCTGCGGCGGATCGCGCACCTCGTGAGCGAGGAGCTCGGCGGCGTGCTCCTGGGCATCGTGCCCGATCGTGTCACGTCGCCCGACGCGGAGATCGACCGCGCGATCGGACAGATCTGTGACATCGAAGACGAGCTCAGCGCCCCCGGGCTCGCGCGCCTCGACGCCGACGACCGGGCGGCCCTCTTCTCGGCCCTCGGCGCGCTCTTCCTCGACCCCGGCGGCAACGGCGCCGACGGTCGCTTCGAGGCGCGTCTCGACGAAGCCCTCGGGCGCTGGACCCGCCGCAAGCTGCGCCGCATCGTCGAGGAGACCACGATGGACGCCATCGAGTGCCACGACCACGGGGCGTGGCGCGAATCGCTGCGCGCGATCGCCGCGGCCCAGGTCGTCGACCGGACCGGCGGCACCCTCGCGCCGGTCCTGCGCGCCCTCGTCGCCATGGCGCCCGAGACGGCCGAGGACCCCGCCTTCGAAGGCGCGGAGCTCGCGACGCTGACCGCCTCCTGCCCCGCCGCCCGCGCGCTCCTCGCCCGCATCCTCAGCCAGCTCTGCGATCGCCTCGAGCGCGATCGCTAGTCCGAGAAAGGCAGCCGATGGCCCGTCGCACACCGAAGAACACGCGCAAGCACCGCCGCATGACCGTCCGCATCCTGGTCGACTACCAGGCCCAGGGCGGGATCCACTGCGACTATGCGACCACCCTCGGCGCCGGGGGCATGTTCCTGCAGACGGAGCTGGCGATGACCCGGGGCGAGATCGTGAAGGTCCGCTTTCGGATTCCCGGCGGCGAGGAGCTCCACGAGCTCGAGGCGCGGGTCACCTGGTACCACGCCGCGCGCGAGGAAGCGGACGGCAGCCTCCGCACGCCGGGCGTCGGCCTGCAGTTCACCGACCCGACCCTGACCGCCCCGCTCGCGCGCGAGCTCGAGGACTACGCCGGCTAGGCCGTCGCGCCGTCCTCGCCCCGCAGAGCGCAGAGGACGCCTAACGCCGCCTGGCCTCGATCTCCCGGACCAGCGCGTGGTGGAGGCGATGCCCCGCCTTGTGCGCGGTCACGAAGGCCTGGAGCGGAGCGTCGAGGAGCGCGAGGTCCCCGATCAGGTCGATCGCCTTGTGCCGGACGCACTCGTCCGGAAAGCGGAGCGGCCCTTCGTTCACGACCCCCGCCTCGTCGAAGACGAGCGTGTTGTGAAGACCCGCCCCGCCGGCGAGCCCCTCCCGACGGAGCGCCTCGAAGTCCCTCAGGAAGCCGAAGGTGCGGGCGGGCGCGATCTCGTCCGCAAAGAGCGCAGGCGTCAGCCGCTCGATCTCGAGGGACTGGCGGCCGATCGCGGGATGGTCGAACTCGATGTCGTAGCGGAAGCCGAAGTGCGCGGCGGGCTCCGCCCGGACGAAGCGGTCCCCGTCCCGGACCTCGATCGTCTCTTCGAGCACCACCGGAAGGTGGCTCTCCCGGTCGGTCTCCGAGCGCTCGCGCCCTGCACGACGGATCAGATCGACGAAGGGCGCGGCGCTGCCGTCGAGGGCCGGCACCTCCCCGCCCTCGACGCCGATGAAGACGTGATCGATCTGCAGGGCGGAGAGCGCCGCGAGCAGATGTTCCACCGTCGACACGTCCGCGCCGTCCCAGTCGTCGACGCCGAGCCGCGTCGCCCGCGCATCGTCCCGCACCGCGTGGACGTGAGCCGAGAAGACGACGCCGTCGGTGCGGCCCATCGTCCGCCCGCTGCCGAGTACCGGCTCGAGCCGGACCGTCGCCGGCTGGCCGGAATGCAGGCCGATGCCCGAGACCTCGACGTGCCTCGCGATCGTTGCCTGTGACACGTCGCCCTCCTCCCGATCGGCCGCGCCGTCGGCGGCGCCCTCCGGAGGGTAGCGCGACGGCGCTACTCGTTCGTCTTGTCGAGGCCGACGGCGGCGGCGTTCTGCAGCGACGCGCGCACCTCGGCGAGGATCTCTCGCGCCGACTGGTAGCGATTCGCCGGATCCTTCTCGAGGCAGCGCTCGACGATCCGACACAGCACGTCCGGGACGTCGGGCTTCAGGTCCTGCATCCGCGGCGGCGCGGTGTGGACGTGGTGGTAGGGGATGTTGCCCTCCTTGAAGGGCACGGTTCCCGTCGCCATCTCGAAGATCGAGATCCCGAGCGAGTAGATGTCGGTCCGGTGGTCGATGTTCTTGCCGAGGGTCTGCTCGGGGCTCATGTAGTAGGGGGTGCCGGCGACCACGGTCGTGTGGTTCCGGGCCTCTTCGACGACCTTCGCGAGGCCGAAGTCCATGAGCTTGGCCTTCTTGTCCCGGGTCCACATGGCGTTGGCGGGCTTGATGTCGCGGTGTACGACCTTCTTCTCGTGCGCGTAGGCGAGGGCCTCGCTGATCTGCATGAGCACGTGCAGGATGCCCGAGGGCGAGATCGCCCCGCGGCGACGCAGGATCTCCTTGAGCGTCGTGCCCTCGACGTACTCCATCGCGATGTAGTAGCGACCCGCCTGCTCGCCGGTGTCGTAGACCGTGACGATGTTCGGGTGATTGAGCTTCGCGGCCGCCTGGGCCTCGCGCATGAAGTTGTTGATCGCCTGGGGGTTCTCGGTCAGCGCCTGGGGCAGGACCTTGAACGCGACGAGGCGGTCGAGGACGGTGTCCTGGACCTTGTAGACGATGCCCATCCCGCCGCGCCCGAGCTCGCCGACGATCTGATAGCGGCCGTCGTCGGCGCGCTGGTTCGGCGTGCGATCGGCGCCCACCGCGTCGCCGCCCGCGTCGGTCCTCGCGGCGATCGGCTCGTGCTCCTGCACGACCGCCCGCGTCTCGGCGACCCGGTTCTCGATGTCGCGGTAGTGATAGTCGAACGCCATCACCTTCTCGAAGATCTCGAGCGCCTCGCGGACCTTGCCGTCCTCCTGGTAGATCACCGCGAGCTTGTAGAAGCCGTCGACGCTCTCGCGGGTGAGCTCCGTGTCGCCGATCGCCTGCTGGAGCTTGGTGATCGCGATGGCGTTCTGCCCGCGCGCCGCGAAGATGTCACCGAGGATGGCCGCGGCCTTCGCGAAGCCCTCGTCCTCCTGGGACACCTTCTGCAGGACGGCGATCGCCTCCTCGTCCATGCCTTCGCGATGGTAGATGTCGCCGGCTCGCAGGAAGTCGCCCGCCTTCTCGAGGAGCTCCGCTTCCCGCGGCGCGTTGCCCGCGAGGGCGAAGCACTCGGCCGCTTCGGTGAAGCGCCCCGCCTTCTCGAAGGCGACGCCCGCCCGCTCGCGGTCCCCGGCCATCTGGTACATCTCGGCCGCCGCGGCGAAGCCGTTGTGCTTTTCGTAGTTGACCGCCGCCTTCTCGTACTGCTCGAGGCTGCGATAGAGGTCGCCCGCCTCCATGAAGTCCCCGGCCTCTTCGAGGAGCGTGGCGGCGCGATCGTTCTCGCCGGCGTCGCGAAGGTGGTGACCGAGCAGACGCGCCGCGTCCTGGTCGTTGCCCGCCTGGCGGAGCGCCTCGGCGGCCTTCTCGACCTCACCGGCCTGGCGATAGTGGACCGCGGCGGCCTCGTGATCGCCGAGCATCGCCGCGACCTCGCCGGCCTCCGCGGCGCAGCCACCGCGCACGAAGATCTCGAGGGCCTTGTCGGGCTGCTCGGCCTTCAGGAAGAGCTTGCCGGCCTGCCGCACGAGCTTCGCGATGTCCGCGGCCTTCTTCGGGTCGAGACCGGCGCCGCCGCCTTCCTCGACGAACACGTTCTCGAGACATTGCGCCGCGAGCAGCCAGTCCTTGCACTTCACGTACATCGCCGCGGCGTGCCGCTGGAAGTCGGTCTCGCGATAGCAGTGGGCGGCTTCGCGGTAGTTTCCGGCCTTCTCGAACATCTCCGCGGCGACGCTCTTGTGGCCGCATTTCAGATAGCAGTCGGCGGCCTGCGCCCACTCTTCCTGCTGGCCGAAGATCGAGCCCGCCGCCTCGTAGTTCTCCGCCTCGAGATGCAGCTGCGCGCTCTCGAGGAAGCGGTTCTGGTCGTGCCGGATCTCGGCGGCCCGGGCGAACTCGCCGGCTTCGACGAAGATCTCCGCCGCCTCGTCGAGCAGCTCGTGGTTCCAGAGCAGGTCTGCGGCCTCGAGGACGTCCCCCTGCTTCTTCAGCGCGGCCGCCTGCTTGATGATCTTCTTCGCGGCGCGCTTGTCGGCGCGGGTCGTCCCCTCGTCTTCCGCGGCGTCATCGCCCCGGGCCTCCGGCCCCGGGACGTCGACACTGCCGCCGCGACCGATCGCACCGAGCGCGAAGCCCAGGAGCACGAGCCCGGCGGGCAGCAGGACGAAGCGCAGGAACGTGCCTGCGACCGCCTCTTCGAAATCGACCGCCGCGTCGCGCGGAACGGCCACCCCCTGCTCGATCACCCACCCGTTCAGGGCCTGGAGCTGGCGCCGGGTCTGGTCGGCGAGCTCGGTGCCGGTTCCGTAGCTCGCGAGCAGCGCGAACCCGCCGCACGCGACGAGCGCGAAGGCGATGGGCAGGGACAGGATTCTGGCGACGGTTCGCACGGGACGCTTCCACCCGAGACCCGAACCGGGCCTCGCCGATTGGGAGCCCTGGCGAGCGAACCACCCGGTCCGCGAGCGAGGAACTCCAGCCCAGCTCATCGGTCGTTCACCGGGTCGATTTGAGCCCGGAAGCACATCGGGGGCGGCGGCCGGCACCGGCTCACCTACCCTGCCGGCCGTGCCGTTGCTCCACCGCATCCGCCGTCTCGCGCCCGGACGAAGCGTTCCTGCATGGCTGCTCGCGCCCCGCCCCGTGCGCCGCGGGGGACGCACGGCCCTCGTCCCGCTCTTGGCGCTCCTGGGGATTCTCGCGGCCGCCTCGGTCGCGACGAGCGCCGAGGATCGCCCTCCCTTCGCCCCCCAGCGCCACGAGATCCAGGGACGCATCCACCAGGTCTGGCCCCTGCGCAGGAGCGATTGCCTGCACGCTGCACAGGATCTGCTGGTCCTGTCGAGCGTGGGCACCCCGCCGGCGCTCGAGAAGCGCCTCACCTGGATGCCCTGCGGCTCGGCGCTGATCCCGGGGGATCCGCGGATCGTCGAGCGCGCCCTGCCG
>JAUIMK010000246.1 GCA_030432735.1 bacterium
CGATCGTCTCCGCCGTCGCCTCGGGTTTGTTCCAGTAGCCGCGAATCAGGTTCGGGCCGCGGAAGCAGATCTCGCCCACCTCGCCGCGCGGAACCGGGTTCATCTCCTCGTCGAAGCACTCGACCTCGAGGATCGGCACCGCGCGTCCGGAGCTGCGCGGCTTGCGGACGTAGTCGTCCCCGGCGTTCTGCGGGCCGTAGGCGTTCGTCTCCGTCATGCCGTAGCCGAGCCCCGGGCGCGCGTTCTCGAAGCTCTCGTCGACGCGCCCGACCATCTCGGGCGGAGCCGGTGCACCGCCGCCCCCGACCCCGGCGAGACTCGACGTGTCGCGGTTCGGGAAGTCGGGACACTCGAGCAGGTCGATCGTCATGGTCGGCACGCCGACGAACTGCGTGACGCGCTCCCGTTCGATGAGCTCGAGGGCCCGCTCCGGCGACCACTTGTACATGATCACGAGCTTGAACCCGTTCGCGAAGCAGGAGAGCATCACCGGCACCAGCCCGGTCACGTGAAAGAGCGGAACCGCCAGGATGAAGCACGGGTCCCACGGGCTCGGCTGCTTCGCGGGCTGCGACATCCCGCCGACGAGCGCGCGGCACGCGAACGCGTAGAGCGCCGAGAGCACCGCGCGATGGGTCGAGACGGCGCCCTTCGGAAAGCCCGTCGTGCCCGACGTGTAGAGGATCGTCGCATCGTCGCCGGGTCCGACCTCGACCTCCGGCATCGACGCCCCGGCGTTCAGGACCTCCTCGAGTCGATCGACACCCTCCGGAAGCGCTCCGTCGTGCCGTACGCACACAGCCTGCACGCCGAAGCGAGCGAGATTCGGCGACGCCGTCGTGATCCGCTCGACGTCGGCGATCAGGACCTTGCAGCCGGAGTCCTCGAGGCCGTAGGCCATCTCGTCCTGCTTCCACCAGGCGTTCATGCACACGGCGATCCCGCCGATGCTCGTGATCGCCGCGAAGGCGAAGATCCACTCCGGGTAGTTGCGCATCGCGATCGCGACCCGGTCGCCCTTCGCGACCCCGTACCGGTTCACGAGCAGATCCGCGATCTCGTCCACCCGTGCCATCGACTGCGCGAAGCTCCAGGTCTCGTCCTCGTAGACGAGGAAGGTCTTGTCGCCGTGGAGACGCGACTCGGCGAAGACCTCGCGGAGGGAAGCAGGAAGGTTCTTCCAGACCTTCATCTTCCGCCCATCGACCTCCGCCTCGACGATCTCGAAGGGCGAGCCCTCCGCGGTGGTCAGGGCGGCGATCGCCTGCTCGAAGCTCGGAGTGTCGGCCATGGAGAGGGGTCCTCGCGGTGCACGGGGACGCGGTCGACCGGTGCAGCCGCCGCGCGGCCGCGGAGCTTACCCGAACGAGGGGCCCGTCGATCACCCGCGCGCGTCGCACGCAGGGTCAGCGTCGTCGACCTCGACCGCCGACGAGCGCCCTCGAGCCCGCGACCGACGGTCTGCCAGCACCGATCGGGGGCGCCGTCAGCCCCCCAGAGAGAGCCAGCCGCCGATCGCGATCGAGCCCACGCCGCTCGCGGCGCGCAGCCCCTGCAGGGCGCGAAGCTGCTGGTGCCGAGCGAGGCGCGAGACCAGGGTCCCGAGCAGGCCGCTCGCGAGGGCCATCGCCAGCCCCACGCCGAGCGAGAAGAGCAGCAGAAAGGCGAGCCCGGCGAGGGGCGACCTCGCCGAGGCGGGCAGCAGCGCGAGGACCGGCGCGGATCCGGCGAGCCCGTGCAGCGCGCCGACGAGGGAGGCCGTGTGCTCGTGCTGGTGCGCGTCGGGGGCGGGATGCGGTGATCGCCGGGCGTGCGCGTGCCAGTGCGCATGCGGCGGGAGCCCGTCGTGGCGGTGGAAATGGAGATGGGCCTCGCCGCGCCCCAGCCGCCAGAAGACGCCGAGCCCGAGCGCGATCATGACGCCGCCCACGGCGCGCTCCGCCAGCGCCTGGCCACTCTCGGGCAGCACCCAGCCGAAGGCGAAGAGGACCGCGCCGCTCGCGAGGAGCACCCCGCCGTGGCCGAGGGACCACCGAAGCCCCGTCCGGGTCCCGCCGCGACGGCGGTCCGGATCGCTCGCCAGCACGGAGAGCGCCATCACGTGATCGGCGTCGAAGGCGTGGACCAGTCCGAGCACCAGCGCGAGCACGAGCCAGGCACCGTCCCCCACGAGCCCGGGGAGGAACGGAGAAGCGTCGGTGAGTGCGTCCAGCGGGGATCTCCGATCGACGTCGCGGGACCGAGCGATGTCTCCGGTCGGCGTCGCCGGACCACGATAGCGGGGTCCAGCGCACGAAGCGCATCGAATCTGCGATTGACGGGACTCGTCGATCTTCCCATGATTGCGGCTCGTCTCGGGCGCCGCTGCGCCCCGGACGAGCGGCGGCCGCGAACCCCTCGAGCCACCCCTCCCGCGAGCAGAGCGAAACGAACGAAGGAGCACCCATGAGCGATCAGATGATCCGCGTCGACATGACCCAGCAGACGGTGAGCGTCGAGGACTTTCCCGAGAAGTGGAAGTACCTGGGAGGCCGCGCGCTCTCCGCCCGGATCCTCGTCGAGGAATGCGATGCCGAGTGTGATCCCCTCGGACCGGACAACGTCCTCGTGCTCGCTCCGGGCGTGCTGTCCGGAACCGCGGCCCCGACCTCGGGCCGCATGAGCGTCGGCGGCAAGAGCCCCCTCACCGGCGGCATCAAGGAAGCGAACGCCGGCGGCAACCCCGCCCAGGACATGATGAAGCTCGGCTACCGCGTGATCGTCGTGACCGGCAAGCCCGCGGACCCCGAGGCGCGCTACGCCCTCGACGTGACCACCGACGGCGTGTCGCTCAAGGAGGTCCCCGACTGCAAGGGGATGTGGAACTACGCGCTGATCGATCATCTCGCGGAGAGCTACTCGGCCAACGCCTCCTTCGTCTCGATCGGTCCGGCGGGAGAGCGCCAGATGCGCGGCGCCTCGGTCTGCTGCACGGACCAGGACGAGGTCCGTCGGCCGGCGCGCCACGCCGCCCGCGGCGGCCTCGGCGCGGTCATGGGGAGCAAGGGCCTCAAGTACGTGGCCGTCGACGCGGGCAAGGCCGGCGTGCGGCACGGTGCCGACAAGAAGAAGTTCATGCAGCTCTGCAAGGGCATGTCGAAGACCTATCTCGACGGCCCGCAGCCGATGCAGTACGGCACGAGCCCGAGCGTCGACATGGCGCAGATGCTCAACACGTTCCCCTACAAGAACCGCGTCGAGGGACAGAGCCCCGACGCCGCAACGCTGACCGGAACCGGCATCATCGCCAGCTTCGAGGAGCGCGGCGGCGGTATGCACAACTGCATGACCGGCTGCATCGTCTCGTGCTCGAACGTCGTCCACGACGCCGACGGCAACTACAAGACGAGCGCCCTCGAGTTCGAGACGCTGACGCTGCTCGGCGCCAACTGCGCCGTCGACACCTGGGACAAGGTCGCGTCCCTCGACCGGCTGTGTGACGAGGTCGGCCTCGACACGATCGAGACCGGCGCCGCGATCGGGATCCTGATGGACTCCGGCGGCATGGAGTGGGGCGACAACATCGCGATGGAGAAGCTGATCGCGGAGGTGGCCTCCGGCAGCGAGCTCGCCGACGCGATCGGGAACGGTGCGGACGCCACGGGGAAGAAGACGGGGCACCACCGCGTCCCGACCGTCCATGGCCAGGCGATTCCGGCGTGGGATCCGCGGCCGCTCAAGGCCACCGGCGTCACCTACGTGACGAGCGCGATGGGCGCCGACCACACGGCCGGACTCGTGGTGAACCCCGGCGCGACCCCGGACCAGCTCGCCCGGCTCTCGCAGGAGCAGCAGCACATCAACGCGGCGATCGATGCCTCGGGCTTCTGCATGTTCCTGATGCCGAACATGGAGCAGATCCGGGAGTTCTACTCGGCCTTCTTCGGCGAGGAGATCTCGCGCGAGCAGTTCCTCGACATGACCTGGCAGTGCCTGCAGGACGAGTGGGACTTCAACAAGAAGGCCGGCTGGACCGCGGCGGACGACAAGATGCCCGAGTGCATGAAGACCGACGCCGTCGGACCCGAGGGCGCCAAGGTCGTCTTCGACATCGAGGACGACGTGATCCAGGCGACCTACGAGCGGATGACCCCGCCGACCGAAGAGGTCTTCGCCAAGATGGGCGCGGCCTGACCGCACGCCACGTCCGACCCGACGCGACCCCGGCTGCCCTCGAGAGGATCGACGGCCGGGGTCGCTTGCCATCGGGACCACAGCGTCCCCGCCGAGGAAACGACTTGCCCCAGAAGATCCGGATCACCGACTTCGCCGAGCCCGAATACACCGAGGCCGCCCTCGCCGGCTTCCAGATGATCGAGCAGATCCCCTTCGACCTCTCGGTCGACGGCGTGATCACCGCGGCCCGCGCGCAGCTCGAAGCGGAAGGCGGCTCCCCCCTCTTCGAAGACGAGGACTGGACCGAGCGTCTTCGCTTCTACATCGAGTGCGTCGAAGAGGATGCGCACTACACGACGATGGGGCGCTTCAACACGTTCAACTCGCTCGTCCGCTACCTCGTCCAGCGCAGCCGTCTCGAGGCGCTCTACGCCGAACACCCGGAGATCGACGAGCTCGAGATCGAACGCCCGCTGATCATCGCCGGGCTGCCGCGCTCCGGGACCACCCACCTGCTGAACCTGATCGGCGCGGACCCGCGGCTCCGCGCCCTGCGGCGCTGGGAGTCGCAGGAGCCGATCCCGTCCGCCGCCGCGCGGGCCGGCAGGGTCCCCGACGATCGCGTCGCGAACGGACAGGCCGGCCTCGACCAGATCGACCTGGTCATGCCGCTCATGACCAACATGTACGACGTGCCCAACGACGGCATCCACGAAGAGGTCGACCTCCAGCACATGTGCCTGTCGTCCCTCCTCATGGCGGCGGGCCAGCCGGTGACGCGCTGGATGGATGCCTACTTCGCCGAGGACCAGCGCCCCCACTACGCGTTCCTGAAGCGCGCCCTCAAGGCGCTGCAGTTCCTCGAGGCGAAGGAGCGCTGGGTGCTGAAGAGCCCCCAGCATCTCGCCTGGCTTCCCGCCCTCGTCGAGACCTTCCCCGACGCGACCTTCGTCTGCACCCACCGCGACCCGGTCTCGGTCTTCACGTCCTGGGTCACCATGACGGTCTACGCGGCGCGCATGTCCCGCCAGCCGATCGTCTTCGACGAGATCATCCCCCACGCCGAGAAGCTCCAGAAATACCTGCTCGACGGCGTCGTGCGGGATCGCGCCGTCCTCCCGGAAGCGCAGACCGAGCACGTCTACTTCCACGAGTTCATGGCGGACGACCTCGGGACGCTCGAGCGGATCTACGACCGTGCCGGCCTCGGCATGAGCGACGAGGCCCGCGCCGCGATCGACCACTACATCGAGACCCACCCCCGCGGCCGCCACGGCAAGGTCGTCTACGACCTCGAGGGCGACTTCGGGATCGCGCGGGAATCGATGTACGACCTGTTCGCGAACTACATGGAAGCGTTCCCGGTGAAGCGGGAGACGCCGAACGCCTGAGACGGGCGGTCGCTCAGCTCGCCCCGCCCCAGTCCTCGCGCGCGACCGAGCCGTACTGGGCCGCCGCGCGCTGGGCCGCCAGCTTCGACTGGTACTTCGACTGAAGCAGGTCCACGACGACCAGGACCACGATCGCGAAGTAGAAGGTCGCCTTCGAGATCGGCTCGATCGGGAAGCCTGCGATCCTGAGGTGGGACTCGTGCCCGCCCTCGCCGAGCAGCACGACGGCCACGATCAGCAGGATGAAGAGGCCGAGCACCTCGTACTTGCGGTTGCGCTTGATGAAGTCCGCGACCGAATCCGCGAGCACCAGCATGAGCACGCCCGAGATGGCGATCGCCGTCGCGAGGACGAGGAAGACGTCGGTGATCGCGAGGGCCGAGAGGATCGAGTCGAAGGAGAAGATCAGGTTCATCGTCACGATCATCGCGATCACCTGAGCGGCGCTCTTCGACTCCCGCTCTTCGTGCGCGCCCTCCGCGAGGTGCTCGATCGCGAGCAGATGCGAGATCTCCTTCACCGCCGTGTACATCAGGAAGGCACCACCCAGCAGGAATACGATCGTCGCGAAGGTGAAGTCGCCTTCCAGCACGCCGGTCCAGTGGACCGAGAACAGCGGCGCCGCGAAGGTCTGGAGGAGCGACATGATCAGGAAGAGGAGCACGATCCGGAGCACGAGCGCGATCGTGATGCCGAGCTTCCGGACGCGGGCCTGGTCGGCGGCGGGGGCGCGCTGGGACTCGATCGAGATGTAGAGCAGGTTGTCGAAGCCGAGCACCGCCTGCAGGAAGATCAGCACGCCCAGGTTGAGCGCGTTCTCGAGACTGAAGAGCTCCACGGAATGCCTCCTCGTTCCTCCTGGTGGAGGGACGGCGGGAGTCTACGCGATCCGGGATGCGCACCGGGCGCCGTGTGCGATCTTCGGGCGCTGCCGATCCACCGAAGGAAACCCCGATGAGCCGCGAAGAACGGAACAAGGCGCTGATGCGCCGCTGGTACGACGAGATGTGGGCGAACCTCGACTTCGAGATGATCCCGGCGCTCGCCGGCCCGACCTACACCCGCCACGACGTGCGCGGAACCCGCGAGGTCACCGCCGAGGAGTACCGTGACGAGCTCCTCCCGATCAAGGGCGCCTGGACGATCACCGACTTCAAGTACTTCCTGATGGCCGAAGGCGACTACGTCACCGCCATCGGCACCTGGAAGATCAACGACCAGATGCAGTGGGACTGGGTCCAGACCTTCCGCGTCGAGAACGACAAGCTCGTCGAGACCTGGCTCCCCGCCATGGCGACCGAAGGCAAATGGGCCCTCGACGAGATCCCGAGTCAAGCCTGAGCGCTTCCGCGCACCGCCCGCCGAGGAGCGTGCCGCGCGGGTCGAGCGCCGCAGGCCATGCGCGTCCGCCTCAAGGCGTGTACCAGACCGGGGAAGTCCAGGCGCGCTCCTGCTGCGTCTTCGGAAACTCGTTCGAGCAACAGGCCTCGTAGCCCCGCCCGATCGTCGACGGTTCGGAGCAGTCGACGCCGGCATCGACGCAGAGATGCTGGTGCCATCGGCACGTCGGGTTCTCGAGCACCCGCGCGTAGTAGAGAGCAC
>JAUIMK010000247.1 GCA_030432735.1 bacterium
CGTGACCGCCGCCCATGCCGGCGCCGCGATGGCGTCCGACGGCGTCGATCTCGTCGATGAAGATGATGCACGGAGCCTGCTTCTTGCCCTGCTGGAACAGGTCGCGTACGCGGCTGGCGCCGACGCCCACGAACATCTCGACGAAGTCGGAGCCGGAGATCGAGAAGAACGGAACCCCCGCCTCTCCGGCGACCGCTCGGGCGAGGAGCGTCTTGCCCGTTCCGGGCGGGCCGACGAGCAGCACGCCCTTCGGAATGCGGCCGCCGAGCCGCGTGAACTTCTTGGGCTCACGCAGGAACTCGATGATCTCCTCGAGCTCCGTCTTCGACTCTTCGATGCCCGCGACGTCCTTGAACGTCACCTGGTGCTGGTTCTCGGTCAGCAGGCGCGCCTTCGACTTGCCGAAGCTCATCGCCTTGCCGCCGCCGCTCTGCATCTGACGGATGAAGAAGATCCAGAGGCCGATGAAGAGGACGAGGGGGAACCACATGATGAGGATCTGGCGCCAGAAACCGCCCTCGTCCCGCGGCTTGACGTCGACCTCGATGTTCCGGTCGTTCAGGTTCTTGAGGAACTCACCGTCGATCGACGTCGGCGGCGCGTAGCTCGTGAACCTCCGGCCGTCGGCGAACTCGCCCTCGATGCTGCCTTCCTCGATCACGACGGACTCGACCTGGTTGGTCTCGACCTGCTCCATGAACTCGCTGAGCGCGATCTGCGGCGGGACCGTTTCATTCTGCTTCAGCGTCGTGAAGAGAAGGAGCATGACCACGAGGATCACGACCCAGAGGGCGAGGTTCTTGTAGAACTGCTGATTCACACCTTGCTCCGATCGACGGGCGTGTCGTGCGAGCCGGACCCGATTCCCAGGATCGGGAGACCGCTCGCGATGTGTCCACGGGGCGCGTGGTCGTGAGGGGTGGGTTCAGCGCCGAGTCCGCATCGTCCGGGCAGTCGGCCCGCCCGCTCGAATCCTTGGGACGTCCGCACCCGGAAACGGGTTCGCTCGGGGACGAGGCGCGGGCCCCTCGCCCCGCTCACGCGCCCGGATCGCTCTCGATGTCGTTGCCGCTCCCAGACGGATCCTTCGGCGCCGCCTCGAGGGCCCGGTCGGGGGCGCCCGCAAGCATCGCGGGCGATCCGCTCAGTCCCGCAGGGGGACAGTAGCATTCCCGAACCGCCCCACCCGCTCGCGCTCGCCGGGCCCCGCCAGAAGGAATGCGTCGTCGACTCGAGAGAGCACTCTCCCCCCGGGTAGCTCGATCCGGAGATCGCGCCCGGCCCGTCGCCCCCGCCGCAGGAAGTCGAGGATCCGTTCGAGGTGGACCCGGCGGACGTCTCGTTCGAGACCCGCTTCGCGCATCGCGCGCCGAGCGAGCCTTCGCGCCAGCGCCTCGGGCAGCGCATCCCAGCCGTCGATCGCCATTCGTACTCCGTCCGGGCCAACTTCGATCCGCTCCTTCGCCGCCTCGACCACGAGGGCCTCGATCCACTCGCGGTCCTTCCTCTGTGCTTCGGCCAGATCGGCCAGGTTCCTGAGGAGCTGCGGATTGAATGCGTCGGCGAGACCCGGGAGCCAGTCGTGCCGGAGCCGATTCCGCGTGAATCGGCGATCGCGATTCGAGGCGTCCTCTCGCCAGCGCAGTCCACGCGCCCGCGCCGCGTCGGCGATCTCCTCCGGCGTCGTCCCGAGGAGAGGACGGAGCCAACGCCCCGTGGCGTCGACAGGGGCCATCGCGGCGAGCCCGTCGGGCCCGGTCCCGCGCAGGAATCGGAGCAGGACGGTCTCGGCCTGGTCCCCGAGATGGTGAGCGGTCACGATCGACCGCGCGCCCTGCGCGTCGGCCATGGCTTCGAGCGCCGCCCGCCGGACGCCGCGCGCCGCCTCCTCGAGACTCGGTCGCGAGCGGCTCGCGCCGCCCCGGCGCGCGGTCTCCGGGTCCACGCGCCGCGCGATGGCGGGGAGGCCCCGTTCCGCGGCCAGCCCCTCCACGAAGGCCCGGTCCGCGGACGACTCGTCTCCGCGAAGCCCGTGGTCGACGTGACCGACGACGAGCTCGAGCCGGCGCTCTGGCGCGAGGCGCTGCAGCCCGTCGAGGAGCACGACCGAGTCGCGCCCTCCGGACACGGCCACGAGCAACCGTGAATCCGAGACGCCGGCGGCTTCCAGGGCCTCGCGGAGTGCCTCGTCGATCATGCCAGGAGTGTACCGATCGGCGGCCGGCCGACCTTCGCGTGGTCGACACGGACAAGGCGGCATCGACGCGTACCGCCCGGCGCCTGCCGCCTCCTCGCGACTAGAAGCGGTAGGTGACGCCCGCGGTCCCGCCGAAGTACGAGTAGTCGAAGAGGCGCCCGGTGCCCAGATTGTAGAACGCAGAGAGCTCGATCCCGATCGACGCGGTCAGCCATACGTCGGCGCCCGCCGCGAAACGCGCGACGAAGCCATACTGCTTCTTGTCGGCCCGTCCACCGAGATTGCGATCGACGTGACCGATCCCGCCGGTGAGATCGACGAAGGGCTCGACGCGATCGTCGATCGACTCGGTGAACGGGGCGAGCGGAAAGAGACGCGCACCGAGCGTTCCCTGTCCGTATTGCGTGTCGACGTCGTCGCCGCCGAAGCTGACCTCGAAGCCCTTGATGTAGTCGCCCCGGACCTGGGACGCGACCCACTGATTGAAGCGATAGGTCATCCAGAACGTGCCGCCGTATCCGTCGTCGGTCCCCCCGGACTGGGCGTCGAGGTCGTCATAGTCGTCGCCGGCATAGACGAAGGCGGCGCCGACCGCGCCCGGACGGGCGAAACGATCCTCGTCGTCGGCGATCGCCGGCGGCACAGCGATCACGAGGCCGAAGCCGACGACGCAGAGCGTCGCCAGCCGGCGAGTGGACTGGAGGGAAACGGGCGACACGGGCGACATCGTTGGCATCCTCGCTGGCGGCGGCCGGTGGATTCACGGATCGACGCAACGCCCGACGCTAGCCGACCCCGGCCGCCGGGCCGAGCCGATTCTGCGGATCCGAGTCACCCCGACGTGACACGAAACGAAGGGCATCGAGCCTGCGAGGCCTCGGCTGACGAGGCGCGGGACCGCCGGTACCCTCCGCGCCCGTTATGCCTCCCGCCCCCGACCCCGACACGCAGCGGCCGTCCGAGCGCGACCACGACGTCGGACGCTGGGTCGAGACCCACGCCCGGGTGCGCCCCGACGCCCTCGCGTGGGCGGACGACCACCGGCGCTGCGACTACGCGACCGCCGCCGATCGGATCGCCCGGCTCTCCGGATGGTTCGCTTCGCAGGGCGTTCGCGCGGGGGACCGGATCGCCGTCTGGCTCGGCAACCGTGGAGCGACCCTCGAAGCGCTCTTCGCGGCGGCGCGGCTCGGGGCGATCGTGCTCCCGGTCAACGCGCGCCTCACGCCCGACGAGGTCGCCTTCCAGCTCGACGATTGCCGCCCGAGCGTGCTGCTGGTCGAGCGCGACTGGGCTTCGCGCGCCGACGAAGCCGTCAGGGCTGCGACGCGCGTTGCTCCGACCGTGCTCCTCGTCGGCGGCGAAGACGATGCGTTCGAGGCGGCCCTCGCGAGCTCCGATGCCGTGCCCGCCAGGGAAGATCCGTCGCCCGAAGACCCCGCGATCCTGATGTACACGAGCGGCACCACCGGCAAGCCGAAAGGCGCCCTGCTCCCGCTTCGCAAGACGCTCCACAACTGCCGGAACGCCGAGTGTTATTTCGACATCGCGCCCACGGACCGCGTGCTCGTGGTCGCGCCGCTCTTCCACTCGCTGGGGCTCCAGATCCTCGCGCTGCCGGCGGTGTTCGCCGGCGCCGGTCTCGTGATCCAGGAGGGCTTCGAGCCGGCGCGGGTCTGGCAGGCGATCGCGGACGAAGCCGTGACCTACTACGGGGGCGTGCCGACGATGCACGAACACCTGCTCGCCTGCCTCGAGTCGGGCGCTCCGTTCGCGACGCCGCCGGCGTCGCTCCGCTTTGCCTTCACGGCGGGCGCCGCCGCGCCGAGCGAGCTGATTCGCGCCTATCACGAGCGCGGCCTCGCGATGATGCAGGGCTACGGCCAGACGGAGACCTCGATCCTCACGTGTCAGACCCCGGCGTCCATCCTCGCGAAGGCGGGCAGCGTCGGTCGCCCCGTCCGCCACGGCGAGATCCGCCTCGTCGCGCCGGAGACCCTCGACGGGCCGACGGAGCGCTGGCGGGACGTCGCGATCGGGGAGGTCGGCGAGATCGTCGTCGCGGGCCCGATCACGATGCTCGGCTACTGGGAGCGACCGGACGCGAACGAGGAGACGCTGCGCGGCCGGTGGCTGCGCACCGGGGACCTCGCCACGCGGGACGCCGATTTCGACGTCACCCTCGTCGGACGGGCGCGGGAGATGTACATCTCGGGCGGCGAGAACGTCTATCCGGCGGAGGTCGAAGCGACCCTGGTCGAGCACCCGGACGTCGCGGAAGCCGCGGTCGTCGCGATCGCGGACGAGACCTGGGGCGAGGTCGGTATCGCCTACGTCGCACCGCCGCCCCGCGGCTCCGTCGAGGCGGAGGCGGTGCGCGATTGGCTTTCGCCTCGCCTGGCGCGCTACAAGCAGCCGCGCGCGATCCACGTGGTCGAGGCGCTGCCGCGGACCGCGAGCGGCAAGGTCCAGAAGCACCGGCTCCCGACGCCCTAGGCGTCCGAACGACGAAGAAGCGCCGCCCCCGCCCGCGGCGGAGAGCGGCGCTCCCGTTCGGCACGCGGGCGCTCGCGCGCCCGGTCTTCCTACGCCCTGGCTCCTCGACGGCCGGTCCGACGCGCAAGGCCTGCCAGGCCCAGCCCCAGCAGGAGCGCCGTCCCCGGCTCGGGAATCACGACCGCACGAACGAGCCAGTCGTCCGTCGATCCGGGCGGCTGGAGCCACCCACGCCCGACGGCGGTGTCCGCGTCCCCGAAGGCCGGATGGCCACCGAGTCGGTGACCATCCCCGAGGAAATCGAACACCGATCCGGCACCGTTCGCTTCCGATGCCAACGCGTAGGCGTTGAGCAGCGGGTCGGTCAGGGTCCCGGATCCGCCCGTGGCGGAGAATCCCAGATCAGCGGGCGCCGCGGTCACACCCGTCAGGGTGTATGCGACGGTCCACATCTCCGAGGCCTGGTTGTTCCAGAGGCTTCCGGAGATGGTCGCGGTCGAGCCGCCGTCCCATTCGAGGACGACGTCCGCACCACTCAGCTCCACACTGAACGTGTAGCCGAGCGCGTCCATCCGAAGGCCATAGGGCGGAGGATTGGCCGTCCCGTCGGGATGATCGAGAAGCTGGTAGAGGCCCGGCAGGATCGTTCCTGCAGAGGCCGCCCCGGCCGCGAAGATCGTTCCGACGAGGAGGAGGAGCGGCAGAACCGCCTTCTTCCCATACGAGTCCAGCATCGAGAGCATCAGCATCGGCTGTCTCCTTCCCAGAAGCCGCATCGTACGGGAAGAGACGTTGCCGATGGGCACGTTCTTCGTTGCCGGAGCGAAGGATCCCCCCGAGGCGGCCCACTGGCTCTGCCAGCGACCCGCGCGTCGCCGACTGCCAGCGTGCCTCTCTGCTCAGCTGTTCCCGATCTCCCGTTCCAGGAGATGAGCGAAGCGCTCGCGGGCGGCGGCGCGCCGCTCGGGCAGGTGCTCGCTGGGCCAGAGGCCCGGGGCCGGTTCGACGTCCTTCAAGACGTGCTTCGCGATCGTCGTCATGTGGACCTCGGTCGGCCCGTCGGCCAGCCCGAGCGAGGCCCCCGCCAGCCACATGCCGGCGATCGGCATCTCGTTCGACACCCCGAGCGCGCCGTGGAGCTTCATGCAGCGATAGGCCGCGTCGGTGTAGACCTTGGGCGTCGCGACCTTGACCGCCGCGATCTCGGTCCGCGCGGCCGAGCCGCCGACCTGATCGACGGTCCAGGCGGCGTGCAGCACGAGCAGCCGGAACTGCTGCAGGTCGAGCCAGGTCTGCCCGAGCATGTCCTGGACGCTCTGCTTCTCGGCCAGGGTGGATCCCTTCGTGAAGCGACTGACGGCCCGTTCGGCCATCATGTCGAGCAGGCGCCGTACGGCGCCGACCGTGCGCATCGCGTGGTGGAGCCGACCGCCTCCCAGCCGCGTCTGCGCGATCTTGAAGGCCTGCCCTTCTCCGCCGAGCAGGTTTTCCTTCGGCACCCGCACCTTGTCGTAGCGGACGTACGCATGCCCTCCGTGCCCTTCCGGCTCGCCGGACATGCCGGTGTTGCGGATGATCTCGAGGCCGGGCGTGTCCGTGGGCACGAGGAACATCGACGCGCCCTGATAGATCGGCACGTCCGGATTGCTGACGGCCATCACGATCGCGAACTTCGCCCAGCGAAGACTCGACGAGAACCACTTCTCGCCTTCGATGACCCAGTCGTCCCCGTCCCGGGTCGCACGACACCGGAAGACGTTCGGATCCGCCCCGCCCTGCGGTTCCGTCATCGAATAACACGAAGTGATCTCGCCGTTCAGCAGCGGCTCCAGATAGAGCTCCTTCTGCGCCTCGGTTCCGTAGTGGGCGAGGATCTCGGCGTTGCCCGAGTCCGGCGCCTGACACCCGAAGAGGCTGGGGGCGAAGCCGGAACGACCGAGGATCTCGTTCATGAGCGCGAGCTTGGTCTGACCGAAGCCGAGTCCGCCGAGGTCCGGTCCGAGGTGGCAGGCCCAGAGTCCGCGCTCCTTGACCTTCGCCTGGACGCGGCGCTTGACCTCGAAGAAGACCGGCCCGCCCGGGTGGTCCGGGTAGCCGCGCACCCGCAGCTTGTAGCGGTCCAGAATCTTCTGGATGCCGAAGGCGTGTCCGGCCCGATCGACGATGTCGTGACTGAAGAACTCCACCGCGTACACACCACGGCGTCCGGCAATGATCTCGACCCGCGACAAATCCGACTGTACGTAGGTTTCCAAAATCAGATCGTATTCAGTGGTGACAGCCTTTTTGTCATTGGTCATGACATTGCTCACCAGCGCGCACGACGCCACAACCAAAGCAGTGGGCATGTCGAGTATCATACTGTAGAGCGCTGTAGCGTTGATCACGAACGTGTGGAAGAACAGCGGCTGGTGGGTTACGACGTAAG
>JAUIMK010000248.1 GCA_030432735.1 bacterium
CGCCCGTCGACGCCCTCGGCGGTCATCTCCGTCTCCTTGCAGACGACGTCCTCGCCGATCAGCGTGGTCCTGACCTCGAAGCGCTGGGAGCCGTCGACGAAGGAGGCGCCGACGGCACCGAGCATCATGTCGATGACCGCCTCCGCGCCCTCGTGCACGCCGCCGTAGGGCGGGATCGCGCCCTTCGGCACCCGCCAGCGGAGATCGTCGGCGAGGAGCGCGCGGAGCCCCTCCGCGTCCCCCGCGCAGACGGCCGTGAAATAGGCCTCGGCCATCCGGTCCATCGCTTCCTGCTTCATCGCGGAGCCTCCTCGCCTTCCGTACGCAGCCCGGGCAGCGATCGCGCGAACGCGTGGAGTGAATCGAGCCGCCACGTGGCCGCGTCGAACCGCGGGTCTTCCCGATGGGCCGGCTCCGGGATCGCCACGCAGCGCATCCCCGCGGCCAGCGCGCTCGCCACGCCGTTCACCGAATCCTCGATCGCGATCGCGTCACGCGCGTCGACGCCCATCGTCCGAAGGGTCGAGCGGTACACGTCGGGGTGGGGCTTGCCGAGCCGTTCGTGCTCCGCGGACCGGCAGGCCTCGAAGCGCGATCGTAGACGGAACGCATCGAGGGTCGCTTCGATCAGGCGCATGGGAGACGACGAAGCGAGCCCGATGCGCCAGCCTCCCGCCTCCGCGGCATCGAGCGCCGCCTCGACCCCGGGAATCGGGGTGGCTTCCTCGCGGATCCTCGACTCCATCTCGTCGACGATCGCGGCTGCGACGACCTCGACCGACGGAGGCGACCAGGATCGCTTCGCGACCCAGTACCCGACCGCTTCGTCGATCCGCAACCCCATCGTCTGCGTGCACTCGGACTCCTCGAGCTCGAGGCCGTAGCGCGCGAAGCACGCGACCTCCGCGCGTCGCCAGAGCGGCTCCGAGTCGACGAGGACACCGTCCATGTCGAAGACGAGCGCGCGGTCGCGCTCGTGGCGAAGGCGTCGACTCGGGCCGCTCGTCACGCCAGGGCGGCGCCGTCGATCCGGATCTCCTCGCCGCTGATGTGGCGGGCGTCCTCCGAGGCGAGGAAGAGGATCAGGTCGGCGACGCGGTCCGGACCCGCCGGACCATGGAGCGAGGCGAGCCGGTTCAGCAGCGCGAAGTCGGCGCCGTCGGGCATCTTCGTCGGACGGGTCATGCCGGTGTCGATCGAGGCGGGCGCGATCGAGTTCGCCCGGAGTCCGCGTCCGGCGTACTCGACGGCAATCGCGCGGGTGAAGGCGTGGATGGCGCCCTTCGACGCGGAGTAGGCCGCGCCGTAGGCGAGGCCGGCGAGGCCGGCGGTGGATCCGATGTTCACGATCGCGCCCTTCGTCTCGAGGAGGTGGGGGATCGCCGCGCGCGTCATCAGGAAGGTGCCGTCGAGATTCACCGACAGGATCTTCCGCCAGTCGGCGAACGCCATTTCGTCGGTGTTGAAGTAGGCGATGATGCCGGCGTTGTTGCAGAGCGTGTCGAGCTTGCCGTAGGTCTCGATGCAGTCGGCGACGCTCGCGTTCGCCTGGGTCTCGTCGGAGATGTCCGTGACCTTCGACTCGATCCGCCCGCCGCTCGCGGCGGCGGCCTCGCTGGCGGCCTTCACCGTCTCCTCGAGTCCCTCGGCGACGACGTCGGTGACGAAGAGGCTCGCTCCCTCGGCGGCGAGCTTGAGGGTCGCGGCGCGTCCGATGCCGGAGGCGGCGCCCGTGATCAGCAGGACCTGGTCGGAAAAACGCGGCATGGGGTCTCCTCGATCGGGTCGGCGAACGTCGCACGCACGGAGGGGCGCGGCAACCGGCCGGCGGGAGGTCGCGCGCTTCGCTCGGTCAGAAGTAGGCCGGCCAGACGAGGGCGTCGAGGACCATGGTCTGCAGCCAGAAGAAGAAGAACGACGCGACCGCGGCCCACACGAGGGCAGGGCCGCGTCGTGCGCGCCGGATCAGCATGTAGCCGAGCACGCTCGCGCCGCCGCCCACGAGGAAGAGCACGATCCGGATCGCGATCCAAAGAAGCGGAGACGGGTCTTCGACGTGGAGCGCCGTGAGCGGGAGCCACAGGGCCGAGGGGATCAGGATCGCCCCGTAGGCGCGCATCATCGTCGACCAGCTCGCACCGGCCCAGGTCGCGAACGCGTCGAGCGGCGTCTTCCAGCCGAGGACGAAGGTCACGGGAAAGAATCCGATCGCCGCGAGCCACATGTTGACGGTGTAGAACCCGTGCCACTCCTGCGGCAAGTCTCCCCACAGCGCGTCGGCGCTCGCCGGCGACCAGACGAAGGCGAGGGCGTAGCTCGCGAGGACGGCGGTGCCCCCGATTGCGATCAGGAGGAGTAGCGATCGGCGTCGGCTTTCCATCGGTTCGAGTCTCCCGCGCGCACCGATGCTGCGATGCACGCTTCTCCCCGATTCCGGGCCTCGGGTCCCGCTATCTCCAACCGCGGGGGTTGCGTTCGTCTTCTCGGACCCGCGCCTCGAAGGCGGTGGCGAGACGCGCCATCGCTTCGGGATGGCGCGTACTCACGTCCCAGCTCTCGTTCGGATCCCGGTCGAGATCGAAGAGCCACGGTCCCATGTCGCTGTTCACGGAGACACGCTCCGTGCCGCCGGTCCGGACGCCTCGCCGGCGATGGTACTTGAAGCGCGCGTCGCGCACGGCGTCGAGGCCGCCGCCGTTCCCGCCCTGGGTCATGCCATAGTAGTAGAGGAGCCGATCGCGGGCGGGGGCGCCGTCGAAGACGTGCGCGCCGACGTCCTCGCCGTCGAGGGCGCGGTCAGGTGGCGGGGGCAGCTCGAGCAGGGAGAGGAGCGTCGGGACGAGGTCGACGCCGCTGACGGGCGCGTCGCTCTCGCGGCCGGGAGCGATGCGAGCGGGCCAGTGGAGGAGGAAGGGCACGCGCTGACCGCCTTCCCAGGTCTGGTTCTTGCGTCCCCGGTTCATCCCGGGGCTGCCCTCGTACCAGGGGCCATTGTCCGACGTCGCGATCACGATCGTGTCCTCGAGGCGGCCGCGGCGTTCGAGGACCTCGAGGATGCGTCCGACGGAATCGTCGAGGCCCTCGACGACGTCCCCGTAGAGACCGGCGTCGGAGCGACCGCGATCCGCTTCCGGACGGAAGAGGGGAATGTGCGGAAAGTTGTGGGCGAAATAGAGGAAGTAGGGGCGCTCGTGGTCGCGGTCGAGGAAGTCGACGGCGGCCTCTTCGTAGACCGACTTCAGGCGGGTCTGATCGAAGGGCGCTTCATGCTCGATCTCTTCACCGCGGTAGATCGCGAAAGGAGTCATGTCGTTGCTGTAGAGCGCGCCCAGATAGGAGTCGAAGCCCCGGTCGAGGGGGAGGGAGGGGGAGCGGTCGCCGAGGTGCCACTTGCCGACCATGCCCGTCGCGTAGCCGGCCGCCGAGAGGATCTCCGGCAGCAGGATCTCTTCCGACGCGACGCGGGTCGCCGGGGCGCCCCCGGCGCGGAGGGCCCACTCCATGGGGTCGCCGGTCGGGAAGGTCACGACGTTGAGGAGCGCGCGTGCGGGGTAGCGACCGGTCAGGAGGCCGACGCGCGAGGACGTGCAGACCGGGGAAGGCGCGTAGTAGTTCTCGAGTCGGAGACCGTCCCTGGCGAGCCGGTCGAGGTTCGGCGTCGCGATGGAGCCGGCGCCGTAGGCGCCGAGGTCGCCGTGGCCCAGGTCGTCGAAGAGGATGAGGACGATGTCGGGCCGAGGCGCCGACCCGTCGCGCCCGATCTCGGCGAGGGTGGAGAGATAGCGGGCCTTCGCCTCGGTGTGTTCCGGATCGTCGCGACTCTCGTAGGTCGCGATTCGCAGCCCGAGCACGATCGTGTAGACGAAGGCCGCTCCGAGCGCGAAGAGCACGAGGGCCCCGAGGCTCAGGCTCAGCCACGAGAGGACTCGCCGCACGCGGCCTAACGACTCGCCGTCCGCGTGGGACCCGCGCACTCGGCCTTCGTCTCTTCGCCCGCCCAGGCGACCGCGTTCCGCAGGAGCGTCTTCGTGTGGTCCCGGGCGTAGGCCTCGCCCCAATGTCCCATCGCCGTGTAGACCGCCCGCCCGCGCTCGACGCAGCGGGACCAGACGATCGGGTGGTCCCCCATGGAGATGTCGAGCTCCTGGCCCAGGCCGCGAATCCAGGGGGAGTAGGTCGATTCGTCGACGGTCAGCAGCACGTGGTAGCCCGCCTCGCGCGCGCCGCGATCCCAGGAATACCACTCCTCCGCGTGCAGGAAGTCACCGGGCAGGCCCCTCGTCACCGGGTGCGTCGGGTCGTCGACGACCACCCGCGCCTCCTGGGTCTGGGGACCGAGGATGTGCCCGAGGTACGCGCCGGACTTGAGGGTTTCTTCGTACCAGGTCCAGTCGGCGTGGGAGCCGTCGCCGGCAGCGTGGATTCCCAGCCAGCCGCCGCCGGCTTCGAGCCAACCTCGAAACGCCGCCTCCTGATCGTCGCTCGCGTGGTCGCCGCTCGCGTTCGCGAAGACCACGACGTCGAAGCGCTCGAGGAGCTCGCGATCGAAGACCGCGCTGTTCTCCGTATGGAAGACCGCCCAGTGCTCGCTGCTCGCGAGAGCGTCGAAGAGCGTGTGGGCGGCGGCGATGCCCTCGCCGTGCCGGAAGGCGTTCGTCTTCGAGTAGACGAGGACGCGAAGGTCGGCACCGTCCCCGAAATCGTCGGCCAGGACCGGGGGCGTCGTCTCGTGGTGGTGGCTCGGGAAGAGGATGCCCCAGGCGCCGATCCACCAGACGAAGACGAGTCCGCCGACGAGCAGCAGCGTCACGAGGCCGGCGAGTGCGAGGGCGATCTTCCGGGCGATGTCCATGCTGGCTCTGGCTCCTCCACGATCGCGGATCGCAGAGACGATACGGCAGATCTCCGCTGATCGAGTGCCGGTCTACGCGACGGACTCGACCGGCCGCCAGCAGGGCAGGGCGTATCCGTCGGCGCCTTCGACGATCTCGAGCGCGACCGCTTCGCCCGAGACCGGCTCGCGCTCCACGAGCCAGCCGCCGATCAGCAGCAGGTCTTCCTGGGCGTCGAGCCGAACCTGGACGACGACGTAGGGGACGGCCTCGCGCAGGGCCGGCGAGAAGGCCTGGTGGGTGCGCACCCAGCTGGCGACGGTGCCGGCGCCGTCCTGCTTCTCCCACGCGGCTTCGAAGGACCGACATCGGTTGCAGATCGCGCGGGCGGGCCAACGAAGCGCACCGCACGCCGAGCATCGCTGGAGGCGGAGCTCGCCCGCCGCGAGCGCGTCCCACCAGGGCTGCGAGTCGCGGTCCGGCGTGGGCGGGAAGGGTAGGAAGGCGCGGCTCATTCGGCTCTCCGCAGGACGAGGGCCGACGCGTTTCCGGAGACGTAGCCCGGCTGCGCCGTCGAGAGACCGACCTCCGCGCCCGCGACCTGGCGTGCGCCCGCTTCGCCCCGGAGCTGCGACACGCATTCGAAGACGTGGTTCAGGCCGTGGACGTAGCCTTCCGACAGGAAGCCGCCGTGGGTGTTCACCGGAATCGAGCCGTCCAGACGGGTCGCGCCGCTCTCGACGAAGGGGCCGCCTTCGCCCTTCGGGCAGAAGCCGTAGTCTTCGAGCTGCACGATCACGCTGTAGGTGAAGCAGTCGTAGAGCTGCGCCACGTCGACGTCTCGCGGACCGACGCCGGCCATCTCGAAGAGACGCGGGGCCAGATTGGCCGCGGAGGTCGTCGTCGTGTCCGGCTGTTGGTTGGAGAAGAGCGTCTGTCCGCCGCCCCACGCCGCGCCGCTGATCGAGACGGGTTGTTTCGCGAGGTCGCGCGCGCGCTCCCGCGTCGTCAGCAGGATCGCGACCGCACCGTCGGTTTCGAGGCAGCAGTCGAGCAGCCGGAAGGGCTCGACGACCGGTCGGGACGCCAGGTAGTCGTCGAGATCGAAGGGCGTACGCATCATCGCGCGCTCGTTCAGCGCTGCGTTCGCGCGTTGCCCGACCGCGACGTGGCCGAGCTGGGCTTCGGTCGTGCCGTACCGGTCCATGTGGGCGCGCGCGGCCATCGCGAACTGCTGGGGCGGGACGAAGTAGCCGTAGGGTGCCTGGTACTGGGTCTCGACGGCGTCGACGAGCGGTCGCCCCGTGCCGCCCATGCGGAACTCGGAGCGCGCGTTCAGGGCGCGGTAGCAGACGACGTAGTCGGCGATGCCCGCGTCGACGGCGAGGGCGGCCTGGCCGACGACGGCGTGGGAGACGCTGCCCCCGCCGAACTGATCGAGGAAGTAGCGGGGATCGCGGACGCCGAGGGACTGGGCGACGAGGGCGGGGAGCACCGAGTCGCCGACGCGGTGGGTCGCCAGGCCGTCGAGTGCATCGGGCGGGAGCCCCGCGTCCTCGAGGGCGGCCATGATCGCGCGGGTCGCCAGGGTGAGGGTGCTGACGCCGGAGTCCTTCGAATAGGGCGTGCAGCCGATCCCGGCGATCGCGACCCGGTCCCGCAGACTCAAGGCGGAGTCGTCCGGGTCGCGGGCGCCGGCGACACGGACTAGCCGCGCTCGTCACGGAAGCGCTTCGGCTTCGGACTCGATTTGATCTGCGTGAGCTCGTCGAGGGCCCCGGGCGCATGGACCTCGACGCCGAACTTCACGCCGATCTTCTCCTTGAGGAGATGCTCGAGCTGGTCGCGGATCGCGTCGTGCTCGCCGGAAGGCCGCTCCGTGGTGATCATGACGATCATCTCGTCGCGATTGTTCTCGCGAACGGCGCGGACGAAGTAGTCCTCGGTCACGGCGTCGTGGGTCATCACGATCTCGCCGAGTGCCTCGGGCCAGACGTTCACCCCGCGCAGCTTCACCATGTTGTCTCCACGTCCGGAGAACGGCCCCATTCTGCGCTGCCAGCTCCCGCAGGCGCAGCGCTCCGGCGGATGAAGGAAGGACAGATCCATGATGTTGTATCGGAACTGCGGGCTGCCGGTCTTGTAGAGCTCGGTCACGACGAGGGAGCCGAGCTCGCCGTCCGGGAGGGGCTCGCCGGTGTCGACGTCGACGACCTGGACGATGAAGGCGTCCTCCTGGATGTGC
>JAUIMK010000249.1 GCA_030432735.1 bacterium
TGCCAGAAATCGACGGTCAAGTCCGAGACCTCCGGCCGATCGAAGATCATCGTGCCGCCGATCAGGAAGCAGGTGACCCCCGCGGCGAAGAGCAGCCCGAAGGAGGCCACGAAGAGCTCCGCGATCAGCAGGCCGATCCCGAGCAGCATGAAGAGCATGCCCACCCAGCTGAAGGGCAGGATCTGGAGCGCGAAGCCGAGGAGCACGAAGGCGGCGACGCCGATCGCCCCGGGGACGATCAACCCCGGGCTCTGGAACTCCATGTAGAGCCCGAGGGCGCCGATCGCGAGCAGGATCGTCGCCACGTTCGGATCGGAGAGGAAGTCGAAGATCGCCTGGAGCAGCGTCTTCTCGATCGGAACCGCGCGCGCGCCGGCCAGAGAAAGCGTCGCCGTGTCCCCGCCGAGGGTCACCTCGCGACCTTCGACCGCCGCGAAGAGCGCCTCCCGGCTGTCGACGACGAGGTCGATCACGTTCAGCTCGAGGGCCTTCTCCGCCGTCACCGCGACCGATCGGCGAACCGCCTCCTGCGCCCACTCGACGTTCCGATCACGCTGCGTCGCGATCGATTCGACGTAGGCCGCGAGGTAGTTCTCCATCTTCTCGGTCACGACGTCCCGAGCGGGCGCGCCGCCCTGCTCCTCGCCGTCCTGCGCCTCCGTCGGCGGCGGCGCGCCGCCGAAGAGGCTCACCGGATGCGCCGCGCCGATGCTCGTTCCCGGCATCATCGCGGCGACGTTCGCCGCCAGCGTGATGAAGGTGCCCGCGGACGTCGCCGTCGCCCCGCGCGGTGTGACGAAGACGATCGTCGGCACCGTCGCGTTGAGCATCGCGCGGATGATGTCCTGGGTCGACGAGACCAGGCCGCCCGGCGTGTCGAGCTCGATCAGCACGGCCGCCGCCCCCGCCGCTTCCGCCTGCTCGATCGCCCCGATCAGGTAGTCCGCGCTCGCGGGATTGATCGACCCGTCGATCGTGACGACGTGCACGTCGCCGGCCAGGGCAAGCGAGGGAAGACCGAGAGCCGCCAGCCACGCGCCGAGCAGCAAGGCCGTCCAGAGACCCGCCCGGTTCCGGTCGGTCCTCATCGGCGCTCTCTCAGCTTTTCGATCCGGTCGAAGAGCTGCGCGGCGACACCGGTCTTGGGAAGGAGCGGCAGCTCTTCCACCTCGCCGCTCGGCCAGACGAAGAGGACCGCGTTCTCGTCGACCTCGAAGCCCGCGTCCGCGCGGGAGATGTCGTTCGCCACGATCAGATCGCAGCCCTTTCGCGCGAGCTTGCGTTGCGCTGCCGCCACCACGTCGTGACTCTCCGCGGCGAAGCCGACGATCGTGCGATCACCCTTCCTCGCGCTGATCTCCTGGAGGATGTCCGGGTTCTGGACCAGCTCGAGGGTCATCCGCTCTCCCTCCGCCAGCTGCTCCTTCTTGATCTTCCGATCGCTCGCGTCCACGGGACGAAAATCCGCCACCGCCGCGGCCTTCACGACGATCGCGCTGTCCTCGAAGGCCGCGAGCACCGCCTCGCGCATCTCGAGGGCGCTGCGGACGTCGACCCGATCGACGCCGTGTGGCGTGGGCAGGCTCGTAACGCCCGCGACGAGGGTGACGCGCGCCCCGCGCCGCGCCGCCTCGGCGGCGATCGCGAATCCCATCTTGCCCGAGGAGCGATTCGTCAGCGACCGGACCGCATCGATCGGCTCCGCCGTCCCGCCCGCCGTCACGAGCACGCGAAGCCCTTCGAGACTCGAGGGTACGAGCAGGCCCGCCGCGGCCTCCGCGACCACGGCCGGATCGCTCATCCGCCCGAGTCCTTCCCAGCCGCAGGCCAGCTCACCGGCCTCCGGGCCGATGGTGGCGACCCCACGAGCGCGCAGCGTCTCGAGGTTCGCCTGCGTCGCCGGGTGGCTCCACATGTTCACGTTCATCGCCGGAGCGACCAGGATCGGCGCCCGGGTCGCGAGCAGCACGGCGCTCACGAGGTCGTTCGCCAGACCGTGCGCCATCTTCGCGAGCAGATTCGCCGTCGCGGGGGCGACCAGGACGAGATCCGCCCAGTCCGCGAGACCGATGTGGTCGATCTCGCCTTCTTCCCCGGGATCGAAGAGGTCGCGCCGCACCGATTCACCAGAGACCGCCTGGAGCGAGAGCGGCGACACGAAGCGCTCCGCCTCCGGCGTGAGCATGCACCGGACTTCGTGCCCGTCCCGCTTGAGCGTGCGGACGAGCTCCGGCGCCTTGTAGGCGGCGATGCCCCCCGAGATCGCGAGCAGGATGCGATGCGGCTCCATTCCGGTCGGTCCTCCGTCCAGCCCCTCTCGGGCCGACGTGGCCCCCAAGGGTACCCGGTCCCCCAGCCAGGGGCGAGTTCCGCCCCGACCGAACGGGGCGCAGCCCCTGCATCGGCCCGCCTCGGAGGAGACTCGAGTCTAGCCCCGCCGCTCCTCCCCCGTCGCCGAGCGCCCGCAGGCGACGGAGTGCGAGCCCCCGTCGGAGCACCTGCACGCGAGCCGATCGCGAGCCCCCGTCGCCGAGCGCCCGCAGGCGACAACCTAGTTCGGCGCGAGCTTCCGTTTGAGCGCCTCGGCGACGATCGGCGGCACGAACTCGTCGATGCTCGCCCCGAAGCGGACGAGCTCCTTGAGTCGCGAAGAGCTCACGTAGAGATACTCCTGGCTCGTCATGAAGAAGAGGATCTCGACGTCCGGGGCCAGATGGTTGTTCATGAGCGCCATCTCGAACTCGTATTCGAAATCCGACATGGCGCGCAGTCCACGAATGATCGCGTTGGCGCCGATCTGCTGCGCGTGATGGACGACCAGCCCGTCGAAGACCTGGACGGACACGTCGTCCATCCCCTCGGTCACCGCCAGCAGCAGCTCCATCCTCTCCTCGGCGTCGAACGTCGCGCTCTTCGAGACGTTCTTCGCGACGGCGATCACCGTCTCGTCGAAGAGCGCCCGGCTCCGCTCGATCAGGTCGAGGTGGCCGTTGGTGATCGGGTCGAAGCTCGCTGGGAAGAGCGCCAGGCGGTGGGCCGGCTGCCGGTCCGTCATCGTTCGATTCACTCCGGATGGGACGAAGGGCGGAACGACTTCGTCATCGGTCTTGGGAAACGGTTCCCGCCGGCGGGTCGCCCGCGGTGAGCCACGTGAGCAGGGTGTCGCCGTAGCGACGCTCGTCCACCACCCGGATCCCGGGCAGGGGCGGGAGAGGATGGCGTGTCGGGCCCTCGACGACCACCATCGCGTCGGAGGCCAGGATTCCCGACGCGAAGAGCGCGGTGAGAATCGGCTCGCGCTCGCTCTCGCCGCCCTCGACGTAGGGCGGATCGACGAAGACGAGGTCGAATGCCGTCGCACCGCCCTCCGCGAGGCGCCGGATCGCGCGGCGCGCATCCGTTTGCATCAGCCGCAATGCGTCCTCGTCGGCGAGCCCCAGGCCTTCGAGTCGTTTCTTCAGTGCCCGGGCCACGCCCTTCGAACGCTCGACGAAAACGACGCGCCCGGCCCCACGGGAATAGGCTTCGAGTCCGAGTGCACCCGTGCCCGCGAAGAGATCGAGCACGACGAAGTCGTCCACTGCGCCGAGGGACGAGAAGAGCGACTCCCGAACACGATCGGTCGTCGGACGGACGCCGTCGGGCACGCGACCGAGATCGCGCCCGCGAAGATGACCACTGATGATGCGCACTCGAGAAACCCATGCCTTCGGAGTCGTCCGTGCCCGCGCTCGGCGCGTCGCGACCCGCTGCCTCGAACTGTGCCGAAGACTAACCGAACGAGCCGTGTCGGTGCCGTTCGTCACACGCCCCGGAAGAACGCACCGCGATCCCGCGCGCGAACCCGGGATTGGGGTTGCCGCTCCAGAGCCCCGTCTATAGACTCGGCGCGTTCCAAATCCAAGGCCGCTTCCATTACGCAATACGGTGTTACCCGCGAAGGCATTCGACGGGCACCGCGCGGTTCCGTCGCGCCACGAGCCGGCGCACGGATCGAATCGCGCAGATCGCCGTACGTAGATCGGGCAGCCTGGGCGCAGCGCTCGCGAACTCGAATGTCGAGGACGCGGGCAACGCGCGAATCGACCTCAACCTGCTCGCAGCACAGACGGGAGGAGCCTCGCGGGCTCCGACCAGGAAAGGGTTCCACGTCCATGTCGAGTGCCGCCGTCAAGCGGATCAAGAAGAAGCTCCCCGAACGCCTCGCCGAAGTTCGAGGGGACCGATCGCAGCGCCAGTTCGCGCGCGACCTCGGCGTCTTCCAGCAGAACGTCAACCGATACGAGAACGGGACGACGCCCCACACCGACTTCCTGATCACGCTCTGCACGAAGGAGAACATCTCCCTCGATTGGCTGCTCTTCGGAAAGGGACGGATGCGGCGCCCGCGATAGCGACGCGTTCGACCCACTTCGAATGAGACCCGCCGGCGAGATGCCTGCGGGTCTTTTTCGTTCGGGCTGCCGCCCGAAGCGACGAACCCGAATCTCCCTCGAAGGGAACTCCACTTCCACCCCCCTCCGGGCGCGCTGCCCCACTCCGATGCATCGCCGCCCGAAGCGGCCCGGGCGCTCTCGGCTTTCCCGCGCGCGGGCCGTGCCGGGCACGCCCCTTGCTCTTCCATGGGTCGAACCACGCGGGCCTCGGCTCGCGCGACCCGAGTCCGGAGCAAGACGATGCTGCGCTTCTTCGCCTTCACGACGATCCTGCTGACCTGCGCCGACCACTGGACGACCTGGCTCTGCCTGAAGGACCCGGTGACGGGCTGGAACGTGTCCGAGGCGAATCCGGTCGCGGACTGGCTCTTCCGCTGGGCGGGTCTCTCCGGGGGCCTGGTGATCGACTCGCTGATCACCCTGGGCGCCGTCGCGTTCGTGCTCACGACGCCCGTCTTCGATCGGATCGTGAAGGTCGGACTGCTGGCCGGCATCACCTGCGCGACGGGCTACGCCGTCGCCAACAACGTCGAGGCGATCCAGCGCATGGGCCTCTCGCCGTGGCCGGGGATCGTCTGAGATGGACCGCTTCGCCGTCGCCCTCCTCGCCGCCTGCGCGCTCATCGGCGCGAGCCTCTCCCACGAAGGCGCGCCGCCCGACGCTTCCGAGCCCGCGCGCCTGGCGAGCGGTGCGCCGGTCTCGATGCTCGCCGCGCAGCCGGAAGACGCGCCCGCCGCCGAGGCGCCGGTCGACGCGGACGCGATCGTCGTGGCCCAGATCCTCGAGCGATTCGCCGCCCGCCACACCGCGCTCCCGGAGCGCGAGCGGCGGCGACTGGCGCGGGTGATCGTCGAAGAGGCGCGCGCGCGCGACCTCGAGCCGGACCTCGTGATGGCCGTCATCGAGGTCGAGAGCGCGGGCTACCACCTCGCAGAGTCCCACGTCGGCGCCCTCGGGCTCATGCAGCTCCTGCCCCCGACCGGCAAGGAGATGGCCGAGCGCATCGGCATCGAGTGGAAGGGACCGGACACCCTCTTCGATCCCGTGATCAACGTCCGCCTCGGCACGGCCTACCTGCGCGAGCTCGCGGACAAGTACGGCGGCGACGTGAACACCGCCCTCGCCGCGTACAACTGGGGCCCCGGTCGCATCGACCGCCGACTCGCCCGTGGCGCCTCGGTCCCGCGGCTCTACGTCGAGCAGGTGCGACGCGCCGCCGACCGCTACGCCGCCGTCGGTCGGGCTCGCTCCTAGGTCGCGGAGCCTCAGTCTCCGACCGCGGCGACCCGCGATCCCTCGAGCAGCGCCCCGGCCAGCCGGTCGACCGAGTCCATGGCCTTCCCGGCTCCGCCGGCGAACCCGTTCACGACGATCGAGAAGACGAGCGTCTCCCCGTCGTCTCGCTCCGCATAGCCCGAGAGCGACGTGGACGCGGCATCGGCGAGCAGCCCGGTCTTCGCCCGGATCCGTCCGACGCGCCCGGGCAAGCGCTTCTCGAGCGTCCCGTCCAGCTGCGCGATCGGCATCGAAGCCATGAACTCGGGCGCGAGGGAGAAATGCGAGCGCCCGACCTCGAGCGCACGCACGAGCGTCCGCGGCGTGATCCGGTTCTGCGTCGAGAGCCCCGAGCCGTCGACCAGGTTCGCGTCACCGAGGTCGATGCCGAGGACCTTCATCTGTCGCCGCAGCGCCTTCACGCCCTCGGGCCAGGTCCCCTGCCGCGCCGGCTCGCCGTCGAGGGGCGCCCCGTCCCAGGCGGCGAGATTCTTGAGCAGCGCCTCCGCGATCGCGTTGTTGCTGTACTTCATGAAGAGCTTGACGATCTCGTCGACACGGCGGCCGTACTCGTGCTCGTGGAGCAGGTGCCACGACTCGTCGTCGCGCCGCGGCCCCCTCCGGACGTCCCCGTCGACGAAGACGTCGTTCGCCTCGAGCTGATAGGCGAAGACCGCCCCCGCGTAGAGCCCCGGGTCCAGCACGCTCTTGTTCACCATGTCGATGTCGTCACCGAGCCGCGCCGTCCCGTCGACCACCACGACCTCGTCGCGCGGGCCCTCGCTCTCGCGCCCCGGCGCCCGGCCCACGGTCAAGCGCGCGCGCGCGCCTGGCCGGCCCGTCGTCGCGCGATTCCGCACGCGCAGGTAGTCGACCGGCGGATCGATGGTCACGTTGGCGGGCGCACCCGGCGTCTTCGCCGGACCGATCGCGACCACGAAGGAGCCGTAGTTGGCGGTCAGCGCCCCGACCGGAGCGTGATAGGCGCGGGACGAGACCTTGCCCCAGCTCGGATGCCAGCCGGGCCCGTCGAAGAGCGTGTCGTCGACCCGCAGGTTGCCGCGCACGCCGCGAAGTCCCTCGCGCCGCAGATCCGCCGCGAGTCGCCACCAGTCCTCGGAGTTCGTCGCCGGATCACCGCCGCCCTCGACCAGCAGCGTGTCGACGAGCCCGTCCGCGTCCGGCGGTGCGTTCGACCAGATCCGCGTCTTGAACGTGTGCGTCGGCCCGAAGCGTGAGAGCGCCGCCAGGGCGGTCAGGATCTTCTGGTTCGACGCGGGAATCAGCAGGCGGTCGGCGCCGCGCGAGTAGACCACCGCACCGTCGGACGCACGCACGACCAGCATCCCG
>JAUIMK010000250.1 GCA_030432735.1 bacterium
CATGAACACGCGCCCGATCAGATTCAGCACCCCGACCCGGACGCCGTTCGGCGCTTCGACGACGGTCCAGCCGTGCCCCGGACATACGTCGGCGAAGTTGTGCGGCCGCAGCAGCCGAGCCTCCCGATCCAGATACGGGATCAGGCTCCGGTGCTGCCAGATGTGGTTGCCCGACGTCACGACGTCGACCCCCGCGTCCAGGAGCTCCTCGAGCGAATCGGGGTCGATGCCCCGCCCGCCGGCGGCGTTCTCGCCGTTCGCGATCACGAAGTCGACTCCGTGATCCCCCCGCAGTCGACGCAGCTCCGAACGGAGGAGCTTGCGCGCACCGCGACCGACGACGTCGCCGAGGAACAAGATCTTCATGAGAGCGTGCCCGACCGGAGCGCCTACCGCGCCACGTCGCTCGCCCGCGTCTCGCGAATGACGGTGACCCGGATCTGCCCCGGATAGGTCATCTCGTTCTCGACCTTGCGGGCGACCTCCTTCGCCAGTAGCGCCGACTCGTCGTCGTTCACCCGTCCGGGATCGACGAAGATGCGGATCTCCCGCCCGGCCTGGACGGCGAACGACTTCTCGACTCCCTTGAACGAGTTCGAGATCTTCTCGAGGTCTTCCAGCCGCTGGACGTACGACTCCAGGACCTCACGCCGCGCGCCGGGCCGGGCACCGGAGAGCGCGTCGGCCGCGTCCACCAAGGGCGCGAGGATCGTCTCGGCGCGAACCTCCTCGTGATGCGCCGCGATCGCGTTGCAGATCTTGGCCGACTCGCCGTACTTCCGCGCGATGTCGGCCCCGATCAACGCGTGCGACCCCTCCACCTCGTGCGTCAGCGACTTGCCGATGTCGTGCAGCAGCGCGGCCCGCCGGGCCTGCTTCGCGTTCAAGCCGAGCTCGCTCGCCATCACGCCGCAGATGAACGCGGCCTCGATCGAGTGCGCGAGCACGTTCTGCCCGTAGCTGTAGCGATACCGCAGCATCCCCAGGAGCTTGACGATCTCCTGATGGACCCCGTGCACGCCGACCTCGAAGAGCGCCTTCTGGCCGGCCTCGCGCACGATGTCCTCGACTTCCTTCTCGGACTTCCGGATGACGTCCTCGATGCGCCCGGGGTGGATGCGACCGTCGGCGATCAGCTTTTCGACGCCGATCTTCGCGATCTCGCGCCGTACCGGATTGTGGCAGGAGATCACGACCGTCTCGGGCGTGTCGTCGATGATGAGGTCGACGCCGGTCGCCGCCTCGATCGCACGGATGTTGCGCCCCTCGCGACCGATCAGGCGGCCCTTCATGTCGTCGCTCGGAAGGTGAACGATCGAGATCGTCCGCTCCGCGACCCACTCCCCGGCGAGACGTTCGATCGCGACGGAGATGACCTTCTTCGCCTTCCGTTCGGCCTCGGACTTGGCCTCTTCCTCGATCTGGCGAACGCGCCGGCCCGCCTCGACCCGCGCCTCGGCCGCCATCTCGTCGACGAGTGCCCTCTTCGCTTCGTCGCGGGTCATGCCGGCGACGCTCTCCAGGGCCTCGCGCGCGGCGTTCAGTCGCTCGTCGAGATCGGCCTGCTTCACCTCGACCGATTCGAGCTTGTCGCGCACCTTGCTGTCGCGCTTGTCGACCTCCTTCGATCGCGACTCGACGCGAGCCAGCTTCTTCTCGAGGTCGACCTCCTGGCCGGCCAGCTTCTTCTCGAGCGCCTGCAGCTCGCGCCGTTGCTCGCGCGTCTCCTGCTCGAGCCTCGATCTCGCCTGAAGGATCTCTTCTTTCCCCTGTACCTCCGCCTCTTTGCGGATCGACTCGGCCTTACTTCTGGCCTCGTCGAGAACCCTCTCGCCTGCCGTGTCGGCGTCCCGTGCACGCTTCGCAATGCCCGCACGCTGCATCATGAAGACCAGCGCCCAGACGATGCTCGCCACGACGAAGCCGACCAGCCCCGTCTGCAAGTCGCTCACTCGTCCTTCTCCAAACCGTTGCGGATGTCGTCATGCTCCTGTCGGCGAGCCGCCCCCGGGTGACGGCGCCACGGCCGACCGGCCGGGTGCGTGGGAGCGGAGTCACCCGCTCGGACCCTAGCCCGGACGTGCCGGCAGGTCTAGCGATCCAGCGGCCAAGCTCGCGGGATCACGAAGGAAGTCACTCTCCTTCGGGGAGGAGCGCGTCGATGAAGGAGTCGAGATCGAACGGCTGGAGGTCCGCGGCCGTCTCGCCGAGCCCCACGTAGCGGACCGGCAGACCGAGCTCGTGGCGGATCGCCACGGCCATTCCACCGCGGGCGGAGCCGTCGAGCTTGCTCAGGACGACTCCAGTGACCTCGACCGCCTCGCTGAAGGTCCGAGCCTGCGAGATGGCGTTCTGGCCCGTCGTCGCGTCGAGGACGAGCAACACCTCGTGGGGGGCGCCCGGGCACTGCCGCTCGACCACCCGCCGCACCTTCTTCAACTCCTCCATCAAATTCACCTTCGTATGGAGGCGGCCCGCAGTGTCGACGAGGACCACGTCGGCCTTGCGGGCGACCGCCGCCCCGACTCCGTCGAACACGACGGACGAAGGGTCGGCCCCGGGCTCCTGCTTCACGATCTCCGCCCCGGTGCGCTCCGCCCAGACGCCGAGCTGGTCGATCGCGGCCGCCCGGAACGTGTCCCCAGCCACCAGGAGCACCGACCGACCGGCATCGCGGTGTCGGGCCGCGAGCTTCCCGATCGTCGTGGTCTTGCCGACGCCGTTGACCCCGACGACGAGGCAGACCCAGGGGGCCTGCCCCGCCGGCCCCGGCTCGCCGCCGTCGTCGGCCAGGAGCTTGCGGACCTCCGCGCGCAGCGCGCGCCGGACGCCCACCTCGTTCCGGGCGGATGCCGGGAGGGCCCGCACGGCCCCCAGGAGCTCCTGGGTCGTGCGCACGCCGACATCGCTCTCGATGAGGCCCTGCTCCAACGCCTCCAACAGGGCCTCGAGATCCTCGTCCCGCCCGAACGCGCCGCGAATGCGGCGGGCCAGGCCATCGCGGCTCTTCGCGAGCCCGAGCCGGAAGCGATCGCGCGGCGAGAGCTCCGCCTCGGGTGCGACGGGCCGCGCCCTCTCCGGGGTCGGGCCCGTTGCCGGCGCCTCGGGCCTGGCGGCCGAGCGCCTCAGAAGGAGCCCCACCACGACCACGAGCAGCGCGACACCCCACGCCGCGAGCCATCCGATCATCGCCGGGCTCGAAGACCACTCCGGCATGGTCTCAGGAGGAAATCAGGCCGTGGCCGCCATCGCGCGGGACTCGTCCTCGGTGCCTTCCATCCGAACCGATACGAGCTGCGAGACGCCAGCCTCGGCCATCGTCACGCCGTAGAGAGCATCGGCGGACTCCATGGTCCGCTGCTTGTGCGTGATCACGATGAACTGTGTGCGATCGCTCATTCGACGAAGCATCGCGTTGTAACGAGCCACGTTGGCGTCATCCAGCGGCGCGTCGACCTCGTCCAGCACGCAAAACGGCGTCGCCCGGAGCGAGAAGAGCGCCATGATCAGGCTCACGGCGGTGAGAGCACGCTCGCCGCCGGAGAGCACCGACAGGCTGCCGACCCGCTTGCCCGGAGGCTGCACCTCGAGCTCGACGCCACTCTCGAGCATATTGGACGGGTTCGTCAGCTTCAGTGTCGCCTCGCCACCCTTGAACAGCTCCTTGAAGACCTCGGTGAACTTCTCGTTCGCCTTCTCGTACGTCTCCTTGAACCGCTTGCGAGTGGTACGGCTGAGCTCGCCGATCGTCTGCTCGAGGTTCTCGATCGACGACTCGAGATCGCTTCGTTGCGTGAGCAGGAACTCGTTGCGCTCCTCGAGCTCCTTCGCGTCCGCGATCGCGGCGAGGTTGACGTCGCCCAGTCGACCCAAGCGGTCCCGGAGCCGCGCGATGCGCTCGGTCGCCGCCTCCTCGTCGAACTCCTCGGACCGCTCGGCGCCGCTCACCTCGATCCCGTGCTGGTCGCGCGTCTGGGCGACCAGGGCTTGGATCTGCGCATCCAGGGATGCGCAGCGCGTCTCGAGCCCCGACGACCGATCACGCGCCTCGTCGTACCCGCGGCGACTCGCGGTCAGCTTGTCCTGGCACGCGGCCAGAGCCTCTTGGACTTCGTTCGCCCGGGTCCGGATCGCTTCGACCGCCGCCTCGCGCTCGGACAGCACGCCGCGGGCTTCCTCGAGCTCGCGCGCGAGAAGCTCCAACCCCTCGGTCGCCGAGGCGCGCTCGGTGCGCAGGCGCTCGGCCTCCTCGTCGAGATCCTTGCCCCGTGCGGTCACCACGGAATGCTCGTGCTCGCGCTGGGCGTGCTCGGAGACGGCATGGGTCATCGCTTCGCGCGCCTCGGCCAGAGAGCGCCGGAACGCGTCGCGATGCGACTCGCATTCCTCGGTCACGGCGCGCTGACGCTCGAGCGCCGCGGACGCCTCGGTGAGACGGCTCTCCCACTCTCGGATCGCCTCGACCGCCTGCGCCTCCGCCTGCGCCGCCTCGACGGCCTGGGCCTCCGCGCGTCCGATCGCCTCGAGCGCGGCCTCCAGCTCCTGTTGCGCCTCGGTCGCGCGTGCCTGGGCCGCCGACTGATCGCGCTCCGCCGCATCCCGCCGGTGCTCCGCCGCCACGAGGGCGAGCGTGGCCTCGTGGGCCTCGGAGTCGAGTCGGCGAAGCTCGTCCCCCAGCCGCGCGCACTCGTCGCGCACCGTCGTCAGCCGACCCTCCACCTCCCCCAGCTGCTCTTCGTCCCGCGCGAGCTTCTCGCGCAGCTCACTGAGGGCGCGCCGGCGCTCGAGGATGTCCGCCGAGGCCGGTGCCTGCCCGCCCGTCACGACGCCGTTCGGGTGGACGACGTCACCAGCGCGCGTCACCCAGAGGAAGCCGTTCCCGTGCGTCTGCCACGCATCGACCGCAGTCGCGAGGTCGTCGGCGAGGACGACGTTGCCGAAGAGCGCATCGCGAAGCTTCTCGTAACCGGGCTTCGCCCCGATCTGCGGGGCCAGACGGGCGGTCCGCCACGGCAGCCGGACCTCGCGCTCCGCGTGCGGACGGCCCTCCTTCGGAACGAGCGAAACGCGACCCTCGCCCGAGGAACGGAGATGCTCGGCGATCCGCGCCGCCTCGGCCGGCCCCTCGACGACGGCCCCCTCCAGGACTTCGCCGAGCGCCGCGGCCGCAGCCGGCTCGAGGTTCTCCGGGATGTCCAGCACCTCGACCAGCAGAGCCTGTGGCGGCGTTTCGAGCGCCATCACGGTCCCGATGCCCTCCGCGTAGCCGGCGTACGCCTGCTCCAGCTCGTGCAGGCCTTCCACACGGCCGCGCACGTGGACGATCCCCTCGCGAAGCGAGGACTGCTGCTCCTCGAGCCCGCGGACCGATTCCTCCTGGGACCGGAGCTCCACCGTGGCGCGGCGACGGCTCCCCTCCAGCCGGTCGTGCAGCTCGCGCGCGTCTTGCTGCGCCGAGCGAGCCGCTTCGAGCTCCCCGGCGGCGGCCTCCACGTCGCGCTGACGGCCTTCGCGCCGCTCCTCGAGCCGCGCCCGGTCGCCGCGCAGCTCCTCGAGTCGGGTCGCACCCTCCGCTCGTCGGGCCGAAGCCGCGGCCGCCTTCCCGCGGTTCTCGTTCAGCTCGGCGAGAGTGTCGGCGTACTCGCTCTGGAAACGCTCGAGCTCGGGCTGCGCCTGCCGCAGGGCCTCCTCGCCCTCCTGCAGCGACGCCTCCGCTCGCCGGACGACTTCGGCTGCGCGCTCGCGCACCTCTTCCGCCTCACGCACCTGCGTGGCGAGATCCGCGTCGCGAGACCGCAGCTCCCGCGACTCCTCCGCCATGCGCTCGATCCGCTCGTCGAGCCCGGCGACGACGTCCTTGGTCGCCGTCTGCCGCTCGCCTGCGCGGACGACGACCGCGCTGCTCTCCGCGACGGCGGCGAACCCGCGCTCGATCTCCTCCTTCGCGAGTCGGTCCTGCGCCTGCGCCTCGTCGCGGGCGACCTCCTGCGCGCGGAGCTCCTCCTGGAGCTCACCGAGTCGGCCACGGACCTCCTCGAGCTCGGCGGCGACGCGGTCGCGGCCGACGTGGAGGTTGCCATAGCGGTGCGCCGCGAGCGCGATCTCCGTCTCTCGAAGCTCGTCCTGCGCGAGCCGATACTCTTCGGCGCGCTTCGCCTGCCGACGCAGCGCGGCGAGCTGACGGTCGATCTCGCGCATCACGTCGTTCACTCGCGACAGATTCTCGCGCGTCCGGGCGAGCTTGCGTTCAGAGGCGACCTTCCGCGCGCGGAAGCGCGTCGTCCCCGCCGCCTCCTCGATGAACAGGCGGATCTCCTCGGGCTTCGCCTGGACGATCTGGCCGACACGCCCCTGCTCGATCATCGCATAGGCCTTCGGGCCGACGCCGCTTCCCATGAACAGCTCGGTGATGTCCCGCAGGCGCGCGGCCTGGCCGTTGATCAGATACTGAGACTCGCCCGAGCGGTGGATCTTCCGGGTGACCGAGAACTCGGCCAGCTTCGCGATCTGGGAAGCGAGCCCGTCCTCCAGCCCCTCGGTACCGAGCGACGCCGCGTCAGCCTGCTCGAAGGTCAGGGTCACCTCGGCCATGTTCAACGGCGCGCTGGTCGCATTGCCGCCGAAGATCACGTCCTCCATGTCCTTCGCGCGCAGATGCTTCACGCTCTGCTCGCCCATGACCCACCGGATGGCGTCCGAGATGTTCGACTTGCCGCAGCCGTTCGGCCCGACGACCGCATTCATCCCCGGCAGCAGGGTGACCTTCGTCGGATCACGAAACGACTTGAAGCCGACGAGCTCGATCTGCCGGATACGCACTGACCACCTCCCCTACCACGTCCGCTCGCGCGCCGCGCGCGAGCATCCCCACAGGGGTGGTGATCCCAAATAATTGTGGGTGGAGTCAAGAGAAGCCACAAGGAATTGGGGTTTCGGCCGGACCGGGACCGAGACCGTCAGTCCGTGGCCCCCGTCGGCAGCCCCAGGAACGGAGCCCATTCGACGTATCGACCGCGCGACGCCGCGTCGGCCAGAAAGGGCGTCCAGGCGGGACGCGTGG
>JAUIMK010000251.1 GCA_030432735.1 bacterium
GCACCCTCGCCCGCGCGCAGGAGATGTGGGACACCGAAGAGGGGCTCACGACCGCGCAGGCCGGTCACCCGAGCCACCGCACCGTCGGCGGCGAGCTCCTCGTCGACGTGCTGCGCGACAAGCGCGCTCTCGCCGTCGACCGGCTCTTCCGGCTCCTCGAGCTCCTCCATCCTTCGGAGGATTTCCGCTCGATCGAAGAAGGCCTGCGGACCGGCGACGCGACGGAACGTTCCGCCGCGGAGGAGATCGTCGAGACCGTCCTTCCCGCAGACGTCGCCCGCGCGCTCCTCGCGGTGACGCGCGGCGAGGCTTCGATGCCGACCGGGCGCGCGAGCGTAGCCGGCTTCGACGCCCACTACGCCGGTCTCCTCGAGCAGGTCCTCGACGACGCGAGCGCGACGCTGCGTGCCGTCGCCCTCTACCACGCCGAGGAGATCGCCGGCGTCGAGATCGCGCCGAGCGAGGCGTCCGAGGCGAGCGCACGCCTCACGGGCGCGGCCCAGGTCGTCGCCCGAAGTCGCGAACGCGGCCTCGCCGCGATTCGCGAGCTCTTCGAGGGCGACGCGGCGTCGGCCCGGGAGGCGTCGGGATAGGATGGCGCGGCTGCCCCTCGTCTCCCCGCTCGAGCGGATCCTCTTCCTGAAGGCGCAGCCCTACCTGGCGGGGCAGACGCCGGAGGTGCTGACGGCGCTCGCTTCCTATACCGAGGACCGCTATCACACCCCGGGCTCGATCGTTCGTCCGGCCAGCGCCCGTCTCGAGGAGATCCTCTTCCTCGCCGAGGGCGTCGTCGACATCGTGGGCGACGGCCTGCGTCGCATCGAGGCGCCGGGCGTGATCGGCATTCCGCACGCGGCGGCGCGCGCGAGCGACGTCCCCGAGGTCCGCAGCGTCGACGGCACGCTGCTCCTCGCGATCGCGACCGCCGACCTCGACCAGATCCTCGAGGACCACGCCGCGCTCCTCATGAACTTCTCCCTGCGCACGGCGGAGCAGGCGCTCACCGTCGAGCGTTCCCTCGGCGACGCACGCCCGGAGGTTCCCGGGTTCGCCCCGGAAGACGACGTCGGCACGCCGATCGAGCTCGACCTCGTCCACCGCCTCGCGCGCGCCCGACGCGCCCCCCTGTTCCGGGACACGAACCTCTCCGTACTCGGGCAGCTGATCCGATACGAGGAGGTGCGGCGGATCCAGCCCGACCAGCCGCTCTGGGAGATCGGGGATCCGATCCGTTCGATGACCCTCGTCCTTGACGGAAGCTTCGAGACGCGGGGCCCCTTTCCCGCGACCTGCGCCTCGGCCGGCGCCGTGATCGGGGCCTGGGAGATTCTCTCGGACGGGCGACGCGAGGAGGGCTGGGTCGCTCGCAAGCCGAGTCGCGTCCTCGACATCCCGCGCAACCACTTCATCGACGTCTTCGAGGACTACCCCGAGTTCGCCCGCGCCTATCATGCCCACTGCAGCCGGGCGACCCTCGCGGCCTGGGACCTGTCCACGCGTCTCGCGGCGAAGGTCGGGTCACCGTCGCCGCCCGCGATCTGAGGAGTCCGTCTTGCGCCCGATCCGTCTCCGCCGTCCGAAGACCGCGACGAAGCTCGCGAGTCTGCTCGCGGTCGGCCTTCTCGGCTCCACGCCGGCGCTGCCCGCCGCGGCGGAGGACGCCGTCGAAGAGGCGCCGGCCGCGGCCGGCGAGGTCCGGGTCGCGGCCAGCGATCGCTACGTCGCCGGGCGGGTCCATCGATGGGTGCTCGGCGGTGGCTACCGCGACCTCTGGAAGGTCCCGATCCGGCTCCCGCTCCTCGATCTCGCGAAGGAGGGGGGCGGCCTCGAGCCGGTCGGACGATTCGGTGGCCTGCAGACCGCGGTCCTCGGCTTCGAGGGCGCGGACGGCGGTAGCTACACGTTTCGCGGGACCGACAAGGACCCGTCCGCCGTGCTCGACGAGCTGCTCCGGGACACGCTCGTCCAGGCGATCGTCCAGGATCAGATGGCGGCCCAGCATCCGGGCGGCCCGGTCGTCGCCGGCGCACTCACCCGCGCGGCGGACGTCCTCACGATCGACGAACGCATGGTCGTCGTCCCCGACGACCCTCGCCTCGGCGAGTATCGCGAGGAGTTCGCGGGGATGGTCGGCACCTACTTCGTCTACCCCGAGGCGGCGGACGGGACCCGGCCGGGCTTCGAGGGGGCGCTCGAGATCCTCGACCACGACGCGCTCTACGAACGGCTTCGCGCGGATTCGCCGTTCGCGGTCGACACCCGGGCGTTCCTGCGCGCGCGGCTGATGGATCTGCTCCTCGGTGACTTCGACCGCCACCGCAAGCAGTGGCGCTGGGCGCGTCTCCCCGGCGAGGAGCAGTGGCAACCGATCCCCGAAGACCGCGACCAGGCCTTCGTCCGCTACGACGGCGCAGCCCAGCGCGTGATGCGCATCTACATCCCGATCCTCCAGAACTACGGCCCCGACTATCCGTCGGTGAAGGGCCTGACGCTCCACGGCTGGGAGCAGGATCGATGGCTGCTGCCGGCGCTCGAGTGGACGGACTGGGTCGAGGTCGTCGCCGAGATCCAGGCGAACCTGACGGATGCGGTGATCGCGGAGGCCGTCGACCGGCTCCCGCCCGAGTACGAGGCGCTCGACGGCGAGCGGCTGCGGACCGACATCGAGGGCCGCCGCGACCACCTGCCCGAGATCGCGCGCCGCTTCTACGCCCATCTCGCGCGCGAGGTCGACGTCCGCCTGTCCGACGGCGTCGAGCGCGTGCGGGTCGTCCACGGCGACGACGACCGGATGCGCGTGACGGTCGCGTCGCAGGGCGGCGACCCCTCCGCCCCGATCTTCGACCGGACCTTCGACCCCGACGAGACGAAGGAGGTCCGCCTCTATCTCGGCGGCGGTGCCGACGATGTCGTCGTCGAGGGCGGGCCGGGCTGGATCCGACTGCGGGCGATCGTCGAGGGCGATGCGAAGAAGACGATCGACGTCCGCGGCAGCACCCACACCCGCATCTACGATCCGCAGCGTCGGGCGGCGATCGGGCCCGGGGCGAACACGCGGATCGACCGGCGCCCCTACGTTCCGCCGCCGCCGGACGCCGGCTTCGTCGACGTCGAGGACGTGCCGCCGCGGGATTGGGGCAGCGACACGATCCCGCTCCCCGAGTTCGGCTACCAGCCCGACGTGGGCGTCTTCCTCGGCGGCGCCGTCGCCCACACGCGCTACGGATTCCGCAAGGACCCCTGGTCGAGCAAGCACAGCCTGGGCTTCGGCTGGGCCTTCGAAGCCAACGCGCCCCGCGTCCGGTACCGCGGCCAGTTCCGCCCCGAGAACCGCGACGTCGTGGCCCAGCTGGACCTCCAGTACTCGGGCATCGAAGTCCTCCGCTTCTACGGATTCGGGAACGAGACCCGCGATCGCGGGAACGACCGCTTCTTCCGCGTCCGCAACGAACGCTACGACGTCGCACTCCAGGCGGTCGCACCGTTCTTCGACGAGCGCCTGAAGGTCCGCGCCGGCCCGGACTTCCGTATCTCGCGGACCGCCAACGGCGCGCGGCGGATCGATGCCGACCTGCCCTACGGCAACAACGACTTCCTCGCGCCCGGGATCCGCGCCGGCGTCCGCTTCGACACGCGAACGTCCGTCGAGACGAGGAAGGCGAACCTCCAGCTGCCCTTCCTCGACAATCCGGCGGCGGGCTATCCGACGGGGGGCTTCCTCGTCGATCTCGAAGGCCGCTTCGCCCCGCCGCTCTTCGACGTGCAGGACAGCTATGGCTCGATCCGCGGCTCGATCGCAGGCTACTTCTCGCTCGGCGAATCCGATCGCGTGACCTTCGCCCTCCGCGCCGGCGGGATGGAGACCTTCGGCCGCACGCCCTACTTCGACATGGCGACCATCGGCGGCGGCCGCTTCTTCAGCGGCGACGCGACGAACCGGGGTCTACGATCCCAGCGCCTGACCGGAGACTCCGCCGTCTTCGGCAACGCGGACGTCCGGATCGTCCTCGGCCGGGGAAAGCTGATCGTCCCCGGCGACTACGGAATCCACGGCTTCTTCGACGTGGGTCGCGTCTTCTACCACGACGAGAGCTCCGACGAATGGCATCCGACCGGAGGCGGGGGCGTCTTCTTCTCCCCGCTGATCCGGACGAACACGCTCAGCCTTTCGGCTTCGGGCGGCCCCGAGGAGACGCTCATCTACTTCCGGATCGGCTTCCACTACTGAAGCGCGCCCGATCGGAACGAGCGCGGGTCCTACTCCCCCGTGAACACCGGCGGCCGCTTTTCGATGAATGCCTTCGGCCCTTCGACGGCGTCCTTCGAGGACATGACCTTGATGCCGTGCTCCATCTCGATCTTGAACGCCTCTTCCTCGGGCATCGCCTCCGTCGCGCGCAGCGTCGCGAGGATGCCGGCGACGGCGAGGGGTCCGTTGCTCGAGATGCGGTCGGCGATCTCCCGCGCCTTCGCGAGGGCCTGACCGTCGGGCACGACGTGGTTCACGAGGCCGAGGTCGTAGGCGCGCCGCGCCGGGAGGTCTTCGCCGGCGAGCAGCATCTCCGCCGCGACCGCGTAGGGGATCTGCCGGCGGAGCCGAACCGCGGAGCCCGCCATCGGGAAGAGCCCGCGCTGGACCTCGGTCACGCCGAACATCGCGCTCTCGCCGGCGACGCGGATGTCGGTGCCCTGGAGGATCTCGGTTCCCCCGGCGCGCGCGAAGCCTTCGGCGGCCAGGATCACCGGCTTGGTCGGTCGGTAGGTCTTGAGCCAGCAGCCGAGCGTGATGTCCGGGTTCTCCATCACGCGCTTCATCCAGTCGTTCTCGGGCTTGCCGGTCCGCAGCTTCGGGATCTCCGACAGGTCCATCCCCGCGCAGAACGTGTCGCCCTTCCCGGTCAGGATCGCGACCCGGAGCTCGGGATCCTCGTCGAGCTGGACCCACGCGTCGTAGACCCGGCACATCACTTCGCTGTTGAAGCAGTTGCGCTTCTCGGGGCGGTTCAGGGTCACGGTGAGGACGTGACCGTCCTTCTCGACGAGTACGGCGGGTTCGGACATCGGGCAGGCTCCTGACGGGTGGGCGTTCTCGGGGGTCGCGAGTCTACGAAAGCGCCCGGGTCCTCACACCCTCGGAATCGCTCGGCAGAGCGGCGCTCCCCCTCGATCTCCGGGCGAATCGGAGGGGGCGCCCGCTTTGGCCCCGCGGGAACTCAACCCGCGCGAGGCCTTCGCCGATGTGGCCACTCCGAGCCGGTGACGGAAGCGGCGCCTTCTTCCTCGACGAGAAGGCCCCCATCCGGTACAAAACGGCTCCACGCCCGGGCGGGACCCGCCCGGATGCCGATCCCCGATCGTCTAACGGCAGGACAACAGACTCTGAATCTGTGAATCATGGTTCGAATCCATGTCGGGGATCCATTCCTTCCTTGCGTGAGGGCGGAGCGCGCCGTCCGCCCTTCGCGCTGACCGCTCCGGGCGCTGCGTAGCCTCGGGCGCCCGGAGCTCCGCCGCGCCCCGCTCCGCCTCGGCGGGAGGCTCAGGCCGAGGCGGGGGCGCGCCGAAGCGGGAGGCATGCGCCGATCGTTTCTCGCCGCCCTGGCTGGAGTCGTCCTCCTCTGCACCGTCTCGGCGGCGAGTGCCGCGGCCGCGGAGGCGATCGCCGTCGCGCCGGAGGTCGTGGTGCGGCACGCGGACTGGGTTCCGCTTCCCGTCGAGGAGATGAAGCGCGCCGCGGGAGACGCGGCCTTCGATCGCCTGACCGATGCCGGCCGGCTTCGCCTCGAGCCCGGCACGACCGATGGACGGCTCGCCGTCGTGATCGCGTTGGTCGGTCCGTCGGAGACGGCGGGGGTGACGATGACCCTCGATGCGGGTCGCCGGCCCACCCTGGTCGCGAGCGCGACGATCAGCGTGCGCGGGCTCGACCACGCGGGTATCCATCGCGCCTTCCAGCACGTGGGTGGCGAAGCCGCGGATCGCCTCGTCGCCAAGCTGGACCTCTTCGAAGAAGCCCCGGCCGCCCCCGGCCGTCCCTACGCGCGCCCGGCGCTCGGTGACCCGGAGCGGCGAGCCCGCTTCGACGCGGCTCACGACGCGAAGCGCGCCGAACGCTATGCGGAGGCCCGCGCGGCCTTCGAGGGCGTCGTCGATTCGGGTCCGAAGAGCGGCGACACGCTCGCCGAGATGGCCGCCGACGAGCTCCGCTACGGACTCCCCCTCTACGAAGCGCGCCAGGCCCTCAACACCCTCGGCCGGATCGGCGGTCGATCGGGCGCACGAGCGGACGCGACCGCCGTCCGGCTCGAACGCGCGGAGCACCTCTACCGACAGATCCGCGCAGAGAACGCCGGGAACTCCGCGCGGATCATCGAAGCGGATCGTGCCATCGACGAGATCCAGATCGCCCGGAAGGCACTCGCGAACGCCCTGCGCGCGCAGGGGATGAGCCGGGTGGCGACGGTGCGAATGATGCTCACCCAGCACGTGATGATGGAAGGCGCGTGTCCGGATCTCGAGACGATCCGCGCGCTGCTCCCCAACGACGAGGGGATCGCCCGGATCTCGCTCCGGGAAGACGGCGTGTCGTCGGGTCGGCCGGGCGCCCGCGCCTATCAGCTCGACCTCGCCGCCGGCGGCGAGCCCGTCGTGCTCGATTGCGACCGGGACGGCGTGCGCTTCCGGTAGCACCGGTCCAGCGCGCCCTCCTCGAGATTCCGCCCTTCGCGCGCCCGACCGCGAAGTCCGGGTCGCGAACCCCGGTCGCACGTTGCGGATCGGCGGAGGGCCACTAGCCTCTGCGCCGAGAAGCGGAACACCGACGACGCCTTCGAAGACGTCTCTCGCGCCCCCGGCATCGGTCTCCGCATCGTCGACCCGGACGGCTCCCCACCGATCGTCGCCCCCTCCCGCGACGCCGGGAGAACGCGAGCGACGACCGAGGAGGTCGCATGACCGATCGACCCGATCCGACGACCGAGACGAGCCCGACGAAGACGCTCGACGACCCGAGCGCGTCCGCCGCGCGCCCTCCGTCGAAG
>JAUIMK010000252.1 GCA_030432735.1 bacterium
AGGAAGATCCTCTTCGCGTCGGACCATCCGGTCCTGACGATCGAGCGATGCGTCGAGGAGGCGCTCTCGCTCGACCTCCCGCCGGAGATCCTCGACGCATTCCTCCACGGCAACGCCGCTCGCGTCCTCTTCGGCCCGCGCGAAGCGCGCCTCGGCCGCTTCGCGATCGACCCCTTCCTGTCGGGTGCGAGCTGAGTCGACGTTCCTGACCCGATCCCTCCGAACCGGATCACGACCGATCCGAGAAAGCGCAGCATGTCGAATCCCGGACGCCCCTTCGTCACCATCACCGCCGACACCCACGCCGGCGCTTCGATCGAGGCCTACCGCGAGTACCTCGACCCCGGCGACCGCGCCGCCTTCGACGATTGGCGCGGTGGCTACCGGAACCCGTCGCGTAAGCACGTGGGCTCGAAGAAGGAGAAGAACTGGAACTCGACGCTGCGGATGGCGGACCTCGAGGGCGACGGCGTCGTGGGAGAGATCATCTTCCCGAACACGGTGCCCCCCTTCTACGAGCGCGCGTTCCACGTCTCGCCGCCCCCGTCGCCGGAGACCTTCCGGCGCAAGCTCGCCGGCACACGCGCCCACAACCGCTGGCTCGCCGAGTTCTGCGCGGAGGCTCCGGAGCGCCGGGCCGGGATCGGCCTGATCCACCTGAACGACCTCGACGAAGCGATCGCGGACGTCGAGTGGATCGCCCGCAACGGACTGCGGGGTGGCGTGCTCCTGCCGCTGCCTTCTCCGCAGGACGTCCACCTGGCGTCGCTGATCGATCCGGCCTACGACCGTCTCTGGGCAGCGATCCAGGACCACGATCTCGTGATCAACCAGCACGCGGGCCAGGGCAGCCCGACCTACCCGACCACGCAGGGCGCGAACGCGCTCTGGGCGTTCGAGATGACCTTCTTCGTCCAGCGCGGCTTCACGCACCTGATCATGGGGGGCGTCTTCGAGCGCTTCCCGCGACTCCGCTACGTCCTGACGGAGTCGGGCTGCGCCTGGGCACCGCCGCTCATGAAGCAGCTCGACACGCTCTACGCTCAGTGGAAGGCCGGCGCGATCGGCGAGATCGACACGTCGAGGGACCCGGCCCTCGCCGAGCCGCCGAGCTTCTACGCGAAGCGCAACTGCTACTACGGCGCGAGCTTCCCGTCCCCCGCCGACATCGAAGGCCGCTACGAGGTCGGCGTCGACCACATCCTCTGGGGCAACGACTACCCTCACTACGAAGGCTGCTACCCCCATTCGCGAGAGAACATGCGCTTCGCCCTCTCGGACCTCCCGGAGCACGAGGCGCGCATGATCCTCGGCGAGAACGCGGCCGCGCTCTACGGCTTCGACCTCGAGGCGCTCCGACCGGATGCGGAGCGCCTCGGGATCACGCCGGACCTGGTTCGCGTGCCCCTGCCTCCCGACGAGATCCCGGAAGACTCGACCTGCCTGAGCTTCTTGAAGGCCCGCGCCGAGCGACGATCGGCATCCGACGCCGAGGCGAACGCGCGTCGGCCATAGACCGCCGTGAGCCGATCAGGTCGGAGATACGCCGCGGATCCGGCTCGAAGCCGACGATCGATCTCCTATCCGTCCGAGCCTCCGCCGAGCGAACGTCGCATCTGCGCGAATCGTCTTCGGTACTCGGTCGGCGTCAGGCCTACCTCGCGGCGAAAGAGCCTTCGAAAGAAGCTCGCATCCTCGTAGCCTACGTCCATCGCAACGGATTCGACGGAGGAATCCGTCGTCTCGAGCCGGTGCTTGGCGTCCTCGAGCCTCAGCTTCTGGACATACTCGATCGGCGTCATCCCGGTGGCAAGACGAAAACGACGCTTCAGCGAGCGCTCCGACAGCGTGCTCCACCCGGTCAGCGCCGCTATCGGCGACGGCGCCAGGTAGTTCTCGGCGAGCCAATCCTGGTGCCGCGCGATCTCGGCATCCTCGACCTGACGGGTCCGGGAAAGGACCGCAAAGGCGAGCTGCGCCTTTCCGTGCCAATCGATCAAATGGCTGCGAGCCTGCCGCATCGCCTCTTCTTCGCCGAAGAAACGAGCCACCAGAAAGATCGCGAGGTCGAGCCAGGAGAATCCCCCTCCCGCCGTGACCACGCGATCGCCTGCCCCCGAGCTCACGACCACACGAGAAGGGTGAATCCGCGCGGTGGGATTGTTCCGTTGGAGGACGTCACAGTAGGCCCAGTGGGTCGTGACGTCCTGATCGTCGAGAAGCCCCGCCTCCCCGAGGAGCAGCGCGCCGGAGCAGGCCGAAGCCACCGTCGCCCCCTTTCGATACTGGCGTCTCAGCCACACGATCTCTTCGCGCGCCTCCTCGCGGACCGACGCGCCCGGCGGAACGGCCATCTCCGGAACGCAGACGAGGTCGTACTGCCGCGAGCCGCCGATCGACCGGTCGGGACGGATCCACGCGTTGTTGCCCGCACGGAAGCCCCTCGCCGATGCAGCCACGATCTCGCAGTCGGCGAGTTGCGGCCCAGGATCGCCGGTCAGCAACAGATCCCAGTCGCGGCCGACGGAACAGAAGATGTCGTGCATTCCGAACACCGTGGATGCGGTGGTCATCGGGTGCGCGAGAACGGCAACTCGAAGGCGTCGCGACGTCATGGCAGAAATGACCTGTTTCGGGCTCGTTCAATCTTGGCTGGCGACAGATCCGCCCGTACGTTGCCTCCGTTCTCGCGCTCACGGCGACTCCAAGGAGACTTCCCGCATGGGATTCTACGACCGACACATCATGCCTCGCCTCATCGACCTGCTCTGCTCCGATTCGAACATCGCGAAGCAACGGCACTGCGTCGTCAGCCGAACCGAGGGTACCGTCCTCGAGGTCGGAATAGGCTCTGGACTCAACCTTCCCTTCTACGATCCGGACCGGGTCGAGCGAATCATCGGTCTCGACCCGAACGACGAGTTCTGGCACCTGGCAGCCGACCGACGGCGGGAACTCGAGATCCCGCTCGATCGCCTCCCGTTGTCGAGTGAGCGCATCCCGATCGAGACCGATTCCGTAGACTCCGTCCTCGTCACCTATACGCTCTGCACGATTCCGGATCCTATCGCGGCGCTGCGCGAGATGCGTCGCGTGCTGAGACCGGGGGGCCGCTTGTATTTCGCGGAACACGGCGAAGCGCCCGACGCGCAGGTTCGAAAGTGGCAGCGGAGGCTGGACCCGCTCTGGAAGAAACTCGCAGGTGGCTGCCATTCCGGACGGCCGATTCCCGCGATGCTCCACGGTGCGGGATGGAATCCCGTAGAGATCGAAGAGGGCTACGTCTCCTATCCGAAGTTCCTCAGCTACGAGTATTGGGGAATCGCGGTTCCGGATCGTTCGACGTGATCCGATTCGCGCCGAGATGCCGCATGTGCGAGGCCGCGAGGCTCTTGCTCAGGATCGGCGACCGGAAGATCCTCATCCATGGATAGGGCCGCAACGCTCGCAGCGCTTCGCAAGGTCTACGATCACTCGGCTCGGCTCTTCGTCGATTCTGTCGGCACCGAAGTATCGCCCCGCTTCGAGAGCCCGATCGATCGAGCGCTTCTCGACGCCTACGCCGAGACGGTTCGAACTCGACCACCGGGCCGCGTACTGGACGTGGGGTGTGGTCCCGGGCGGATCGCTGCGTATCTCTCGCGCCGCGGCCTGGATACCGCTGGTGTCGACGTCTCGCCGGGGATGATCGAAGCAGCCCGGTCGGCACACCCGCACATTCAGTTCGACGTGAACCCTCTGACCGCTCTGGGGGTCGCTGACCGATCGCTCGCCGGGGCGGTCTACTGGTACTCGATCATCGCGACCGACCCACACCGTCTCCCAGCCGTCTGGCGCGAGCTCGACCGGGTCCTCCGAACGGACGGCATCGCCCTCGTCGCGTTTCCATCCGGTGGTGGCGAAGCGATCGAGCAGCAGGATGCGTACGGCTCCGGTGCGCCGCTCACGCTCTATCGACACTCGATCGAGGAGGTGGCTGGATCGCTTTCCGCCGCGGGTCTCGGGATTCATGCTGAAACCCACCGAGAAGCCCGTTTCCCACACGAATCGGCCCCGCAGGCCATTCTATTCATCGAGCGTGGCGGACCCGGAGAAGCCGCGCTCCCCTCGAAGACGCGCTGAACCATCGTCGCTAGCCTCGACGGTCAGGCCAAGATCGATCGCATGGAGAGAACCTGGATGGGCGAAGTGACCTACTACGTCGCAGCGAGCCTGGACGGCTTCATCGCGCGATCCGACGGATCGTTCGACGAGTTTCCGTGGGACGAAGAGGTCGTTCGCGACTTTCTTGCGGACATCCAGGACTTCGACACGGTCCTGATGGGTCGCCGCACCTATCAGGTCGCTCTGGACGAGGGCGAAACCAATCCCTACCCGGGCCGGCGCCAGGTGGTCTTCTCCCGCACGCTGAAGACGAGTCCGGACGTCGGCGTCGAGATCGTCTCGGACGACGTCGTCTCGTTCGTGGCCGACCTCCGATCCCAACCCGGCGCCAGGATATGGCTCTGCGGCGGCGGCGAGATCGCGACGCTGCTCGCGGAGGCGGGTTTGATCGATCGAATGGTGGTCAAGCTGAACCCCATGATATTCGGCTCCGGGATTCCGCTCATGCGCAGACCATCCGGCATCACTCGACTCCGACTCGAACGATCGAAGAGCTACGACTCTGGAATCATCTTCCTCAGCTACCGCGTCGTGTCGAATTGACCGACGCGCTGTTCGGGATGTCTCGAACGTCGAAGCCGTCGGTCCGGGACTGAACCGAGGCAAGACTTCCTGCTAGCGTGCGAGCCGATCGAAGCCCGCACCCCGTGCGCCTCGACGTCCCGATTTGCGCGCCGGATGCGGGGGGTCGGCTTCGAACCGACGAATCCACGCAGGCGCCAGGAGTTCCTCCATCCCATGCCCTTCCCGGCTCGCCGGACCCGGCGATCGTTCGCCGCGTTCGGACTCGTCCTGGGACTCGTGATGGTCGTCGCGAAACCGACGTACGCGGTCGAGCCCCACGCCGGCCTGCAGATTGGCGCCTACGTGTGGCCCGCGTTCAGCAACCGCAACCAGGTCGAAGCGGATACGCTGCCTGGACTCGCCGTCTCCGTCCTCCTGGGCGTGACGACGACGCCGGACGACCTGACTTCGCTCTTCCCGTCTGCATCCGAGACGATCGCCGAGCGGCTCAGCGCCCGCGTCGAGCTCGAGGTCGCCCAGCGCTTCAGCGCGATCCACGGCGTGAACGACGAGCTCGGCCAACGGACGGCGGACGGCCAGACGCTCTACGCCACGTCGATCCTCGCGAACTTCTGGCCCGCCTGGTCCTGGGGCCGCGGGGTCTCGACCTACGCCGGCGGCGGACCGGGTGTCTCCTGGGTCCGCGCCCTCGGTAGCGATGCGGCGGTCTTCAGCGTCCAGACGGGCGCCGGTGTCCTCGTCGAGCTGCCCTTCGGCGACGGCTCCGTCCACCTCGACCTCGGTTGGCGATCGCTGTGGTCGTCGAGCGTCCAGCTCACCGCGGGCCGCACCGATTTCGACGCACACGGCGGTGTGCTAGGCATCCAGATCCGGAGGTGAGGATGTCGACACGCCAACGCTTGCGCGGTCGCGCCGCCGCCCGACGCATCCTTCGCCTCGACGTCCGACGTTCACGCCTGCCGCTCGCTGCGCTGCTCGTCGCGTCGACCGCGCTCGCCCTCGCTTGCTCCGAGGCGGAGACCCGAAATGGCACGGCCCCGGAAGTCAGCCGGAGCTACCGGGCGCCGAAGCCCAACGTCCCGCTGGAGCGACGCGTGGCGTTCGAGGACGCGGCGGCGGGACAGATCGTGTACGTCCCGGTCTACTCCCACATCTTCCACCACGGCGGCCGCCCCTACCTGCTCGAGGCGACGCTCAGCGTCCGCAACACGGATCGTGATCGCGGCGTCACGATCAACGCCGTCGACTACTACGACAGCGACGGTCGTCGCGTCCGCCGGCTGCTCGAAGCGCCGCTGGCGCTCGGCCCCCTCGCGACCGCCGAGTTCCTGATCGAATCCCAGGACACCGAGGGCGGCTCGGGCGCGAACTTCCTCGTCGAATGGGTCGCGGACCGCCCGATCTCGATCCCGATGATCGAGTGTCTGATGGTGGGCCGAAGCGGCACCCACGGACTGTCCTTCGCGCGGTCCGGGCGGGCGATCGCCGAGAAGCCCTAGCCCGAGCCGCGCGCGGCGGACTTCTGCCCGTCGCGCGGACTCGTGTTCGTCGGGGTGCGGGTCGCGCCCGCTCCGCCGCTCAGACCGACGCGTGTCGCGCGCGCAGGCCGAAGAGCGTCGCCGCGGCGAGGAGTCCCACGACGAGCATCCCGAGCCCCACCGGCGGAAGCACGGGAACGGACGGCGCCGGTGCGAGCACGAAGTCGAGGGCGAAGGGATAGGAGCCATTCAGGGGCGCCGTCGACCCCAGCGGTCCCGGCGCGCCGAGCGTCCAGCTCGAGCCGATCGTCAGCAGCGATTCGCCGTAGAGCGTCGTCGCATCGGCGGCGTACCAGAGGGCCGCTCCATCGAAGTCGAAGGTTCCGCCGCCCGGCGTCGTGAAGCGAAGCGCGGTCACGCCCTCGGCGTTCAGCTCCGCTGCGAGGGCGTTGATCGCCGCTTCCGCGTCGGGGTAGGTCGTGAAGTCGAGCTGCGAGGCCCAGCCCGCGTGCGTCACGTTGTTCACGAACGTCACGTCGTAGGTATCCGAGCCGACGACGAGGCCCGTGACGGATTCGGCGACGCCGGGCGCAGCGAAGTTCACGTCGGCGTGAGCGGTGCCACTCGCGAGCAGGAGGAAGGTCAACAGGACGGGAGAGAGCCGGGCAAGGGATCGGAATCGGAACAGCATAGAAGGAACTCCGTGGGATCTTCGAAAACTCGCTCGTCGCGATCATCACCCGATTCCGCGCGGCCGGACAAGGACCGTCGAATCGTTCGATCGACCCGGCGTACCAAGAGAAACGGTTTGTCCACTTCACGCAACACGGTGCCACGAGGGCCCGACGCCCTCG
>JAUIMK010000253.1 GCA_030432735.1 bacterium
GGGACGTCGAAGAGCGCGACGCCGCTCCGCTGTTCCGGGCGGACGGCCTGCAGAACGCTGAAGTCCCCGGTCGCCCGGACCCGACCGTCGGAGGGATCACGTGCGGCCACGTCGAGGTCGGTGACGCGTGCGTTCCAGGGCGCGTCGGGATCGAAGGCGTAGTGGGCCCGACCCTCGATCAGCTCGTAGGGGATCGGGTTGCCGGCTTCGTCTCGAAACGCATCGGGGGAGAGGATCGGGACGCGACGCGTGATCTCGATCCCGACGACCCGCGCCAGGGCGGTCGGGGCGACGCAGAGAAGGGCCGCGGCGATCACCAGCGCGATCGATCCGGCGACGTGGCATCGGGACTTCATGCGTTCCATCAGCGCTCTCCTCCAGCGAGGATACGGCGCCCCGCGTGGACGTCTTCGACGACGCGCCCGTCCTCGAGCGCCACCCGGCCGGCCACGATCACGGTGTCGATCCCCGCAGAGGCCTGGAAGGGGTCCCCGTACGTCGCCCGGTCGAGCACGGTCTCGGGATCGAAGATCGTGAGGTCCGCGTCGGCGCCGACCGCGACGCGCCCCTTGCGCTCGAAAGCGGGGAAGAACGCGGCCAGTCTCCGCGCCGGGAGCGACGTCATCTTCGCGAGCGCGGTCTCGAGATCGAGATCCCCGCGCTCACGGACGTGGCGTCCGAGCACGCGGCTGAAGGCGCCGTTGTGCGGTGCGACCCTCGTCTCCTCGTCGATCATGGGGAGCAGGTCGCTCACGACGAGGACGCCGGGCTCGACGAGGCCACGGCGCGTCCATTCGGGCTCGAGATAGTGGTGGACGACCTGGCCGTTCGGGAATTTCTCCCGGTACTCGTTCCAGGTGGCTTCGTCGAAGCGCATGCCCGTCGCCGCCCACTCGACGTCGCCATAGTCGATCGCGAAGATCTCGCGCCAGTTCCGCGAGAAGACGGCAGAGGAGATCAGCGCCGAGCCGGCGTCGTAGGGCAGGACCTCGGTCGTGACGTCGACTCCCGCTGCGCGGGCCTCGCGGATCTCGCGCAGGAAGAGCTCGATGTTCCGCATCGCGTTGTGCGTGACGTGGCAGACGTGGATCGCGGCGCCGGTCTCCCTCGCGAGTCGGAGGGCTTCGCGTAGACCGGCGGGGTCGCCGTTCACGCCGCGCCGCAGGTGGATGTAGAGCAGCGTATTCGCTCGGGCGGCGGCCTCGAAGACCATCCGGAGCTCGTCCTCGTCCGTGGCTTCGCTGAAATAGTCGAGGGGGACGCCGACCCCGAGCGCGCCGGCGGCGAGGTCCTGCTCGAGCAGGCGGCGCATCTTTCGGCGCTCTCGCGGCGACGCGCGTCGCGTGAAGCCCGCGGCCATCGCCTGCGGAACGCGACCTCGCAGCTTCGCCCACCAGCCACGGAGGCTCGTCGCCCGCGGATTCGCTCCCAGCACACTCTCGAAGCGCAGCCCGGAGATCGTCTCGACCCGGATCGAGGACCAACCGACCGAGGCGCCGAAATGGATACGAGCCTGGTCTTCGAGATCCGTCGCGAAGTCCGCGACGGGGTAGCTGCCCGCTTCGAGCTCGAGCGCGGTCGTCACGCCGTCGTGGAGCTGGTAGCGATGGCCGAGCGGGGTGGCGGAATGGGTGTGGAGATCGATGAAGCCCGGGGCGACGACCCGGTTCGTGGCGTCGATCGTGCGGATGCCTTCGAGGCGGGATCGGCTGATGGCGGCGATCCGATCGCCGCTGATCCCGACGTCCCGCAGGCCATCGACGCCGCTCGCGGGATCGACGACTCGGCCGCCGCGCACCACGAGATCGTAGACGGCGCCTGCCGCGGCGGGACCGGCGACGAGAAGCACGGAACCGAGTAGGAGGGTGGCAAGCGCGGGCGCACGGCCATCATGAAGGGGCACGTCGACGACTCCCGGTGGTGTCGGTTGCGAACGGACGGCCGAGCATAGCGAGCCAGCAGGTCCGCCGACGGCGCGTGGAAGGGAGCCCGCAGCCGGCTCGAGGGCGGCCCGCAGAGTCCGGTGGGGCGGGTCCCGCCTCGATTCGGTCGGCGACTACCCCTTCGGAGTTCGAGCTCGACGCTCCGTTGCCTGTCCGGCCGGACGGGGCCGCGCGGCGTGTCGGAGGGACCGGTTTCTGCGGGGCACCTGGCGCAGTTCCGGGTCACCGCCGGCTCGCTGTGAGCGCGTCCCGGTGAGGTACTCTCGGGCCGGCAACCATCAGGAGAAGAAGACATGGAATTCCGCAATCTGGGCGACTCGGGCCTCAAGGTCTCCGTCGCGGGCATCGGCTGCAACAACTTCGGGATGACCATCGAGTACGCGCAGAGCGAGAAGGTGATTCGCGCGGCCCTCGACAGCGGCATCAATTTCTTCGACACCGCGGACTGCTACGGCGCCGGTGGGTCGGAGGAACATCTCGGCCGGGCGCTGGGTGCGGAGCGTCAGAACGTCGTGATCGCGACGAAGTTCGGTGTCCCGATGGGCGCCGGGCCGCTGATGGGCGGCGCTTCGCGCCGCTATGCGATGCAGGCCTGCGAGGCGAGTCTGAAGCGCCTGGGGACCGACTACATCGACGTCTACATCATGCACATCCCGGACGCGGACACGCCGATCGCCGAGACCCTGGACGCGCTGAACATCCTGATCGAACAGGGCAAGGTCCGTTATGCGGGCTGCTCGAACCTCTCGGGCTGGCAGATCTCGAACGCGGCCTGGGAAGCGGACACGGCGGGTCTTCGCGGGTTCGTCACGGCGCAGAACGAGTGGAGCCTCCTGAACCGCGACGTCGAGGCGGAGGTCGTGCCCGCGGCCGAGCACCACGGGCTCGGTATCATGCCCTACTTCCCGCTCGCCTCCGGCGCGCTCACGGGGAAGTACAAGCGTGGCCAGGACTTCGACGAGGACAGCCGATACGGTGGCGGCGAGGGCCGCGAGATGTTCACGCAGATGTACGGCCACTTCGTCTCCGACGACAACCTCGCGAAGGTCGAGCGCCTCGAAGAGGTCGCGTCCGCCGCCGGCATCTCGCTCATCGAGCTCGCGCTCTCCTGGCTCGCCAGCCAGCCCTCCGTCTCGTCGGTGATCGCCGGCGCGACGAAGCCTGCGCAGGTCGAGAGCAACGCGAAGCTGACCCACGGCGGTCTCTCGCAGGACGTGCTCGACGCGGTCGACAAGGCCCTGAGCTAGATCGGGCGCTCCACGGGGCGACCGGCATCCGGCGAAGTCTCCAGGCCGGATCCGGTCGTTCCCGGAATTCGGTCCGGTCGGTCGGGGGCTGCCGCGAATTCGCATAGGCAGCTCGCCGGCAGATCCGATGAGTCTGCCACGTCGACCGCTCCCGGTCGCGCGACGTGGAGACGACATGGAAGAGACCCTCGGTCTGATTCAGGCGCATGCCCGTGGATGGGACGGCGCCCTCGATCACTCCTTGATCGAAGTCGACGGCAAGCCGGCGGTCCAGCGGACGATCGAGCGATTGCTCGAGACCCGGGGCCTCGAGCCGGGTCGATGTTGTCTCGCGGTTCCGGACCAGGGCGTGAACGACGCGTTCCTCCCGGTGGCGCGGGCGACGGGGGTCACGCTCTTCCGCGGCTCCACGAACGACGTGGCCCTGAGGCTCCTGCAGGCCGCGGATCATTTCGGCGCCACGCGGATCCTTCACGTGATGGGGCAGCACATGTTCCTGATCCCGGCGCTGCTCGAGCGGCTGATGGCGATCCAGGACGAGTCGGGCTTCGACCTCGTGCAGGCGCCGATCAACTTCGAGACGCATTTCACCGGGATCGCCGTCCGGGTCGACGCGTTGCGCCGGGCGCGGGAGGAGATCCTCGCGTTGCCCGAAGACGAGCGGCTCCGACTTCTGGTTCGCCCTCTCTCGTACGTCTTCAATCGGGCGGATCGCTTTCGCTCCCACGTGCTCGAGCCGGCAGACCTGCCTCGATACACCGAGCCCGAGCTGCGTCGATTCCGGACCCTCGCCGAGCAGATGTTCGTCGGGACCGAGCGGTCCCAGAGCGATGCGGCGCAGGCCTTCCAGCCGGGGAACTACTGTGCCCAGCGCTACCTGCACGTGGCCCGGTCGATTCGCGCTTCGGACGTGGTGCTCGACGCTGCGTGCGGAGACGGATCGGGCTCCGAGGTCCTCGCGCAGCACGCGCACCGCGTCGTGGGCGTCGACCTCGACGCGGACGTGATCCGGGAGAACCGACGCGCGCGGAGCTCGGAGAGAGGGAATCTCGCCTTCGAGCACGCGGACGTCTGTCGTCTCCCCTTTCCCGACGACCACTTCACGGCGATCGTGAGCCTCGAGACGATCGAGCACGTGGAGGACGCGGAGGCCTACTGCCGGGAGCTGCGTCGGGTCCTCGCGCCGGGCGGGCGTCTCTTCTGCTCCACGCCCCAGAACCTCTTCGGGGCGATCCCGATCAATCCCTGGCACCTCCGCGAATACAGCGCGGCGGAGTTCCGCGCGATCCTCGAGCGCCATTTCGACGACGTCCGGATCCGGGGTGCGGTGAACGGCGTGCTGACCGAGGGCGAGATCGGGAACAACATGATCGCGACCGCGGTCCGGTCCGCTCGGGCGCGGCGGACGCGGGGCGTGCCCGGAACGGCGGCGCCGCCCGGATAGACCCGCCGGCCCGCTCCCGAGCGTCGCGGCCGGGGCACCGGCGCCGGTCGCCGCAGACGTTTAGACTCAGCGCATTCGAGCGCCGGAGGACGCAGACGGGTCGTTCGCGCGTTCGGAGCGAGGAGGTCGACGACGGTGGGCATGCACGAAGGGCGCGCGGCGCTCGTGACGGGCGCGGGCAGCGGAATCGGACGGGCGAGCGCGCAGATCTTCGCGCGGGAGGGCGCTCGGGTCGCGGTGGTCGACCTCGACGAGGCGGGTGCCCGGGAGACCGTCGATCTGATCGCTTCCGAAGGCGGCGAAGCCTTCGCCCTCGCGGTCGACGTCGCCGACGAAGCGCAGGTCGAGTCCATGGTCGCCGCGACGGTCGAGCGCTTCGGCCGTCTCGACGCGGCGATGAACAACGCGGGGATCACGAGCCCGAGCTTCCAGTTCCACGAGATGCCTCTCGAGGAGTGGCACCGCATGCTCGCAGTGAACCTGACCGGCGTGTTCCTCTGCATGAAGCACGAGCTCGCGCAGATGGTCACCCAGGACGTCCTCGGTGCAGGGCGCGGAACGATCTGCAACACCGCCTCGGGCGCGGCCGTCGTTCCGGCCCCCGGTCAGCCCCACTACACGGCGGCCAAGCACGGCGTCGTCGGCCTGATGAAGAACGTCGCGCAGGAATACGCCTCGCAGAAGATCCGCTGCAACTCCGTGCTGCCGGGGATCACCGATACCGCGATGCTGCGCGCCTCGTTCGAGGCGAACGGTCCGGAGCACCGCAAGCGCCTCGAAGCGACCGTGCCCGGCGGCGTCCTCGTCCGGCCGGAAGAGATCGGCGAGACGGCGGTCTGGCTCTGCTCCGATCGCGCGAGTCGGGTGAACGGGCAGGGCGTGATCGTCGATGGCGGCGGCGTGCTTCGCTAGGCGAAGCGGACCCCGCGATCCGTCGAGGAAGCGCGACGCTCAGCCTTCGTCCGTTCCCTCCGCCTCCGGAGAGACGCCGGGTGCGTCGTCCGAAGGCGCGTCGAGTCCCGGATCACCGAAGGCCGCGCGGACCTCGCGCGACGTGATCAAGCGCGTGAAGCCCTCGTCCAGGGCCTCGCCGAGGACCACGCCGAAGTCGCGGCTGCCGCGGTGGCGGCGGGTCCGGACGTTCCAGGGGGCCGGGTCGACGCTTCGGTGCCGAGCCTCGACCGTCGTGGTCCAGATTTCCGATCCGTCGTCGGCATGGATCTCGAACGACATCGTGAGCGCGGTATCGACCGGCTCCTGCTCGATCAGCCCACCCTCGAAGCCGTCGTAGTCCCGGTTCGCGGACACGATCGTCGCCTCGATCCACGGCGACGTGCTCGTCTCGCCGCAGCGATCCGTGTAGACGGCGCTGGCGTCGCGGAAGGCGGTCTTCACCATGCGCTCGAAGCCGATCGCGGCGCGCTTGCCGAGCTCGATCACGTAGGGATGGTCGTGGACGTTCCACTGGCGTTTGTGGAGCTTGGGGCGCACGCAGATCTCGATGCTCGCGTCGATCGCCGGTGCCTCGCTCTCGAAGGCCATCGTGGGGGCGTCGACCGGCCGGATCATGCGCGCACAGCCGCCCGCGCTCGCGGCCGCGAGGACGAGGGCGGCGATCCCGAGGAGTCTCGGGAGCCGCGAGTCGGAAGGAAGAGCGGTCCTGGAGCGGGGCAGGGTGCGCATCATCGGCTCCTCATCGAGGCGAATCGAGGCGGACGGGGAAGCGAGGCCGGGTCAGGCCGGCTCGCCGATCCGGTCGATGCAGTCGAGGATGGTGTCGAAGCGGGCCTCGAAGTGTTCCCGCATGTCGTCGTGCGTGAAGATGTAGGGGAGCTCGCGGCGGATGCCGGAGAGCACGATCGGTCCGATGTCGTCGGGCCGCATGCCGCCGCGGATGAAGGGCGAGAGCGCTTCGGATACGCCGCCCGCGCGGTCGCCGGCATCTCGCAGGCGGTCCGAGGCGGTCAGGTTGGTGTCGATCGGTCCGGGGCAGAGGGTCGAGACGCCGATCCCGTCCGGCTCGAGATCCATCCGCATCGCTTCGCTGTAGGCGACGACCCCGAATTTGCTGACCCCGTAGGCGAGGCCTGCGTTGTGCGACGTGAAGCCTCCGATCGAAGCGGTGTTCACGACGTAGCCGCCGCGTCCCTGCGCGCGGAGCACCGACGCCGCCTTCTGCCCGACGTGGAAGACGCCGTCGAGGTTCACGTCGAGGACGAACTTCCAATCGTCGAAGGTGCAGTCGCGCATCGCGCCGCCGAGATAGACGCCCGCGTTGTTGAAGACGAGATCGACCCCGCCGAACTCCGAGTGCGCTGCGCCGAAGAGGGCGTC
>JAUIMK010000254.1 GCA_030432735.1 bacterium
GAGCTCCGAATGTCTTGAGGCGCGAGGCAGAGTCTTTCGCATGTCCATCGGTTTGTAAAGAAAAAAACTGTACAAGATTTGGATAATGCCGATACAATGAGGGCCCATCGGGGAATCTTCCCCTTTTGAGAGGATGGCCGGAGGCCGCTGATGCCCGAGGAAGCCGTGTCCGAAGATCGCGACCAAGAGCTCGACACCTATCCGATGCGGGTGGTGACCCGCTTGACCGGGCTGACCGCCGAGCGCCTCCGCGCCTGGGAGACGCGCCACGGTGCGGTGACGCCGTCGCGGACGGCAGGCGGAAGTCGTCGCTACACCGAGGCGGACGTGGAGCGGCTCCGGTGGCTTCGGCGCGCGACCGAGGAGGGGCACCGGATCGGGGATCTGGCCGGCCTCGACCTGGACGCGCTGCGGCAGCGGCTCGCCTGCGATGTGGACGCGGGCGAGGAGCGGCGCTTCGACGAGATGCTGGCCGCGGTGGATGCCCTCGACGCCGGGACGCTTCGCCGCCTGCTCGAGACGCGTGCCCGGGAGCTCGGCCCGGTCGAGTTCGCGCTGGAGGAAGCGCTGCCCCTTGCCGCCGCGATCGGTGAACGCTGGGCGGAAGGGCGGACGTCGGTCGCCGCCGAGCATCGCGCGACCAACGTGCTGCGCTCGATCCTCGTCGAATCCGTCGAAATCGGGGTGGACGACGGACTCGGTCCGCGGGTCGTGTTCGCCTCTCCGGAAGGCGAGCGGCACGACCTCGGGGTCCTCGCCGCGGCCATCGCCGCGCGCGCGTTCGGGGCGCAGCCGATCTTCGTCGGGGCGGACGTCCCGATCGCGGACCTGGTCGAGTCGACGGTCGCGGCGCGGGCGCAGGCGCTCGCCCTCGGGTTCGCGGTGAGTCCCCCGGAGACCGTGGAGTCGATCCTCCGGGACGTGCGCCGCGCGCTCCCCGAAGAGGTCGCGCTCTGGATCGGCGGCAAGGGCATCGTCGGCTGCCCGCCGCTGCGCGGTGTCGACCGGATCGAGAATGCGAAGCGTCTGGAGGGCTTCGTCCTGCAGGCGAGGCGAAGCGAAGATCGGGAGGGAGCACGATGATTCGAGCGGCCGTCGTCGGTGCGGGGCTCGCGGGGCTCCGGGTGGCGGATCGCCTCGCGCGCGCCGGTGCCGAGGTGCGCGTCTTCGAGAAGGCGCGCGGGGTCGGCGGACGCATGTCCACGCGTCGCAGCGACTTCGGTGCCTTCGACCACGGCGCGCAGTATTTCACCGCGCGTGATCCCCGCTTCCGGACGCAGGTCGAGGCCTGGGTCGAAGCGGGAAAGGCGGCACACTGGCCCGGGAGGGTCGTGCGTCTCGCCGAAGGCCGCGTCCTCGCGGAGGAGGCCTGTGTCGATCGCTTCGTCGGCGTTCCGCGCATGAACGCCGTCGTGCGGGATCTCCTCGGTTCGATCGAGGCGGAGCTCGGCGTCCGGATCGAAGCGATCCGCCGTGGGGAGCAGGGCTATACGCTCCACTGCGACGCCGGGTTCGAGTTCGCCGGCTTCGATCTCGTGGTCGTCGCCGTGCCCCCGGCCCAGGCGCTCCCGCTCGTGGCGTCCTCCGAGACCCTCCGTGCCGCGATCGCCGGCGTCGAGATGTGGCCGTGTCACGCGACGATGCTCGGTTTCGAGTCGCCGGTCGAGGTCGCGTTCGACGGCGCGCTCGTCGAGAGCGACGCGATCGCCTGGATCGCGCGCAACGACTCGAAGGCCGAGCGGGGCAAGGCCGCATGCTGGGTCGTCCACAGCCGGGCGGCCTGGAGCGAGCGGCACGTCGATCTCGAGACCGCGGAGATCGGCCGCCAGATCGAGGCGGAGTTCGCCCGGGTCGTCGGCGTCGCACTTCCGCCGGTCGCCTTCCGGGCGACCCATCGATGGCTCTACGCGCGACCGGTGAGGCCCCTCGACGGCGCGACGCTCTTCGACGCGGAGGCCGGGATCGGCGTCTGCGGCGACTGGACGCGGGGCGACACCGTCGAAGACGCCTTCCTCTCCGCCGAGGCGCTCGCCGACGCGATCCTCCCTCGCTTCGGGCTCGGCTGAGTCGTGCGGGGTCTCCACTGGTTCCGAAACGATCTGCGTCTCCGCGACCACGGCGCGATCCTCGCGCTGGCCGACCGGGTCGACGAGTGGGCCGCGCTCTTCGTCTTCGATCCGAAGCTGCTCGACGAGACGCTCTCGCGAAATCGGGACCGTTTCCTGATCGAGTCGCTCGCGTCGCTCGCGGAAGAGCTCGAATCGCGGGGCGTGCCGCTGCTGACGGTGAGAGGCGTCCCCGAAGAAGTCGTTCCGCGCATCGCCGAGCGCCTGCGGGTCGATGTCGTGAGCTCTTCGGAGGCCGATACGCCCTACGCCCGGCGCCGCGACGAGGCGGTCCGCTCGCGACTCGAATCCGACGGGCGCGAGATGCTCGCGGTTCGGGATCACACCGTCTTCGGACCCGAGGAGATCCTCACGAAGAAGGGCACCGCGCACTCGATCTACTCGCCCTATCGCCGGGCCTGGTGGGCGGCCTGGGCCGCGGCGCCCCGGTGGCCCGCACCCCGCCTGCGCCTGCCCGAGCGAGCGATCCCCTACGAGCGAAGCGCTTCCGAGGACTCGCTCTCGACCCTCGACCTCCCGACCTCTGCGCGGATCGGGCCCACGGGCGGCGAGACGGCCGCGCGCCGGCGACTCTCACGCTTCCTCGAGAGCCGCGTCGGTCGCTACGAGACGGATCGGGACGTTCCGGCGGTCGACGGCACCGCTCGGCTCTCGGCCCATCTCCGCTTCGGCGTGATCTCGGCACGCAAATGCTTCGCGGTCGGACTCGAGCATGCCGAAGAGCACCCCGAAGATCGGCCGGGGGTCGAGAAGTGGCTCGACGAGCTGGTCTGGCGGGAGTTCTACGCGGCGGTCCTCGCGAATCGCCCCGAGGTCACGACGCAGAACTTCCGGTCGGAGTACGACGACCTCGCCTGGCGTAGGGATCCCGAAGGCTTCGAAGCCTGGTGCCGGGGCCGGACGGGCTATCCGATCGTCGACGCCGGGATGCGCCAGCTCGTCGAGACCGGCTGGATGCACAACCGGGTGCGCATGATCGTCGCGAGCTTCCTGACGAAGGATCTGCTGATCGACTGGCGACGGGGCGCCCGTTTCTTCATGGATCATCTCGTCGACGGGGACCCGGCCTCGAACAACGGCGGCTGGCAGTGGGCCGCCTCGACCGGGACCGATCCCCAGCCCTATTTCCGGATCTTCAACCCGTCGAAGCAGGGCGAGCGCTGGGATCCGGACGGCGACTACGTGCGTCGTTTCGTCCCGGAGCTCGCGGACGTCGAGACGCGGTACCTCCACTCGCCCTGGCTCGCGCCGACGCCGCCTGCGGACTACCCGGCGCCGATCGTCGCCCACGACGAGGCGAGGAAGCGCGCGCTCGACGTGTACCGGGCCGCGCGGGGGAGCTAGTCGGGATCGCCCAGCAGCGCCGCGACGCGCGCCGTCCGGTAGTCGAAGATGCGGTCGAGCTGCTTGCGGACGAGCGGGTGGACCAGTCGGCTGACCGGGTCGAGGGGGAGGGCGTAGTGGACCGTGTCCTGGATCCGCGTCGCGTCCCCTTCCTCGCTGAAGCGGTGCTCGTGGTGCCAGAGGGCGAAGGGGCCGAGGATCTGACGGTCGACGAAGCGCCGCCCCGGCTCCCAGACGCTGATCTCGGTGAGCCACCGGAAACGGACGCCGTAGAGGGTCAGGCGATACTCGATCAGCGCGCCCGGTCGCATCTCGATCGGGAGCGGGGTCTCGATCGAGAAACGAAGCTCGGGGGGCGTGCTCGTCTCGAGGTTCCCGGCGTTCGCGCAGAAGAGGCCGACGTCTTCGAGCAGGCGGGGGAGGGTCTGGTCCGTTTCGATGGTGTAGATCATGGATCGAGGGACACTAGTCTTCGGGGACGGCGCGACAAGCGCGCCGGATCCTTCGAGGGAGGCGCTGCGTGAGCGACGACGAGATTCCGGTCTGGGAGCGATGGCACGACGAGGACGAGCCGGTCCGGGTCGGCGTCTCGGCGTGTCTACTCGGCGCGGAGGTGCGCTTCGACGGCGGTCACAAGCGGGATCGCTACGTGACCGACGTGCTGGGTGCGCACGTGGAATGGCGGCCGCTCTGCCCGGAGCTCGAGGCGGGGCTCGGCCTTCCGCGGCCGGCGATCCAGCTCGTCGGCGGCGAGCGGGGGGATCGCCTCGTCGTTCGCGGCGACGGCGAGGACGTGACGGAGAAGATGGCGCGTTATGCGGAGCCACGGGTGTCGGAGCTCCTCGAAGCCGGGCTCGACGGGTTCGTCTTCAAGAAGGACTCCCCCTCCTGCGGCGTCTTTCGCGTGCGCGTTCGAGCCGAAGGGGACGGCATGCCCGTTCGAACCGGCGTCGGGCACTTCGCGCGGGTCGTCGTCGACGCCTGTCCCGACCTTCCGGTCGAAGAAGAGGGGCGGCTGAACGATCCCCGGCTCCGCGAGGGCTTCATCGAGGCCCTCTTCTGTCACAATCGATGGCGGGTCCTCGTCAAGCGCGGCCTCACCCGCGGAAGCCTGGTCGCCTTCCACGAGGCGCACAAGATGCTGCTCCTCGCGCACGACGAGGCGCGCTACCGGACGCTCGGTCGGATCGTCGGCAGCTTCGGGCAGGTGCCGGACGAGGAGGTCTATCGCGACTACGAAGCTGCGTTCCTGACCGCGATCCGGCGCCCCGCCTCGGTCGGACGTCACGTGAACGTCCTCGAGCACCTCTTCGGACACTTGAAGGAGGCCCTCGATTCGCGCGAGAAGCGCGAGATCGGCGTCGCGATCCAGGACTATCGCGCCGGACGGGTGCCGCTCGTGGTGCCGGTGACGCTCTTGCGCTTCCTCGTCACCTCACACCAGGTCGACTACGTCGGGGGACAGCTCTATCTCGAGCCCCATCCGCGCGAGATGATGCTCCGCAATCACGTCTGACGCTTCGCCGCCCGGGCCGCGGGCTCTGACCCGTGCGCGGGCATCCCGCGCCGATTCCTTGGGCACGGCGGTATCGGCGCCCCGGCGGCCGTGCCGTGTCGGGCCGCTACGGGTCGTCTCGCGGCTGGCACTCATCTTGCTCTCTCTTCTCTCGAGACCGATCGGGAGGTGGTGGCATGGCGAGATTCGGCTTCGAACGACTCTCCGCGCAGGACGCGGGCTTTCTCTGGGCGGAGACACCCAACCAGCCCATGCACGTCGGGGCCCTCGCGGTCTTCGAGATCGGTCCGCTCCAGCGCGAGGACGGTGGCGTCGACATCGATCGCTACCGCGCGCAGGCCGAATCGCGCCTCCACTGGATCCCGCGCTATCGGCAGAAGCTCGAGTGGACGCCGGTCGAGCGCTGGCCGGTCTGGGTGGACGATCGCAACTTCGACATCGCCCACCACATCCGTCACATCGCGCTTCCCCGCCCCGGGACCCAGGAGCAGCTCAAGGAGATCGCCGCGCGCATCAACTCCCGCCGGCTCGACCGGCGACACGCGCTCTGGGAGGTCTGGGTCATCGAAGGCGTCGAGGGAGGCGAGCAGTTCGCGATCCTGAACAAGATCCACCACTGCATGATCGACGGCGCGGCCGGCGCCGACCTCTCGCAGGTGCTGATGTCGCCCTCACCGAAGGTGGAGGACGGTCCCGCGATTCCCTACATGCCGAGGCCGGCCCCCACGCGCTCCGAGCTCTTCGGAGACGCGGTCTCCGAGACGGTGCGGCGGCCGCTCTCCCTGGCGCGCGACTGGATCGCCCAGGCGACGAGCTCTCCCGCTCAGCGTGCGGCGACCGACCTCGGCGGTCCGAGCGCCAGCGATCGCCTGCGCGCGTTCGCCGAGATGGCGAACCACGCCACGACCGCTGCGTCGCCTACGCCGATCAACGGGGAGCTCGGCCCGCACCGCCGCCTCGACTGGCTGACGATGCCCCTCGACGACGTGAAGGAGCTGCGTCGGGAGCTCGGGTGCACGATCAACGACGTCGTCCTCGCGACCGTGACCGGGGCCTTGCGTCGCTACCTCTTCCGTCGACGGATGGACCTGAAGACGCTCGATTTCCGCATCTCCGCGCCGGTCAGCATGCGGCGTCCGGAGCACGAACGGATCCAGGGCAATCACGTCTCGACCTGGGTCGTGCCGCTGCCCCTCGCCATCGAGGATCCGATCGAGCAGATCGAGGCGATTCAGCAGACGACCGAGGAGCTGAAGGCGTCGAACGCCGCGCTCGCCGTCGATACGATCATGGAGCTCGCGGAGTGGATTCCGGGTCCGATCCTCGAGCGGGCGCTCCCCGCGATCGGCAACTCCGGACCGGTGAACATGATCGTCACCAACGTGCCGGGGCCGCAGTTCCCGCTCTATCTCGCGGGCTCGCGACTGCTGGCGATGTATCCCGTGGTTCCGCTGATTCCGGGGGGTGGCCTGGGCGTCGCGCTCTTCAGCTACGAGGGGAAGCTCTGCTGGGGGTTCAACGGCGACTTCGAGCTGGTGCCGGACCTGGCGTCGCTGGTCGACGACATCGGGGCGTCTTTCGAGGCGCTCCGACAGGCGACCGTCGATCGCTATCTCGGTCGAAGGACGGCGCCTCCGGAGACGCCCTCGGCGACCGGTGCCGACTCCGCCTCCGTTCCGACGCCTTCCGGAGCGGAGGCGGAGTCGGGCACGCCGGCGCCTCCCGCCGCGGAGGTCGAATCCGACCCGCCCCCGGCGATCGCGCTGGTCGACGAGCCGGCGCCGGACCGTGACGACGAAGCGTGCGCGGCCGCCGCGACGCCGATCGCCGACACGCCCGGCGACGAAGAGGAGGAGATCGGGATCTCGACCGCGATCGGGCGGTAGAGGTCGGGGCTCCGCGCGAGCTGCCGCAGGGTGGGAAGCTCGTCCGCGGCCGAAGGCGCGGCGAGATTGCACACGTAGGT
>JAUIMK010000255.1 GCA_030432735.1 bacterium
TGACGCCCTCGGGATTCCGCAGCGCCGGGCGAAGCGGGATCCGGACTCGGCCCCTCGCCGGATCGGGGACTTCGACCCCGACCTCTTCGGAGAGGGCGCGCGTCAGCGGATGGCTGGGGAGCGGCGACGGCGTGACGAGCTTCGACCGCTCCGGTGCGTCCGCGGGGTCGCGCGGGATGCGGGAGAAGGTGGTCTCACCGTAGGCCCACGGTCGGCCGTCGACGTCGAGGGTGACGGCGGTCGTCACGAGCCGACGTCCGGTGCGAAGTCGCTCGCCCCGGGCTTCGATCCTCGGCGGGATCCCCGGTCGCGCGATCCGGAGCGAGAGGTCGCTCGTGAAGGTGGCGTCGACGCCGGCGATCTCCCGCGTGCACACGCCGCCGAGGATGTCGATCGCGGAAGCGACGACGGTGGCGCTGAGGGCGCCCCCGCGGCAGACCTCCGGGTAGGGGGTGATCGCGAGGCGGTGGCTCGCGAGGTCGAGATCGCTGAAGCCGTAGCGCGTGAAGAAGGGCGGGGCGTCGCTCATGCGGGATCAGTCGAGGCCCATGCAGTTCGCGTAGAAGGTCACCGCCGCGGGCCAATCGGAGAAGATCGCCTCGACGCCGACCTCCATATGGAGCGCGTGGATCACGCGATAGACGTCGCCATCGTTCGAGAGCGCGGGCAGCACGGGATCCAGATAGAAGTCGCGACGCCGGCCTTCGATCGTTCCGTCGCGGATGCGTCCGGAGCGTTCGAGGGTCCAGGCGACCAGCGCGAGGCCGGCGGCCTTCACCCGCTTCGCGAACGCGCTCGCCACGATCCGCCCCTCGTCGTCGAGGTCGAGCAGCATCGACGTCGGGGGCGCCAGCGTCCGGAATCCCTCCTCGCGGAGCGCCGCGAGCGCTTCGGCCTCGAGCGCGCGGTGCTCGGGCGTGGCGGCGACGAGCCAGACCGCGTTCGCCGCGTAGTCCGGCGCGGTCCGCAGCCAATGCCGGATCACGTCCGGGTCGAAGGTCTGCATGCGAACGCGCGAAGCCGGGATGCCCGCGGCGCGATACTCGTCGACGAGCTGGTCGGCGAAGGCGGCGACGGTGTAGTCGCCTTCGAAGGGCATCTCCGCCTTCGGCGTCTTCAGCTCCGGCGTCATGTCGAGGCCGAGCGCGTCCGCCAGCGCGATGCTCTCGGCGTGGGAGAGGATCCGCTCGCCCGTCGAGTAGAGGTCGGTTCGCAGGGCAGGGGTCGACGAGGCGAACGCCTCGGGCCGCGTCGCGCTCCCGTTCGCGGCGTCCATCCGCGCCTCGAGTGTCGTGAGCTCCTCGAAGGCGTAGTCGTGGGTGCAGCAGGTCGCGCTCGCCGGCCGATTGCCGGCCGCCGGCTCGAAGGGCTCGCGGCAGCGATCGGCGAGCGGCGTCGAGAGGAGGTTCGTCGTGGTGGCGAGATCGCACTGCGAGTGCCGACACACGAGCACCCGGTCCCGGGTGAAGGTCACGTCGCACTCGAGCTTGCCGGCCCCGAGTACCGCCGCCGCGCGATAGGACGCGCGCGTGTGCTCCGGGAACTGGAGCGGAGCGCCCCGGTGGCCGATCGAGAACCGGCTCGGCCGGAAGGGCCCCTGCCGGCAGGCTTCGAGTCGCTCCCGGAGCGGCCCGGCCTCGAGCCGGTCGAGCAGGTAGAAGGGCCGGGGGCCGAGCTGGACCGTGCCTTCGCTCGGCGTGAAGCCGCCGCGCCCCGCGGCGGCGCAGCCGGAGAGGGCCGCGACGAGCAGGATCGTCGCGGCGGCTGCGAGGACGCACCTCTCCTTGCTTCGATCCTCGTCCGCAACGCGCGCGGGAGACGCCATGGCGACTCGATTCTCCTCGTGGACGGCGGCGCGATCGGCGGCGTTCGCCCTCCGTCGGGATTCCGTATGCTCGGGCGGCGCGAATCTAGCGCGTTCGGAACCACCGGACGGCGGGGATCGCTCGCAGGGGATGCCTTCATGAAGCTCGGTTGTGCCATCGAATACGCAGGACGGACCGTCGAAGTCCCGGTCGACAAGATCAAGTGGCTCGAGTCGCTCGGCTACGACTCCGTCTGGACGGCGGAGGCCTACGGCTCCGACGCGATCACGCCGCTGGCGTTCATCGCGGCACACACCGAGCGCATCCGCCTCGGCACGGGCGTGATCCAGGTGGGCGCGCGGACGCCGACGATGACCGCGATGCAGCTGGCGACGGTCGATCAGATGGCGGGCGGGGGACGCGTGATCGGGGGGCTCGGCCTCTCGGGTCCGCAGATCGTGGAGGGCTGGTACGGCACGCCGTGGGGCAAGCCGAAGGATCGGCTGCGCGACTACGTGACGATCATCAACAAGGTCTATGCCCGGGACGGCTACGTCGAGCACGATGGCCCCGAGATCAGGCTGCCCTACGACGGTCCGGGCTCGTCCGGTCTCGGCAAGCCCCTCAAGTCGATGCTCCACTTTCCGCAGAAGCCCGCGATCTGGCTCGGGACCGGCGCCCCCGAGATGGTGAAGATGACGGCGGAGCTCGCCGACGGCTGGCTGGCCTTCGGCATGCGGCGAAGCAACGTGGACACGTTCAAGGGCTGGTTCGAAGAGGGCTTCGCCCGGGCCGGGAACGGCAAGGGCTACGACGATTTCGAGATCCAGGGCGGAGTCTCCGTCACGATCACCGACGACATCAAGGGGGCGCTCCAGGCGAACAAGCCCTTCGTCGCGCTCTACGTCGGCGGCATGGGCCACCCGACGCTCAACTTCCACCACAAGCGCATGCACCGCGAAGGCTGGGGCGAGGCGGCGGATCGCATCCTCGAGCTCTTCCAGGCGGGCAAACGCGAAGAGGCGATCCAGGCCGTCCCCGACGAGTACATCGACGAGGGCGCGCTGATCGGCGACGTCGACCGCATCAAGAAGCGCTGGCGCGATCTCTGGGAGGACATGCCCTACACCGGCGTCACCGTACGGACCGAGCAGAACGAGGCGTACGAGCTGATGGCGGACCTCGTCGGCGCGCGGGACCAGTAGCGCGAGGACGCGCGCCTAGCGGTCGCGCAGGCTCGCGAGGGGGACGACCTCGCAGCGCGGCTGCTCGATGTCGCCTTCGGGCAGGAGGAAGCGCCAGTAGAGCGTCCCCGCCGCGTGTCCCTCGGTGTCGATCCAGTTCGGGACGCCGGGGTCCTCGTGGGCGACGACGAAACGGAAGCGCCCCTCGTCGTCCGCCTGCATCTGCCTGCGGTTCAGCGAGCACGAGCGGTACCGATAGTCCGGCGCCTGCTGGAAGCGGTTCCAGAACATCACGTTCGCATAGACGCACTCGGGCCAGCGCCCCTCCACGACGAGGGCGTCCTCCGGGCCGAGCACGACCAGCCCCGCGCAGTAGGCGTTGTCGACCGCACCGGCGCCGCCCCCCTCGCTCGGGATCCACTTCATCGGCTTCGGCAGCGTGTTGGGAACGAGCGAGAACCACTCGGGCTGCTTGCTCGGGTCGGGATTCACCGGCCGCGCGAGGGTCTGGCCGTGAATGAAGTTCCGCGCGGCGGCGAGCTTCTGCGCCAGGCGCTGCGGCCCGAGCGGCCGCGGATGACCGGGCTCGTCGAGACACTCGATCTCGAGCTCGACCCGCTTCGAAGGATCCGCCATGCCGCAGATCTCGTCTTCCCAGTAGTGGCGCGAGATCACGCAGTTCGGCTTGCCCGCCTCCATGTGGAGCGCGCCCGGCGCCGCTTGCGGTCCGAGGTCGATCTCGAAGGAGCCGTCCTCGGCGACGTCGAACTCCGTGTGGTTGAGGGCGGAGATCACGCCGTCGTTCCAGTCGCCTTCCGCCTTGCCCGTGTAGACCGTGAAGCTGATGTAGACCTCGTCCTGCATGCGTCCGCGGATGCGGTAGCGACGGCTCGGGTCGAGCGGGGCGCAGTGGGCGGGGTTGTCGGCGCCTTCGCCGCCCCATTTGAGGACCGGGCTCGCGAGGGGCGCGAAGCGCGGGCGGGACGCGTCGTTGTCGACCCAGACGTCGAGGGCCGCCTTCACGAGGTGGAGCAGCATGTGCTCGCCCTCGGCGACGTCGGCGGCGTCGGTCACGCGTCGCTCCTCGGAGAGGAAGTCACGGTCGACCTCTCCGATCAGCGACAGGAAGTCGCGAAGGGCCTCTCGGCTCGTGGCTGCGTCCTGGTCGTCTCTGGACATGGCTCGGCTCAGTCGGTCGGGAGTTCGTAGTTCGGTGCGCGCTTCTCGAAGTTCGCCTTGATCGACTCGACCTGGTTCGGCGAACCGACGAGCTGACCCTGCAGGCGCGCCTCGAGCTCGAGCCCGGTCCGGTCGTCGGCCCGCCAGGTCGCCTCGAGCAGGCGCTTGCCGCGGCGGATCGCGTCCGGCGACTTGGTCGCGATCTCGGCGGCGAGCGCGAGGGCGTCGTCGAGCGGACGCTCCGAGACGTGGGTCGCGAGGCCGAGCTCCTTGGCGGTCGGGCCGTCGACGATCCGCCCGGTCCAGGTCAGCTCCTTCGCGACGTCGAGGGGCACGATCTCGCGCAGGGTCTGCGAGATGCCGACGTCCGGGATCAGCCCCCACTTGATCTCGAGGATCGAGAAGCGCACGTCCGGCGCGACGAAGCGGATGTCCGCGCCGAGGGCGATCTGCGCACCGGCGCCGTAGGCCACGCCGTGGATCGCGCCGATCACCGGCATGGGCAGGCGCTTCCAGATCATCGCCGCGCGCTGGAACGTGTTCTCCGGCCGGTCGCCGTCGCGGCTCTTCAGCGTGTCGCCGGCTCCGGGCGCGTCGTCGTCCCGCGACACCATTCCCTGCATCGACGCCATGTCGAGCCCCGAGCAGAAGGCCCGGCCGTTCCCCGACAGGACGACCGCGCGGACCTCTCGGTTCTCTTCCAGGGACGCGCCCGCCTCGTAGATCGCCTTCCACATCGCCGGGTGGATCGCGTTCATCTTCTCGGGGCGGTTCAGACGGACGTCGGCGACGTGTGCCTCGATGTCGATCGTGACGAGGTCGGACATGAGCGTTCCTTTCGGCGGGGCACGGCGGGGCCGAACCGGGCGGTCCCGCCGCGTGCAGTATACGCAGCGCGATCCCGAGCCGAACGGACCCGCGGTCGGGGCGCGTCAGCCGGCGGCCTCCTTCGCGACCTCCGCGATCTTCTCCTCGACGATCCCGACCAGCGCGGCCGCACTCGGGTAGCCCGCGTACTGCGCGATCATCAGCAGCAGCTCCCGGACCTCGTCCGGCTGGAGCTCGCCGTTCTTGAGCGCCGCCTTCACCTGGATCCCGAAGGTCAGCGCCTCGCCCTTCTCGGCGATGATCCCGAGCAGCAGGATCCGGCGGTCGCGGATCGACATCACGTCCCGTGCCCACTGCTCGGCGAAGACCTGCTCGAGCATGATGTCGGTGAAGACGTTGCCCTCCGGCGGCGTCACGACGTCCCCCGCGTAGACCTTCTTGATCATCTCGAGGCCGCGTTCGCGGCGGGTCTTCTCGGCCATGGATTCCTCTCTCTCGACGGCGCCACGCGATCGGCGCGTTGCGGAACGAAGCGCCGATGGTACTTCGCGCACGCGCGGCGGCGACCGCCGGGTCAGGGCAGCGCGGCGTCCGCGGCGGGTCGGGTCGGTCGCAGGGACTCGAGTCGCTTCGCCCGCGCCGCCGCGATCTCCGCGTCGCTCTCGAGCACCGGGCCGTGGACCCCCGAGTCGGCCCATGCTTCGCACAGGCTCTCCGGTACGCACATCGAGCGGTCGTGGGTGCCGCGGTAGCAGCGCTGGCCGTCGGGGCAGTCGCCCGCGACGCAGCCGGTCGCGCCCGAGCAGATGTCCTCGCGGACGACCTCGCCGTCGGCGCAGACGATCGGGCGGACCTGCAGGCAGATCCCGCTGCAGCCGTCGCGCGCGTGGAAGCCGGAGCCGGTGAACTCGCAGGGCGTGCCGATCGGGTCGCCGCAGGCGACGAGGGTCGCGAGGGCGAGGAGAGCGGCGACGAGGAGCCGCCCGCGAGGCGGACGCGGGCGCGGTGGGGCGGTGGGGCCGGTCACGCCTCCGCCTGCTCGATGGCCATGTCCGCCATCTCCCAGAAGCCCCGTAGATTCGTGAGCTTGCCCGCTTCGTTCACGCGATACGTGAAGATTCCGGAGACCCGCGCGGTCACCCCGTTCGGAAACTTCGTGGTCAACGTGAGGTGATGGGCGGACTCCATTCCCGCGGTTCGGGAGTCGCGCACGTCGATCTTCAGGTCGTTCGGGCCGATGTTGGCGTCGAAGAAGGCGCCGAGCTCTTCCTTGCCCGCGACGCCCTTGCCGGACGGGTTCGTCGGCGCGACGCCGATCGGATCCTCGACGAGCACGTCGTCCGCCATCAGGTCGAGCCAGGCCTCCTTGTCACCAGCCTGCGCGGCCTTCCAGGAGCCTCGGGCCGCGATCATCGCGGGGTGGTCTTCGGTCATCGTTCTGCGCCTCGCTTGCGCGGCTTCTCTAGGCGATCGGTCCGTCGACCGTGATCTCGCCGTCGGCTTCGATGAAGTCGCCGATCACCTGATAAAGGTACTCGCAGTCCTCGCGGGTCATCGTCGGGTGGCAGGGGAGCATGAGCCCGTGCTCCATGATCTGGTCGCAGGTGCCGAGGCCGTCGGGGTGGATGCGGTACTCGTGATTCCTGAGCTGCGGGTGGCGGGTGATGTTCCCCGAGAAGATCACCCGGCTCATGATGCCCGAGTCCTCGAGCTGGCGCTGGAGCTTGCGTCGGCTCCAGCCGGTCTCCGGTCGCAGCTGGAGCGGGTAGCAGAGCCAGGTCGTCTCGGTCTCCGGCGTGATCGTCGGCAGGATGAACTTGTCCTCGTGCTGGCGCAGGAAATCGGTATGCCACCCGAAGCGCGCCTCGCGGAGCTTCCAGAGCGTGTCGATCTTGTCCATCTGGCCGAGGCCGAAGGCCGCGCCGCACTCGTTCGGGATGAAG
>JAUIMK010000256.1 GCA_030432735.1 bacterium
CGGCCGAGGCGCGCTTCGCGCGGGCCGAAGAGGACGCGAGCGGCGTTGCCGTGGAGGAATGCGTCGAGGATCTCCGGCGGGAGGTCGAGCGAGAGCGCCTCCTCGACGCATCGCTCGATCGTCAGGGCCGGATGGTCCGACGCGAAGAGGATCTTCCTGCGACCGCGGGTGCGCATGAAATGGAGCAGCGACTCGGGGAGGTAGCGCGGCGCGTAGGCCGACGTCATGAGGTGGAGGTTGCGATACTTGAGCATCAGCCGGATCGCGTAGTCCCACCACGGATCCGCGCCGTGCTGCATGACGAGGGTGAGGTCGGGGAAGCGGAAGCAGATGGCGTCGAGATGCCGGGGGTGCTGACACTCGCTCGGCATCGGCGGTCCGCAGATGCCGGTGTTGACGCCGAGAGGGAGCGCCATCTCGGTGCACTTCACATAGAGCGGGTAGTAGAGGGGGTCGTCCGGCGGGATGCCGAGCTGGAAGGGGGCGACCCGCGCCATCGCGACGGGATGTTCGCGGGCGAGGGACTCGAGATCCCAGACGCCCTGCATCCCGCGGAGGAGGTCCGGCACCGCCGCGAGGAAGCAGCGCCCCGGATGGTCGCTCGCGAACGCGAGCACCCGGTCGCTCGGGTCGCTCGCGTTCACCGTCACGAGCGTCTTGTCGACGCCGAGACGATCCATCATCGCGATCAGCTCGTCGGACTCGACGTTCCGGAAGAAGTCTTCGCCGGCCTTGAAGTAGTCGGCCTTGACGCGCTTCAGGTATTCCTGACCCGCATGCTCGCCCATGCTGACGTTCACCCAGGGGTCGATCACCCGATGCGTCATCTCAGCGCTCCGGAATCAGGCAGGAGTGGATCGACTCTTCGCCGGGGAACTCCCGCGCGAGGGTGCGGATCGCCCGTTCCGCCTCCTCGAGCGGAAAGTCGTGGGTGTGCATGCGCTCGACGGGGAGGCGCCCGCTCTCGATGCACGCGATCGCCTTGCGATAGGCGGAAGAGGTCGCCCCGGAGGCTCCCTTGATCGTGATCTCCTTGCCGACGATCGTGTCGGTGAGCAGGCCGGAGAGGGCGTTGCTGCCCTTGATGCCGGCGATCACGATCGTCCCGCCGCGTGCGACGAGCTCGACGGCGTCGAGGATCGGCTGCGGGGTGTAGGGCGCGACGTCGATCACGACGTCGGGACCGCGTCCGTCGGTGGCCTCGAGCACGCGCTCGTGCAGGTCGTCGTTCTCGACGTCGATCGTCATGTCCGCACCGAAGCTGCGCGCGACCTCGAGCTTGCGCGCATCCGCCGCGAGTCCGGTCACGAGGATCTTCTCCGCCTGCGCCTCGCGACAGGCGATCACGCTGGCCAGTCCACGCTGGCCCGGGCCCATCACGAGCACGGTCTGGCCCGGTCCCGTCTCCGGAATCTCGACCGACCATCGGAAGCCCGCCGCGAGCGGATTGAAGAGGGCGGCCGTCGAGGCCGGGAGCGAGGGATCGACGCGGTGCACGATCGACGTCGGGGCGAGGTACATGTACTGCGAGTACGCGCCCCAGAGTCCGGGCGCGTCGGCGAGCGGGATCAGCGAGTAGACGCGGAAATCCGGACAGCGCTGGTACTGGCCGGAGCGGCAGGTCGCGCAGGCCTGACACGCGATCAGCGTCTCGACGGCGACGCGATCCCCGACGTCGACGCCCCACCGCTTCGCGGCGCCGTCGCCGATCGCGGCGATGCGGCCGAGGGGCTCGTGTCCGGGCACGACGGGCAGCGGCGCGGGCAGCGCGCCCTCGAACTGTTCGCAGTCGCTGCCGCAGATGCCGCAGGCCTCGACCTCGAGGATCGCGTCGTCGTCGCCGACGGCGGGAATCGGCAGGTCGCGGCGTTCGAGGGTCCGGCGCGCGGTCTGGACCATCGCGACCGAGGTCTTCGGAAGCATGTTCGTCTCCTCGGCCCGGAGCATGGCCCACCCGGTATGGCCTGTATACTGCATTCCACGCAGCATGAGGATCGATTCCGTGCATGGAGGCTTCGCGATGCGACTCGAAGGGATCGACCTCAATCTGCTCGTCGTGCTCGCGGCCGTGCTCCAGGAGCAGGGCGTGACGGCGGCGTCGCGGCGACTCGGACTCTCCCAGTCGGCGACCAGTCACGCCCTCGCACGCCTGCGCGATCAGCTCGACGATCCGATCCTGCTGCGGACGCCGCGCGGCATGGTGCCGACCGCGCGGGCGCAGGAGCTCCTGCCGGTCGTGCTGCGCATCCTCGAGGACACGCGCAGCGTCTTCCTCGGCGCGCCGGGCTTCGACCCCGCCCACGCGGAGGGCGTGTTCCGCGTGGCGCTCGACGCGTCCGCCCAGCGCACGCTGCTGCCACCGCTGGTGGCGCGCCTCCAGGCGCATGCGCCGCGGGTGCGTCTCGTGGTCCGGTCGGGCGTGCGCGCCGAGACGATGTCGACGGACTTCGAGCGCGGGGACGTCGATCTCGCGATCACGTCGTTCCTGCCCGTCGACGCCCACTCGCTGCACAGCCGCTACCTGCTCTCGGCCGACTACGTGACGCTCTGGCGAGCCGGTCATCCGGAGATCGGCCGTCGTCTGTCGCTGAAGCGTTTCGTCGAGGTCGGACACGTCGTCGTGGCGCATCCGAACCTGGCGGATCTGGCGATCGACCAGGCGCTCGCCGAGCGCGGACTCTCGCGTCGCGCCGTCGTGACGGTGCCGGAGCCCGCCGAGCTTCCCTCGCTGGTGGCGCGGACGGACCTCGTGGCGACGCTACCCGGGATGTTGCTCGAGATCGGCGACGCGCCGTCGAACCTGTCCCGACAGTCGCCGCCGATCCCGCTCGACCCCGTCCCCGTGCACCTCATCCACCACGAGCGGAACGATCGCTCGCCCTCCCTCGCCTGGCTTCGCGGCGAGATCGAAGCCGTCGTCGCGGAGCTCGGCGGGCGACGCTAGTCGGCGGGGCTCGGCATGTGGCGCGCGGATGGTGCGCATCGATCGTGTGCATGATCTTGGCGAGTTGCATGCACTGTGTAACGCTGGTCGCGGCGGGCCGGGCCCCGGGCGGAGCCGGCGAAGGAGACCGTTTTGATCGAGCTCTCGGGAAAGGTCGCGCTGATCAGCGGCGCGGCGCGCGGGCAGGGCGCCGCGGAGGCGCGGCTCTTCAGCGAGCTCGGTGCGCGGGTGATCGTCGCCGACGTGCTCGAGGAGGAGGGTCGCGAGGTCGCGCGGGCGATCGGGGAGTCGGCCCGCTTCGAGCCCCTCGACGTCACTTCCGGCGAGGCCTGGGAGGCGTGCGTGGCTTCGTCGGTCGACGCGTTCGGTCGACTCGACGTGCTGGTGAACAACGCCGGCGTCGCCCCGCCGCCGGAGGATCTCCAGTCGACGCCCGAGGCGCTCTTCCGCCGCGTGGTCGACATCAACATGGTCGGCGTCTTCCTCGGCATGCGCGCCGTCTTCCAGCCGATGGTCGATTCCGGGGGCGGCTCGATCGTGAACATCTCGTCGACGGCGGGCATGCGCGGCGTCAACCGCTCGATCCCCTACTCGGCGACCAAGTGGGCGGTCCGCGGCATGACGAAGACCGCCGCGATCGAGTACGGCCCGCACGGGATCCGCGTGAACTCCGTGCACCCGGGCGTCGTCGACACGGCGATGGTCTCCTGGGACACGCTTCCCGAAGCGGCACGTCGCGCGGTCGTCGGGGACCTGCCGATCGCGCGCATCGGAAGCGCCGACGAGGTCGCGCGCACGGTCGCGTTCCTGGCCTCGGACGCGAGCAGCTACACGACGGGCGGTGAGTTCGTCGTCGACGGCGGATCGCTCGCGGGCAAGCCGCTCTTCCGGGACGTCGCGCCGGGATCCGGGGACGCGCAGGATGACTGAGGCGGTCGGCGTGGACGGGCCGCTCTCGGGGACCTTCGTCCTCGATCTGGGGCACTACCTGGCCGCGCCGATGGCCTCTCTGCTGCTCGCGGACCAGGGCGCCGACGTCGTGCGGGTGATGCGGCCGGGCGATCCCGAGCTGCCCGCAGCGCAGCACCGCGCGCTGCATCGCAACAAGCGCATCGCGACCCTCGATCTGAAGACGCCGGAAGGACGCGGCCAGGCGAGGTCCCTCGCTCGCAGCGCGCACGTCCTGGTCGAGAGCCACCGGCCGGGCGTGATGGAGCGGCTCGGTCTCGACCACGCGAGTCTCGCCGAGGAGAACCCGGAGCTCGTGGCCCTGTCGATGCCGGGCTTCGCCTCCGTCGACCGGGAGCGCGCGGGTCTCCAGGCCTGGGAGGGCGTCGTCGCCGCCGCGGCCTCGCTGCTCACGACGACGCTCCGCGATCGACTCGGATTCCCGCCGCTCGATCTGCCGGCGCCGATCTGCTCCGCCTTCGCCAGCATGCACGGCGCCATCGCGGTGGTCGCGGCGCTGCGTGCCGTCGACCGGGGCGGTGCGGGCACGCGGATCGAGGTGCCCCTCGTGAACGCCGGGCTCTCGACCTGCACGCGGAGCTTCGTCTACGACGGCGGGCGTCTGCGTGCCGAATCGGATCCCGCGGCACCGCTCCCCGAGGTCGTGGCGTCCCTGGCGATCCGGCCGGACGACGATGCCGAGACCCGGCGCACGAAAGAGGCGGGGCTCGCGGCGCTCGTGCCGCCGATCTTCACCGTCGATCCCTACCGGACGTCGGACGGCCGGCGGCTCCAGGTCATGCCGATCAAGCCTGCGATGGCGCGGCGATTCATGGCGCTGCTCGGCCTGGAAGACGAGCTCGCCGCCGAGGGCTACGTGATGGAGAGCCCGTGGGCGCCCGTCGATCGGGGACACGACGGCAATCTCGCGAGCGCCTGGACGATGTCCCGCGAGAAGTCCCTGGACGTGATCGGGCGCGTGCAGGCGGTGATCGGCGCGCGGACCGCCGAGCACTGGCAGCGGACCTTCGCCGAGGCCGGGATCCCCGTCGCCTATCAGCGCACGCGAGAGGAGTGGCTCGGGACGAAGTCGCTCTTCGACGCGGGGCTGCTGGTCCGGATGGACGACGGCGAGACCGTGTTGACCGCGACGGGCGCCGTCGCCGACGTGACCGGGCCGGCCGGCCGAAGGCCGATCCTGCGGGCGCACGAGCCGCGTTCGATCGGGGGCGAGGCGCTCGACGACGTCTTCCTGGAGCCGGGTCCGCAGGCGACGCCCGAACGAGCGGGAGCGCCGCCTCGCCGCAAGGCGGACCTGCTCGACGGACTCAAGGTGCTCGATCTCTGCAACGTCGTCGCGGGGCCGAACGCGGCCTATACGCTGGCTCAGCTCGGCGCGGAGGTGATCCGCGTCGAACCGCCGGAGAGCTTCAACCTGCCCATGCACCTCGAGTGGACGCTCGAGGTGAACCAGGGCAAGCGGAGCGTCGTCCTCGACACGAAGCGCGACGAGGGGCGAGAGGCCTTCGAGAAGCTCGTTCGCTGGGCCGACGTCGTCGTGCACAACCGACTCGACGACGTGGCGGAGCGGCTCGGCCAGTCGGCGGCCCGGCTAAAGGCCATCGATCCCGACGTGGTCGTGTGTCAGACGACCGCGTTCGGGGGCGCCGCGCCGGGTTTCTGGGACCGCGTGCCGGGCTACGACTCGATGCCGAACCTGGCGACCGGCCTCGATGCGGCGGCGGGTTCACCCGACGCACCGCGCGGGATGACCGAGATCTTCGGCGATCTGATGGGCGGACTCTCCACGGCCTGGGCCGCCGTGCTCGCGCTGCATCAGCGCGAACGAACGGGGCAGGCCGGTACGGGGCGCGGGTCCCTCGTTCGCGGTGCGCACCACTATCAGTTCCCCTGTCTGCTCGCGGAGGAGGGCCACCTCGTCGACGCGGCGGGCGGCGTCTCGGACGAGCGGGCGGGCTGGCAGCGGACGGTTGCCTGTCGCGACGGTTGGATCTTCGTCGGCACGCGTCGCGATCGGCGGGCCGAGCTCGCGAAGTGGGCGACGGGCGATCCCGACGCCACCGACGACGAGATCGAGGCGGCGTTCGCCGCGCGCGAGACAGAGGATTGTTGCGCCGGGCTTTCCGCCCTCGGCCTGGGAGCACACCGCGTCCTGCATCTCGGCGAACTCTGCGCGGAGCCGCGCCCCGTCGACGGCGGGCCGGCGGACGAGGTGGCGCGGGGCGCCCTCGAGATCCTGCGCTGGGTCGACCACCCGAGCGGCCTGCCGATCGTCCTGCCGTCCCCCGCCTGGGTGCAGGTCGGGCCCGGCCGTTCGTACCGTCGGCTCGCCCCCGCGCCGCGGGTCGGCGCGCACACTCGCGAAGTCCTGATCGAGCTCGGCTACGCAGAAGACGAGGTCGAGGCGCTCTGCGCTGCCGGCGTCGCCCACGATTTCCTGCCCGCGATCGGCTCGGCGAAAGCCTATTTCCATCGACCTCCGAAGGAGACCGGTACATGACACGGCCCGACGAAATCGAGACGCTCCTCGAACGCGAAGCGATCCGGGATCTCGTCTCGAGCTACTGCTACCGGATCGCGGCGGGAGACGTCGAGCCGGTGCTCGAGCTCTTCACCGAAGACTGCGTCGTCGAGATCCTGGGCGAGTTGCACCGCGGACACGACGGACTGCGCGCGCTCTACGCCGATTCGTTCGCCGTCGAGCCGAAGCCCTTCGCGCACAACCACCTCGTCGAGCGGGTCGACGCCGAGCACGCGCGCGGTCGCGCGGTCTTCGAGATCCGGCAGGTGCGGGACGGCGTGCCCGAGACCACGGTGGGTCGCTACGACGACGAGTACGTGAAGTCCGGCGGGTCCTGGAAGTTTCGGACCCGGACCTTCGCCTTCTATTGATTGCATCCTGAATCCAGGACTCGAGGAGAGCCCCGCGTGGTCGACTTCTTCCGCCCCGACGAGCGCCGCCGCCGTTTCCGCCTTTCGAACGAGGTCG
>JAUIMK010000257.1 GCA_030432735.1 bacterium
CGTCGCGAGTGCGCTTCAGGTGTTCGGCGGCGCCATGCAGCTCGCCCGCGGCGCGGCCCGACGCACCGAGGGCATCATGCACGCGAAGGCGCTCATGGACTCGACGCTCTGGGCGCCCGAGCTCGCGCACTCGGTCTCGCACGGCGAGATCGGCGACGGGTACCGGTGGGAGAGGGCGATCCGCGAGGCCGGCGTGGAGGAGCAGCTCGAAGGCGAGCCTCGGGCCGACGTCCGGCTCTCGGTCGTGACGGTCATCGTCGAATGGGACGAGCCCTCGGGCGTCAAGAGCTACGAGCTCGCCACGATGCGGATCGAGCCCAACTACGAGGAATGACGGTGTCCGGGGGGAGCCGCGGAGGACGCCGAGACGGGGCCGAGCAAGGCTTCACGCTGCTCGAGCTCCTGATCTCCATGAGTCTCCTCATGGTCATGATGGTGATGACCTACAGCGTCTTCCAGACGGCCATGACCGCGGTGCCGCGCGGTGAGGAGGCGACCGATCTGTCGGCGCGGCTGCGCATGGCGACCGCCCTCATGACGCGCCAGGTTCGCTCCATGGTCGACTATCCGGCCGAGACCGACGACGAGATCCACTCCTACTTCGAGGGCGACGAGGAGAGCTTCAGCTTCATCACCGCATCGCCCCAGCTCGGGGGCGGCGAGGGCCTGGGCTGGGTGACCTACACGGCGGCCGACGGGCAGCTGCACATGGCGGAGAGGCTGATCTTCTCGACGGGCGCCGTCTCGGACCAGCCCGAGGAGGAGGGCGGCGATGGGGGCCCTGCGCCCGAGAAGGCCGCCGAGGCGGTGCTCCTCGCCGGCCTGAAGGGCGCGCGTTTCCAGTACCTCCGGCTCGACGGCAGCGAGCCCGAGTGGCTCGACGTCTGGGACGGCATGGAAGAGCAGAGCCCTCCCGCGGCGATCCGGGTGACGCTCGACGGCCTGGGGCTCGGCGATTCGTACTGGGTGCAGGAGATCCCGGTGATGACGGTCGTCTACGCGCTGGGCGCGTACGACTCCGACGTGGGTCTCGGGGACGACGAGGAGGACGGCTTCGGATTCGACGACGACGGCGAGCTGGAGGATCCCGATGACGCCTTCTGAGGGTGGTCGGGTCGGTCAGAGGGGCTTCGCGCTCCTGATCGTCCTCTGGATCTTCATCGTCCTGTTCGCGGTCGGGGCGGAGTTCTCTGGAGCGATGCGTCAGGACGTCACCGCGACCATGAACTTTGCAGGCGAGACCCAGAGCTACTATCTTGCTACGGCAGCGGCCAACCGCACGTTCTATCGTGCGTTGATCGCTCGGGACGAGGCCTCCATCGACATCCCGCTGGAGGAGCTGGAGGAGGGAGAGGAGCCGCTGATTCGCGTCGACGGTCAGTGGCACCGCGAGGAGCTGTGGGGTGCGCCAGTGTGGGTCAGGATCACGGACGAGTCGGGAAAGATTCCGATCAATCTCGTGACCCAGGGGCTGCTCCGGCAGATCCTCTCGAATCTCGGGCTCGACATGGAGCGGTCGGATGAGATCACGGCGAGCATTCTCGACTGGCGAGACGAGGACGACGAGGAGCGCGTGAACGGAGCCGAGACCGACTACTACCTCGACCAGCCCCGTCCGTATGCGGCGAAGAACGCGAAGCTGGACTCGCTCGAGGAGCTCATGCTCGTGAAGGGCGTCTCGTGGGATCTCTACCACGGCGGGACCGAGGACTTCCCGATCGGCCTCCAGCACATCTTCACGGTCTTCAATCCGCGCCCCGTGTTGAACGTCCGCTCCTCGCCGCCGGCGGTGATGCAGGCCCTCTTCGGTCTCGACGACGAGCAGCTCGCGCAGATCATGGAGATTCGCGAGACGGGCGCGGGCTCGCTGTTCGGTCTGCTCGAGCCCATGCTCCCGGATCCGAGCCTCGCGGACCTGCTGTCCGACGAGCCGCCGAACATGTTGTTCGTCGAGGTGCAGGCGCAGGTCCCCGACTCGCCGGTCGCGGCCCACGTCGCGGCCGTCATCGACCTGGGGGAGTCGAACGAGGGCGTCTACATCCTTCGGTGGTTCGATCACCTGCCCGCGACCGATCTCGATCGCGGACAGCAGGCCGACCTCCTGTACGAGGAGGCCGCGTGAGCAGCCCCGCGAACCGCATGCTGCGCCGCGTGACGCGGCTCGACTTCCTCGACGGCCTCGGCATCGCCATCGGGCGGCGCAGCGTCGCGTTCGCGCACCTGGTGAAGCGCCTCGCGACGGTCACGCTCCAGGAGCACCGGGTGGTCTCGCTGCCGCCCGTCGACGACGCGCCCGGCCGACGCGCGGCCCTGACCGAGGCGGTGCGCGCCTTTCTCGCCGACACGAAGATCGATACCGATCGCGTCTTCGTCACCGTGCCCCGGAGCATCGCGATCGTCTCGCGCATGAGTCTACCGGCGGCCGTCAAGAACGACCTGGCCCAGGTGATCGAGTTCGAGGCCGACCGCCTCCTGCCCCTGGAGCGCGACGAGGTCTACTTCGACCATCTCGTCCGCGAGGCGGGCGACAAGATCGAAGTTCTGTTGATGAGCATGCCCCGGCGGAGCGCGGCCGAGATCCTCGACGCGCTCGAGGAGGGAGGGGCTCGGGTGCGGAGCCTCGTCCCGACGCCGATCGCGCTGCACGACTTCGTGGCCTTCGCTCCCTCGGAGGACGGTGCGCCGACGGTCGCGCTCGTCGACGACGGCGGCACGGTCGAGCTCGACCCCATGAACGCCGAGGCGCTGCTCGCGAGTCACGTGCTGCAGCCGGCCGAGATCGCGTCGGCGGAGGCGGTGCAGGGGCTCGTCGCCCGCGAGGTCGCCGCCATGGGCGGCAGTGGGGGCGGCGCCGAGCCGCGGCTTCGTGCCCTCTCGACCGATCCCGCGGGCGAGTCGCTGCTGCCGGCGGAGGTCCTCGCGAGCGGGCGGGAGCTGCTCGCGTCCGCGAAAGGGGCCCTGGTCGCGCCCGACGACTTCTGGGAGACCGCATCACCGGCTCTCGTGCCGGCGCTCGGCGCCGGCCTCGCCGCGGTGCGGGAAGGCGCGTCGAGCGTCAACCTGCTGCCCGCGGAGGAGCGGCGAGCCGTGGAGGAGGGCGCGCCCGTCGTCACCTTCTTCCTGGCCGCGCTCCTGGTCGTGGTCACGCTGGTGTGGCTGGCGAGCGCGATGGTGAAGGATCACGTGGTGCTCGCCGGCCTCCAGAGCGAGCTCGTGCGCCTCGAGCCGGAGATCCGCAAGGTGCACGCGAACGTCGACGAGTCGCAGACGTTGCGTGAGGATCTGGAGGTGCTCACGCAGGACGACGGCGTACGGAACTCCCTCTTCCTCCAGGAGCTCACCAAGATCGTGCCCAGCGACGCGTACTTGACGACGTTCCGCATGCGCAACGGGCGCGTGGAGCTGGAGGTGTTCGCGCAGTCGGCGTCCGATCTCGTGCCCGTCCTCGAGAAGTCGAACCTCTTCAAGAACGCTCAGTTCACGTCGCCCGTGACCAAGGTCCAGAACAACCAGGAGCGGTTCTCGCTCACGACGGACATCGCGCAATGAGAGACTTCGTCGCCGACATTCTCGCGCGTCTCCAGGCGACGAACCGCCAGCAGCGGCTCTACATTCTCGTCGGCCTTCTCGCCGCGATCGTGGTGCTGCGCTACGGCACGACCTGGTACTTCGACTATCGCGATTCGGTGAAGGCCGACATCCGCCTCTCGGCGCAGCGCCTCGCGAGCGCCCAGAAGCTGCTCGAGCGCGCGCCTCAGGTGCAGGAGCAGCTCGATCAGCTCCGCAACCGTTATCGGGGCACGGTGGCCCAGCTCGTGCCCGGAGACACCCCGACGCTGGCGGCGGCCGAGCTGCAGGATCGGGTCTCCAGCCTCGCGGCGAAGAACGGCGTCCGCATCCAGACGACCCAGGTTCTGAAGGACGAAGCGGTGGGGCCGTTTCGGCAGGTGTCCCTCCGCGTGACGGCGTCGGGCGACATCCGTAATCTCGCCGGGATGCTGACCGAGCTGGAGTTCGGAAATCTACGGGTCTCGCTCCCGTTCCTCGAGCTCAGCCGGCGCGGCGCCGCCATTCGGCGCCGTACGAAGAGCCCACAGGCGCGCGCCGTCTCCGCGACCTTCCAGGTGGCGGGGATCGTGGCCGGCAGCGCGAAGCTGCCCGACGCGCCGCCGCCGCCGACCGACGTCGCCGCGGCTCCGCCCGCGGCCGCGAAGCGGGCGCCCGCGCGTGACGAGCCGAAGCGCGCGTTGCCCGGCCCCGCCGCGGACACGCCGAAGCGACCCGAGCCGCCTCCCGCCACGGTCCCGGTCGTGATGGACGAGGACCGGCCGTCGATCCCCGACGATCCCCTCGGCACCGCACGGGGGAATCCGCAGTGAAGCGATTCCGCCTCTTGAACGTCCTACTCCTGGCTCTGATCGCCCTGGCGGGGTGGAGGACCGTGGACGTGTGGCGGCGGCAAGCGCCGGTCGGAGACGCCGGCGGGGACACGCGGTCGCTCGACTCCCTGCCTCCGGTGCCCAGGAGGCCGTCGATCCCTCAAGTCGTGAACGTCATCGCCCAACAGGATCTCTTCGATGCGTCCCGCAAGGAGGGCGACAGCGAGGACACCCCGACGCCGGAGGCCACACCCCCGCCGCCGCCGACGCTGAAGCTGTCGGGCGTGTTGTTCGTGGGGCTCGAGCCGGAGGCGGTCCTCACCGACAGCGCGCAGGGGAACAAGCAGATCCGCCTGCGGGTCGGCGAGGAGATCTCCGGCTACAAGGTCGATCGCATCTCGACGGAGACGATCGCCCTCGTCAGCGGAACCGGGGAAGAGGTCGTCCTGCCGCTCCTGATCGACACGACGAAGGGCGGCCAGGGGGCGTTCGGCCCGGGAGGTCGACCGACCCCGCAAGCGGCCGGGAATCAGCAGCGGTCGAGCGGCCAGCGGGCCGCCGCCCAGCGCGGGCAGGTCCAGAGGGGCCAACAGAAGCAGCCCGGCGGCTCGTTCGCCCCGAACCAGACCGCTCAATCCGAGGCCGAGCGTCGTCGAGAGGACGCCCGCCGGCGGGCCGAGCGAGCGCGCGAGCGCCTGAAACGCCTGCGGGCCGAAGCCGCGAAGAATCGCTGAGGAACCAGGGTGCGTTTTACAACGACCAGTCAAGTCGGTTACACCCGCCCAGCGAGAGGGGGTATGGGTCGCACGAGTCCAGATTCGATGCTGGCGGCAGTGCGCGGTTCGAGGGGAGGGGCTCTCCGTGGATTCGCGCGTCTGGCGCTCGCCGCGGTGGCCGCCCTGGCTCTCGTTCTACCGGCCTCCGCCCAGCCGAACGGCAACGGCGCTCTGCCGGTCGATCCCGTGCCGCCCCAGCCCGCCGGTGCAGCGCAGGGGGTCGCCGAGGACGCGATCGTCCTCAACTTCGAGGCCGCCGACATTCGCGAGGTGGTCCACAGCCTCGCGAGCGCGCTCGAGATCAACTACCTGATCGACCCGCGCGTCGAGGGCCAGGTCACGATCCGGACCACCGGAAAGATCCCGCGCAGCGAGCTCTTCCCGATCTTCAACCAGATCCTGCGCTCGATCGGCATCGCCGCGGTGAAGGTCGGCGAGGTCTACAACATCGTCCCGATCGCCGACGCGAAGACGCGCGTCATCGTCTCGCGCTCGCAGCTCTCGCGCATGACGGCCAACGATCTGTTCGTCGTCGAGCTCGTTCGCGTGAACAACATCGCGGCCGAGGAGATGGCGAACCTCCTGCAGCCGTTCATCACGCCGGGCGGCGACGTGATCCCGTACCAGCGCGCGAACTTCCTGATCATCACGGACATCGCGACGAACGTCGACCGCCTGCGCGAGATGATCCAGCTCCTCGATCGCGACAGCTTCAAGGACCTGAAGGCCAAGATCTACAAGATCGAGAACGCGAACATCGAAGACCTCGGCACCGAGCTCATCGCGGTCCTCGACACGTACGGCATCACCGGCGAGGCGGCGAACGAGCGAGGGGTCTACGCGATCCCCCTCATCCGCCTCAACTCGATCGCGGTACTGGCCTTCAGCGAGAACGCGTTCGACGCGGTCTCCTACTGGCTCAACCTCCTCGACGTCCCGCCCGACGAGGACTCGCGGCGCGCCGTGCGGGTCTACAACGTCCAGAACGCGAAGGCCGCGGACCTCGCGACCGTCATGAACGAGCTGTACGGCGGCGGCGAGGAGGGTTCGACCGGGCGACAGGGACAGTCGGGGCAGCCGGGCTTCGGCGGGTTGTTCGGACGAGCGAGCGGCGGACGTCTCGCGAGTGGACAGGCCGGCGGCCGGGCGGCCGCGGCCGCGGGACGCCTGGGCGGCGCCTCGCAGGTGAACCAGACGAACCAGGTCGGCAATCGAGGCAGTGGCTTCGGCGGGAACCGCCGCGGCGGGCGAGCCCAGCCGGCGGGCGTGCTCGGCGGGCAGCCCGGACGCGGTGGATTCGGCGGCGGCGCGTCCAGCGTCGTGCTCGCGGGTGGCCAGGGGCCGCTCTCGTTCTTCAAGGAAGAGGTTCGGATCGTCGCGGACGAGATCTCGAACTCGCTCGTGATCCTCGCGACGAAGCAGGACTACGAGGAGATCCGCAAGGTTCTCCGCGATCTCGACGTCGTGCCGCGCCAGGTCGTGATCGAGGTCCTGATCGCCGAGATCAGCCTGAACAAGGGCATGGATCTGGGTCTGCAGTCGGTGATCGCGAACTCCGGCGCGGTGGGCCCGGTGCCGACCGCGGGCCCGACGTCGGCGCCCACGTCGACGGCGGACAGCCTCGAGAGCGCGTTTCAGTCCGGCGGCATCAACGACGACGTCCTGAAGCGCCTCTGGAACGTCGATGCGACCGGCGCTCTCACGGCGATCATCACCGACCAGGACTCGTTCCGCTTCACGCTG
>JAUIMK010000258.1 GCA_030432735.1 bacterium
GGACTTCGATCTCGCCCCCGCTGCGCGAGAAGCCCTCCGCGATCGTCTCGACGAGTCGCGTGCGCTCGTCCTCACCGCCCCGCAGCGCCATCCGGTCGAGCAGCAGCCACCACGGCGCCTTCGCCGAGGGCTTGCGTCGCGGCGTGGTCTCGAGGAGATCGACGACGTCGCCTTCCTCCGAGAGCAGCCGCGCGTGACCGTCGCGCACCAGCGCGTCCCGGACGTCCGACGCGCGCCCTTCCCCGCTCCGCACCGGCGCGACCACGTAGATCCGTTCCCCGGCATGCTCCGCCACGATCCGATCCGCGGTCGCGAGCACGCCCCCGGCCTCGACCTTCCGCTTGCAGCGTCCGCAGCGCGTCTCCCCGACCCGCGCGAAGAGCAGGCGCAGCGGGTCGAGGACCTCCGTCGCGCTGCCGACCGTCGCGCGGGAGCCGGTGACCCCGTTGCGCTGCTCGATCGCGATCGCCGGGGGCAGGTTCGAGATCGAGTCGACCTCGGGGCGCGGGAGGCGCTCCAGGAACTGACGCGCGTAGGCCGAGAGCGACGTGACGTAGCGACGCTGGCCTTCCGCATAGAGCGTGTCGAAAGCGAGGGTCGACTTGCCGGAGCCCGACGGTCCGGTGATGACGGTCAGGGCACCGAGGGGAATCTCGCAGTCGATCCCGCGCAGGTTGTGCGATCGGGCATTGCGGATCCGGATCTCGCGCTGCGCGCCGACCCGCCGACCCGCCGACCGTCCGTCGGACCCGCTCTCGGACGACGCGCGTGCGGACAAGGGAGCTCTCCCGCGATTCAGTCGCCGACCGTCGCGAGGCGCTTCGCGGTCTCCGCGTCGCGCTCGCGCCCTGCCTGCTCCGCCGCCTCCGCCAACCGCGTCCAGGTCGCGGCGTCGACCGCCGCGCCCGCGGCGCCGGCGGCCGCGCGAAAGAGGAACACGTCGCCGCGCTCGAGCGCCGTCGCCTGGAGCGATTCGAGCGCGTCGTTCGCCTCCCCGCGCGCGAGGAAGTCGATCGCCTCGAGCTCCCGCTCCGCGGCCAGGTAGGCCTCACCGATCGCACGCGCCTTCGCGGCGTCGATCCTGCCTTCGAGCAGGTGTCGTCGGGCCAACGGGTCGGGCAGCTTCACTCTCGCCAAGACGTTCTCCGAGTGGGGCCCCATCGTCGGAGCCGGCGCATAGGAGTAGCGCGGATCGGGCGGCGTGCGCGGTTCAGTACCGCGGCACGCTCGGATCGACGGTCAGGGACCAGGCCTCGATCCCCCCGTCGAGATTCTCGGCGCCCCGGAAGCCGCGCTCGAGGAGCAGCCGCACGGCCTTCTCGCTGCGCGCGCCGTGGTGGCAGTAGACGACGAGCGGTGCATCCTTCGCCGGGATCAGCTCGCCGATCCGCGCCTCGAGCTCGTCGAGGGGGATCCAGTGCGAGCCTTCGATGGTCGCGGTCTCGCGCTCGTCGGCGCGGCGGACGTCGAGCAGGAAGGGATCCTCCCCCGCGACCCGGCGCGCCGCGAGATCGGCGGCTGCGGTCTGCACGAGCTCGTGCTCCGCCGTCCCCTCCCGCGCGGGCATGCCGCAGAAGCCCTCGTAGTCGATCAGCTCCTTGATCGAAGGCGCGTCGCCGCACAGCGCGCAGCCGGGATCCTTCGACATCTTGAACTCCCGCCAGCTCATCTCGAGGGCGTCGTAGTGGAGCAGCCGGCCGTAGAGTGGACGCCCGAGTCCGGTCAACAGCTTCACCGTCTCGGTCGCCTGCACGAGCGCGATCGTCCCGGGCAGGATCCCGAGCACCCCGCCCTCCGCGCAGGACGGCACCGCCCCCGGCGGCGGCGGCTCGGGATAGAGGCAGCGGTAGCAGGGGCCGTATCGCGCATCGAAGACGCTCGCCTGCCCCTCGAAGCGGAAGATCGAGCCGTGCACGTTCGGCTTGCCGAGCAGCACGCACGCGTCGTTGGTGAGATAGCGGGTCGGAAAGTTGTCCGTCCCGTCGATGATCACGTCGTAGTCGGCGAAGAGCTCGAGGGCGTTGCTCGAATCGAGTCGCGCCCGGATCCCTTCGATCGCGACGTCCGGGTTCAATCCGGTCAGCCGCTCCTCGGCGACCTCGACCTTCGGGCGGCCGATGTCGTGGGTCGAGTACAGGATCTGCCGCTGGAGATTCGACGCGCTCACGACGTCGTCATCGACGAGCCCGATCCGGCCGACGCCCGCGGCGGCGAGATACTGCGCCGTCGGGCACCCGAGACCCCCCGCACCGATCAGCAGCACGCTGCTCTCGAGCAGCTTCTTCTGCCCCTCGAGCCCGAGTTCCGGCAGCGTCAGGTGACGGCGGTACCGATCGAACTGATCCGGTCGCAGGGGAGTTTCGGGGTGGGACATGACAGGGCTCCGCGGGCGCGGGTTCGCAGACGCGACTGGTGCCGGAGGCGGGAATCGAACCCGCACGACCTTGCGATCGGGGGATTTTGAGTCCCCTGCGTCTACCAATTCCGCCACTCCGGCAGCGGGGCGGCAGCATACCACGCACGCGCAACTCCCCGCCGCAGGGACGCTTTCCGACGCCGCGCCGCGTCGATTCCCCACGCCGAAGCCTTTGACAGCAGGTCGCCCTGCAGTAGAATGCGCCTCCCGTTGGGGCCGTAGCTCAGTTGGGAGAGTGCTTGAATGGCATTCAAGAGGTCGCGGGTTCGATTCCCGCCGGCTCCACCATTTTCCTTGCGGGCGTTTTGGCGTGCTCGCTTCGTCGTTCCTACACCGACGGACGAGGGGTAGCGGACGCCTTGCTGCCAGGGACGGGCTCCCTCGTCGGTCCTTCGTTCCAGCACCGCTGCGCGAGGACTGGCGCTGCCTCGTCGCCAGGGACGGAGACGCAGCGCGGATCGGCCGCGCCTCGGGTGGGCGGTGAGAGCGCGCTCGGGGCGACTACGGCTCGAGGACGAAGGTCCGGAAGATGTAGTCGTCGGAGCTGGCGCTGAGGGCGTAGCCGCCGCCGGTGTCGAGGGCGGCGCTGCCGCCGGCGTAGGGGTCACCGCCGGTGCCGTCGATGCCGAGGACGCGCGCGATGTGCAGGGTGTCGACGCCGGTGCGGCTCACGAACTCGACGACGATGGCGTACATCTCGCCGGTCGCGACGACGCGTCCCGGATCGTTGCCGACGTCGAACATCGTGAAGCTCTCGATCCCGAGTCCGGGCAACGTGCTGGTGTCGACCAGGATCGGCGTGATGATGGAGCTCGCGATGCTCGCGTTGGGGAGCCCGCCGACCACCGGACGGACGGAGACGCGGATCGTGCCCGTGTCGACGGAGGAGCCCTGCGTGAGGAGCAGCCAGAAGCGCTCGAACTTCCCGTTGTTCACGACCGTGAACGTCTGCGCGACCTCGACGGTCTCGCTCACCTGACCGCTCGTCGTCGCGGCCCCGACCGGGTTGAACTCGGCATCGACGAGCAGGACGGCGCCTTCGGTGTCGCTGCTGCAGCCGGCGCCGGTCAGCACCGCCAGCAGCAGGCCCACGAAGAGGAGGAAACGAGATCGGTCGAGCACGGCGTTCTCCTGGCCAGACATTGGCCGTCCCGAGATCCATCGGAAATTCGCGTAGATAGCTTGAGCCCTGCGCACGAGCTACGCGTCCCTGAGCCGGTTCGGACCAAAAGCCGCCGGAATCCCGTCGTTTACGGCCACCGGATCCCTGTCCCGCGGCGCGGCCAAAGGCCCTCTCCCCGCCCCCCGACCGCGGTTGTTCCGTCTCCTGCGCCCACTAGAATGCGCGCTCCCGTTCCCGAAACGCCCTGGAGAACCGATGAGCGAGCCCGCCTCCCCGATCCGAATCGAAGCCGAGGCCGGCATCGCCCGCGTCGTCCTGGACCACCCGCCGATGAACCTGCTCGGGGCGGAGCTGATGGGCGCCCTCTTCCAGACCGTGGAACGCCTCGAGCAGGACGACGAGAGCCGCGTGGTCGTGCTCTCGAGCGCGGATCCGGACTTCTTCATCGCCCACGGCGACGTCGAAGTGATCGCGCAGGTACCCGCGGAGCCGACGCCGCGCGCGGAGACGCTGCCCTTCACCCACCAGATCCTCGAGCGGTGGCGCCGGCTCCCCCAGATCACGATCGCCCGGATCGAGGGCTACGCCCGGGGCGGCGGCAGCGAAGTGTGTCTCGCCTGCGACATGCGCTTCGCCGCCCTCGACCGCGCCGTCTTCGCGCAGCCGGAGGTCCCCCTCGGCATCCTGCCCGGCGCCGGCGGCACGGCCCGTCTCACTCGCATGGTCGGCCGCGCGCGGGCCGCCGAGATCATCCTGGGCGGGGACGACTTCTCGGCGCGCGAAGCGGAGGGCTACGGGTGGATCAACCGCGCCCTTCCCGCCGACGAGCTCGGCCCCTTCGTCGATCGCCTCGCGCGCCGGATCGCGAGCTTCCCCGCGCATACGCTTCGCGAGACCAAGCGAACGATCCAGACGATCGCCGACGACGGGATCGAGCGCGACCTGCTCACCGAACAGCACACCTTCGACGCCCTGATGGGCGACCCGAGATCCGAGCGGGTCCCGCGCATGCGACGCTTCCTCGATCGCGGCGTCCAGACGCGCGAAGGCGAACGCGGCCTCGCCGCCGCCTGCGAAACGCTCGGCCAGGACTGAACGAACCCGATCGACGAGAATCGATCGACGACAGGAGAACGAAATGGGTCAATTGGACGGAAAGGTCGCGCTGATCACCGGCGCCGGACAGGGCGTCGGCCAGGGCATCGCCTTCGCACTCGCCGCCGAGGGCGCCGTGATCGCGGTCAGCGGCCGCACGGCCTCGAAGCTCGACGACACCTGCAAGCAGATCGAGGAGCGTGGCGGCCGCGCCAAGCCCTTCCCCTGCGACGTGAAGGACGAGGGTTCCCTCGCCAGGATGGTCGACGACGTGGTCGCCGCGCTCGGCACGATCGACATCCTCGTGAACAACGCCCAGGAGGTGCCGCTCGGCCCCCTCGACGGCGTGACGGACGAGGCCTTCACCGCCGGCTGGGAGAGCGGCCCCCTCGCGACCTTCCGCCTGATGAAGCTCTGCCGCCCCCACCTGGCCGGCGGCGGATCGATCGTGAACCTCGGCACCGCCGCCGGGAAGCGCTGGGACATGTCCAACTACGGGTGTTATGCGGCGGTCAAGGAAGCCGTGCGGAGCCTCACGCGCGCGGCGGCCTGCGAGTGGGCGGTCGACGGTATCCGGACCAACGTGATCCTGCCGCTCGCCGCGAGTCCGGGCCTCGCCGGCTGGATCGAGAACGCGCCGGAGGAAGCCGAAGCCTTCTTCCAGACGATTCCGATGCGGCGCGTCGGTGAGCTCGAAGAAGACATCGGCCGCTTCGTGGTCACGCTCTGCAGCGACGCCTGCGCCTACGTGAACGGGCAGTCGATCGCGCTCGACGGCGGCCAGGCGCTGATCGGCTGACCCGAGCGACGCCGCTCCCGGGGGCCCGCGAAACGCGACGAGGGCGCACGATCAGAATCGTGCGCCCTCGTCGTCATCTTCGTGCTCATCGTCGTCGCGGCCGCGATCGACGCGGGACCTCGTCCGCACGCCGCCGGCACGTTCATCGGTGCCCGTTGCGGCGCTTCGCCCAGTCGCATCGAGACCGGCAGATCCCTGCCAGCCCTACCGACGCAGGCTGCTGCCCCGCGCGCAACGCCGCACGCTCGTCGACGCCCTCGGCATCGACGAAGAAGGCTGCTCAGCCCTCGATGCGGATCGCCTGACGCGGGCAGAGCCGCTCGGCGTCCTGCATCTTGGCGCGGAGCTCCTCCGGGATCTCCTCCATCAGGACGGTCAGCGTGTCGTCTTCCTCCACGCGGAACACTTCGGGACAGGCCTCCATGCACAGCGCGTTCGCCTCGCAGAGGTCGTAGTCCACAACAGCCTTCATGTGTTCTCTCCTGGGCGGCCCCGTCGAGGGACGCGACCCGCATTCGAATCCGAGTCAACGCCTCCGGTGTCCGGAAGCCTTTCGAGACTACCCCATTCTTTCCGGGCATTTCCAGCCCCGCCGGAAGTTCGGCTCGCGTGTTGCCCGCGCGGAATCGAGGCGCGATGATCGCGCGCCGGGAACGGGTGCCACCAGGGAGTCTCGATGCAGGATCTCGCAGGAAAGAACGCCGTCGTCGTCGGAGGCGGCCAGGGCATCGGCCGCGGAATCGCCCTCGCCCTCGCGCGCGAAGGCATGGACGTCGCGGTCCTCGACATCGAGCAGGCGGCCGCAGAGTCCGTCGCGGAGGAGCTTCGCGCCTTCGACGTCCGCGCCGTCGGGCTTCGCGCGGACGTGACCAACACCGACTACCTGAACGCCGCGGCACGCGAAGTGACCCATCTCCTCGGTCCCGTCCACGTGCTGTCGAACAATGCCGGCGTCGTCGTGCCGCAGGGTCCGATCACCAGCAAGCGCGAGGCCGACTGGCGTTTCGTCTTCGAGGTGAACCTCTTCGGGATCGTGAACTGCGTCCAGGCCTTCCTCCCGCAGATGCGGACCCACGGCCGCGGGGGCCACATCGTGAACACGTCCTCCACCGCGGGCCTCGTCGCGATCCACGACCTCGAGGTCGGCATCTACACCGCCTCGAAATACGCCTGCAACGGCTACAGCGAGATCCTGCGCGGCGAGCTGGCGAGCGAGGGCATCGGCGTCTCCGTCCTCTGCCCGGGACTGATCGCCACGGATCTCTCGCGGACGTCGGCGCGCAATCGTCCGGACCGGTTCGGGGGGCCGAGCGAGGAGCCTCCGCCGATGCCCAGCGAGATGACCGCGCAGGCGATGGCGCCGGAAGACGTGGGGCCCATCGTCGTGCGCGGGATCAAGGCGAACCGGCTGACGATCCTGACGCACCCGGAG
>JAUIMK010000259.1 GCA_030432735.1 bacterium
CTCGCCGGACGCCGACGGCGGCTTCGCCTAACGGATCACCCGGACCGGGATCCAGCGCTGGACGATCGGTTCGATCAAGCCCTCGCGCTGCCAGTGGGCGAGGGTCGCGTCGAGCACGGCGCGCAGCTGCGGGTCGTCGCGTCGGACCGCCCAGGCGAGCTCCTCTTCGGTCAAGGGGCGGTAGAGTCCGATGAGGTCGCGGTGGTCGAGGCCGCCGGCGAGCTGCCAGATCGTCGGGGCATCGTGGACGAAGAAGTCGATGCGGTCGGCGCGGAGACTGCGGAGTCCCGCCTCGACGGAGTCGAAGGCGAAGCTCTCGGCGAAGGGGAGGGCTTCCGCGACGAAGCGTTCGCCGGTCGTCGCCCGTTCGTAGCCGACCCGCGCCCCGGCGCGGCGGATCGCGTTCGGGCGGCCGAAGCGCGCGATGTCCCGCTTGCGGATCATCGAGAGCTGCCCCACCTCCATGTAGGGCCGCGTGAACTGCACGCGCTCGGCGCGCTCCGGGGTGATCGAGAGCCCACTCATCACGACGTCGATCTCGCCCGCCTCGAGGGCGTCGATCAGCTCGGGGAAGGGGATGCGGACGAACTCGACGGGGCGCTTCAATGCCTGTCCGGCGCGGCGGGCGAGGTCGGCTTCGATGCCGAGGATCGTGCCGTCGCGTTCGAAGATGACCGGCGGGTAGTCGGGCGAGACGCCGACCCGGAGCGGTGGGCCGTCGAAATCGGAGAAGGGAGTGCCGCCCGAGGCACAGCCGAGGACGCTGGCGATCAGAACGAGGAGCGCGGCGAGCAGCGCTCCGGACCACGCGGGCTGGGCACGTTCGGTCCGACGGTCCTCGATCATGCCTTGCGAGCCCCCTTTCGCGCGTCGGCGCAAGCTACTGTCTTGCACCCACCATCGCCAATTTCTACTGTGCGCGCGCAACCTTGGGGGGATCCCGGATGAGCTCTGGGTCGAGTGGCAGCAAGCCCGAGGCGGTGCTGCGAAGCAGCTACCGCGTTCCGGATTACCTGATCGACACCGTCGACCTGGCTTTCGATCTCGGCGAGGACGAGACGACGGTCGAGGCGCGGTTGTCGGTGCGTCGGAGGGAGGACGCACCGCCGGCAGAGGCGCCGCCCCTCGTGCTCGACGGCGAGTCCCTCGAGCTGCGCGAGCTCGCGATCGACGGCGAGGTCCTGCCGGAATCCGCCTATCAGGTCGAAGGGGATCGGCTGACGATCCACTCGCCGCCGAAGCGCTTCGAGCTCCGCACGCTCGTCGCGATCCACCCCGAGTCGAACACGGCGCTCTCCGGGCTCTACAAGTCGAGCGGGAACTTCTGCACGCAGTGCGAGGCGATGGGCTTCCGGCGCATCACGTATTTCCTGGATCGTCCCGACGTGATGGCCCGCTACACGGTCTCGATCGAAGCGGATCGGGAGCGCTATCCCGTGCTCCTCTCGAACGGCAACCGCACGGCGGAGGAAGACCTCGGAAACGGTCGACATCGCGTCCGCTGGGAGGACCCCTTTCCGAAGCCCAGCTACCTCTTCGCGCTGGTCGCGGGGAATCTCCGCTGCCACGAAGGGACGTACACGACCGCCTCCGGGCGCGAGGTCAAGCTCGAGTTCTGGGTCGAGCCCCAGAACATCGACCAGTGCGAGCACGCGCTCCGCAGCCTGCAGCGCGCCATGAAGTGGGACGAGGACGAGTTCGGGCTGGAGTACGACCTCGACATCTACATGATCGTCGCGGTCGGTGACTTCAACATGGGCGCCATGGAGAACAAGGGCCTCAACGTCTTCAACTCGAAGTACGTCCTCGCGCTCCCCGAGACCGCGACCGACGACGACTACGAGGCGATCGAGGGCGTGATCGCCCACGAGTACTTCCACAACTGGACCGGCAATCGCGTGACCTGCCGTGACTGGTTCCAGCTGACCCTCAAGGAGGGGCTCACCGTCTTCCGCGATCAGCGCTTCAGCGAGGACATGACGAGCGAAGCGGTCAATCGCATCGCGAACGTGAAACAGCTGCGCGCCCGGCAGTTCCCGGAAGACGAAGGACCGATGGCGCACCCGATCCGGCCCGAGTCCTACATCTCGATGGACAACTTCTACACGGCGACGGTCTACGAGAAGGGCAGCGAGATCATCCGGATGTACGACACGCTGCTCGGGCGCGACGGCTTCCGGAAGGGAATGGATCTCTACTTCGATCGCCACGACGGGCAGGCCGTCACCTGCGACGATTTCCGCTTCGCGATGGCCGACGCGACCGGCCGGGACCTCACGCAGTTCGAACGCTGGTATCTGCAGGCGGGAACACCGCGCCTTCGCGCGCGGGGCGAGTTCGACGCGGCCACCGGCACGTATCGGCTCACGCTCTCGCAGGACTACCCGGAGACCGCCTTCGAGATCGCGGGCGCCGCGGATCGCCGCCCGCTCCACATGCCCGTCCGGGTCGGCCTGCTCGGCGCGGACGGCCGGGCGCTGCCGGTGGTGCTCGCCGGCGAGGAGGGCGGAGGCGAGACCGAGCGCGTCCTCGAGCTCACCGAGGCGGAGCAGACCTTCGTGTTCACGGGGCTCTCCGAGGAGCCGGTGCCCTCGTTGCTGCGCGGCTTCTCGGCGCCGGTCAAGCTGGAGATGAAGCGGAGCAAGGCGGCCTTCGCGCTGCAGATGGCCCACGACGAGGACCCCTTCAATCGCTGGGACGCCGGGCAGCAGCTCGCCCTCGAGCTGCTCGTGGAGGCGGCGGAGCGGGTCCACGCCGGGGAGGCGTCGCCTCTCGATCCCGAGTTCTCGGAGGCCTGGGGGCGCGTCCTCGCCGACGAGGGCCTCGACGGCTCGCTTCGGGCGCAGGCGCTCGTGCTGCCCGCCGAGCGCGTGATCGCCCAGGAGATGTCGGTGATCCGGCCGGACGCGATCCACGCGGCCCGGGAGGCGATGGTCGAAGCGCTGGCCGTGGATCATCGCGAAGCCATCGAGGCCGCCTGGGAGGCGCTGGCGCCGACCGGTCCCTACGCGCACGAGAAGGCCGAGATCGACCGGCGTCGGCTGCGCAACGTGCTCCTGCGCATGCGGGTGGCGACCGGGGACGAGGGCGCGATCGAAGCCGCCTGGCGTCAGTACGCGTCCGCCGACAACATGACCGACGCTCAGGCGGCGTTCGTGGTCCTCGCGGACCGGGAGCACGCGCGACGGGACGACGTGATCGCCGCCTTCTACGACCGCTGGAAGGGGGATCCGCTCGTTCTCGACAAGTGGTTCTCGATCCAGGCGACGTCGACCCGCACGGATACGCTGGCCCGGGTGCGCGAGCTCGCGGAACACCCGGACTTCTCGATGACGAACCCGAACCGCGTGCGCTCGCTGGTCGGTGCCTTCTGCTCCGGGAATCAGGTACGCTTCCACGACGGCTCGGGGGAGGGCTACGTGTTCCTCGCGGACAACGTCCTGGCCCTCGACGCCTCGAACCCGCAGGTCGCCTCCCGGATGGCCTCGATCTTCAACGACTGGCGTCGCTACGACGACGAGCGGCAGGCGAGGATCCAGGCGCAGCTCGAGCGGATCGCCCAACGCGGGGAACTCTCGAAGGACGTCTACGAGATCGTGCATCGCGCGCTTTCTCGCTGAGCGAAGCTCGGCGGCCGAAGGCGCTCCCGCCGACGCCGGAACGGCGTCGGTCCAGGGGCGCAGGGGCACGATCTCCGCATTCTCTTCTACGTACTCGCACCCGATCAGGAAACCCTCATGAGCACGCTCCACGATTTCTCCGCCAAGACGATTCGAGGCGACGACTGCGACCTCTCTTCCTTCGCCGGCAAGGTCTGCCTCGTCGTGAACGTCGCGTCGCAGTGCGGCCTCACGCCGCAGTACGACGGCCTCCAGCGCCTCTACGACGAGTACCGCGACCGTGGCCTCGAGGTGCTGGGCTTTCCGTGCAACCAGTTCGGGTCGCAGGAGCCCGGGAGCGAGGGGGAGATCGCGACGTTCTGCGAGACGAACTACGGCGTGCGATTCCCGATGTTCGCGAAGGTCGAGGTGAACGGGGACGGTGCGGATCCGCTCTACCGCTGGCTCACCGCCGAGGACACGAAGCCCGACGGGGCCGGAGACGTCGCGTGGAACTTCGCGAAGTTCCTCGTCGACCGGGACGGCCGGGTCGTCGCCCGATTCGCGCCGCCGACCGAGCCCTGCTCGGCCGAGGTGAAGCGAGAGATCGAAGCCGCTCTCGGCTGAGCCGCGGAAGGAAGGACCAGAGATGAAGGGACTCAATCCCGGCCAGCCGATCCTGATCGCGAAGGACCTCGGACGTCGCTTCGGCGATCGGCAGATCCTGAAGGGCGCTTCCTTCAGCCTGATGCCCGGCGATCGCGTCGGCGTCCTCGGCGTGAACGGCGTCGGCAAGTCGACGTTGATGAAGATCCTCGCCGGTCGCGATTCGGAGTACGAGGGCGACTTCCATATCGCGAAGGGCGCCACCGTCGGGTACGTGTCCCAGGAGCCGGAGCTCGACTTCGACAAGACGGTGCGCGAGAACGTCGAAGAGGCCGTCGGCGAGGTCCGCGGCCTGCTCGCGCGCTACGACGAGATCCTGAAGGCGTGGGAAGATCCCGCGGTCATGGAAGACCAGGATCGGATGGACGCGCTCCTCGAGGAGCAGGGCGAGGTCCAGGGGCAGCTCGAGGCGATGGACGCGATGGACCCCGCCGCCCTCGACGCGCGAATCGAGGCCGCGATGGACGCGCTTCGCCTGCCGCCCGGCGACCGGGACATCGCGTCGCTCTCCGGCGGCGAGCGCCGCCGCGTCTCGCTCTGCAAGGAGCTCCTGGCGCACCCCGACGTCCTGATCCTCGACGAGCCGACGAACCACCTCGACGCCGACACCGTCGCCTGGCTCGAGAACTTCCTGGCGGGCTATTCCGGGACCTACGCCCTCGTTACCCATGACCGCTACTTCCTCGACCGCGTCGCGAACCGCATGCTCGAGGTCTACCACGGCGAGATCCGCTCCTACGAAGGCAACTACTCCGACTTCCTCGAGGCGAAGGAGAAGCAGCAGGAGATCCAGGACCGGACCGACGCGAACCTGCTGAAGGCCGTGGCCCGGGAGCTCGAGTGGATCCGCTCGACGCCGGCCGCGCGCCGGACGAAGTCGAAGGCCCGCATCGCCGCGTACGACGACCTCGTCGAGAAGGCCAGCCGGATCCAGCCCGCCGAGGAGCTCGACCTGCGGATTCCCTTCGGTCCGCGCCTCGGGAGCAAGGTCGTGTCGATGCGCGGCGTGAAGAAGGCCTACGGCGACAAGGTCCTCCTCGACGGCTTCGACTTCGACATGCCCCCCGGCGCGATCGTCGGCATCACGGGCGCCAACGGCCTCGGCAAGACGACCCTCGTGAACATGATCGTCGGCCGCGAGCAGCCGGACGAGGGCACGATCGAGATCGGGGAGACGACGAACTTCTGCTACGTCGACCAGACGCGGCAGACGCTCCGCGACGATCTGACCGTCTACGACGAGGTCGCCGACGGCTCGGACGTGATCGAGTACGGCGACAAGACGCTGTCCGTCCGACACTATCTCGCTCGCTTCCTCTTCAGCGGCTCGATCCAGCAGACCGAGGTCGGCCGCCTCTCGGGCGGGGAGCGCAACCGGCTCCAGCTCGCGAAGATGCTCCGCAAGCCGTCCAACTTCATCATCCTCGACGAGCCGACGAACGACCTCGACCTGATGACCCTGCGCGTGCTCGAGGACGCGATCTCCGCCTATCCGGGCTGCGCGATCGTGATCACCCATGACCGCTTCTTCCTCGACCGGGTCGCGACCCACATCCTGGGCTTCGAGGGGGACGCCGAGGTCGAGTTCTGCAGCGGCTCCTGGGATTTCTACGTCGAGCAGCGCGAGAAGCGCTGGGCGGAAAAGGGCGGGGCGAAGAGCCAGGCCTTCAAGCACCGCAAGATCGGCCGTTAGGCGCGGTCGCGCGACCGGCCCGGGGGGTCGGCGATCATTCGTACCTGCTGTTCCTGCTGAGGATGGACCCATGATCCGACACATCGCGATGTTCACGCTCGAGGACGACGCGCCCGCGGGCACCGTCGCCCACCTCGAAGAGGGGCTCTTCCTCCTCGCCCAGACGATCGACGAGATCTCCGCCTACACCTACGGCGCCGACCTGGGGCTGCGGGACGGGACCTGGGACTTCGCGGTCGTGGCGGATTTCGAGACGCCGGCCGACTTCCGCGCCTACGCGGAGCACCCGGACCACGTCGCCTTCATCAAGGAGCGGCTGACGCCGGTCCTGAAGGACCGCGCCTCGCTCCAGTTCGAGCTCTAGGGCGCCCGATCGGGACGTCGTCGCCGCGTCGACGCGGCCGAATTCCACGTTCCGGCTTGACACGCCGCCGACTGCGCACATCTCCCCCCGCGAACCCCGACCAAGGACCGCGAGGAGGTGCGCCCGATGCGCTTCGACAAGCTGACGATCAAGAGCCAGGAGGCGCTCCAGGAAGCGCAGAGCCAGTGCACGGCGCGGGGGCACCAGACCCTCGAACCGACCCACCTGCTGGTCGCGCTCCTCGGGCAGCCGGAAGGCAGCACCGTCCCGGTCCTGCAGAAGCTCGGGGTCTCGGTCGACGCCCTCGCGGGCGAGGCGGAGCGGCTGCTCGAGCAGCAGCCCAAGGTGACCGGCGGTGCCCAGCCCCAGATGGGGCAGGCGGCATCGCGCATCCTCCAGGCCGCCTTCGACGAAGCGGACGCGATGGGCGACGAGTACGTCTCGACCGAGCACCTGCTCCTCGCGATGGCGAAGGACGAGCAGGATGCCGTCGGGCGGACCCTGCG
>JAUIMK010000260.1 GCA_030432735.1 bacterium
GCTTCGATCAGCGCCGACTGGGGCGTGTGGCGTCCGGCCGCGACGATCAGCCGGTCGAGGTTCGCGAGCAGCGCGTCCCGGTCGTCGTCCGCGCGGTCGACGTCGCAGGCGGCGAGCAGGACCGAGGGATCCTCGGCATGCAGCTCCATCGCACGGTCGACCCAGGCGCGGGCCCGCGCGGGGGAGCCGAGATGGTTCAGCTGGATCTGACTCGCTTCGACGGCGATCGCCGCGCGGGCGCGGGCGCCGCTGGCGAGGTCGAAGCGGCTCTCGAGGAGCTCCGAGACCGCGCTCCAGTCCTCGGCTTCGGTCGCGAGGAGCAGCGACCACTCGACGGCCGGCGCCTGGAACGGGTCGTCCTCGAGGGCCGACTGGAAGCAGCGCCGGGCGCGTGAGCGTTCGTCGAGGGGGCCGGCGAGGAGCGTGCCGAGGGCGATCCAGACGGGCGCACGCTCGGGGCCGCGCAGTCGATCGGTGAGTCGCTCGAGGATGGTCGCGGCCTCGCGCAGGCGGCCCGCTTCCTGATGGAGCGCCGCGAGCCCTTCGAGGGCGGCGGGAAAATCCGGATCCGCGTCCAGGGCGCGCTCGAAGGCGGCCCGGGCCTCGTCCGGCTCACCGAGGTGCGCCTTCCAGGTCCGCCCGAGCTCCGCTTCGAAGGCCGCGCGCTCGTAGGGCGGCATCGTGGTCTGGCTCTCGAGCTCCGCGATCTGCAGGACCATGTCCCACTGGGCGCGCCGTTCGTGCATGCCGCGCAGCTGTCGCAGGGCGGGACGGTTCGTCGGGTCGAGGCGCGCGAGGTCCCAGTAGGTCTCGGCCGCGGCGTCGAGGTCGAGGACGCGCTCCTCGAGGATCTGGCCCAGGCGGAAGAGCAGGGGGCTCTTCTGGGAGACGTCGTCGGTGATCGACGGCGCCGCGATACGCGCGCGGTACAGTTCGACGAGCGCGTCCCAGTCGCCCTCGAGGAAGTAGTGCTCCTCGAGCGCTTCGAAGGCCCGACGGTCGTCGGGGTGGGTCTTGAAGATCTTCTGTTGCGCGTCGAGACCGGTGGCCAACGTTGCCTCTCGTAGGGCGGATCGGGGGTTCTCCGGACGTATCTATCGGCCCGTTCGGCGCAGCGCTTGACGACGGAATTCGCGTGGGGATCCGGGGGGATCCGGTCCCGAGGCGCGGGTGGGAGAGCGGTTGGACGACGGGGCGGCCGAGCGGAACGGGCGAGGGGAAGAAGACGCGATCGCCGGCGCGGTGGCCGCGCTCGTGGCCCGTTCGATGGACCATCCCTGGAGCGTCGGACAGATCGGCGAGGCGCTGGCTTCCCCGCGCGCCTGCCTCGTGTGCCAGGAGGATCGGGACGGCGGCTTGATCGGGTTCACGCTCGGGCGCCGGGTCGACCGGGACCTGGTCGAGATCGATCTGGTCGCCGTCGCCCCGGAATGCCGTCGCGCGGGCGTCGGTCGCACCCTCCTCGAGGCGCTGCTCGCGGCGGAGCGGGGAGACGGGGTCACCGAGTTCCGGCTCGAGCTCGCGGCGGGCAACGCGGCCGCGCTCGGGCTCTATTCGGCGGTCGGATTCGTGGTCGTCGGTCGGCGGGCACGCTATTACCCCGACGGCGAAGATGCCCTGCTGCTCAGCTGGACCGCGGAGGACGCGGAGGCGGGCTCGGGCCGCGGCGAACGGAGACGGGATTGAGCGCGAACGGGTCGACACTCGCCAGCGTTCCCGCTGCTCATCCTCCGATTCGTGGTCGCGGCACTGTCGTCTCCAACGTCGTGGACGGCCACGGGCGCAAGCTCCGGCTGCGCGTGGAGGGCTGGCCCGGTGCGTGGCCGGGGCAGTTCGTGATGGTCGGCGCCGGCGCCGAGTCGGGCGTCCCGCGGCGCGATCCGCTGCTGCCGCGGCCGATGGCGGTCTACCGCGAGCTCCCCGAGGAGGGGCCGGGCGGCGGGACCGCGCGGGACGTCGAGCTGCTGTACCGCGTCGTCGGTCGCGGGACGACGCTGCTCTCCGAAGCCGTCGAGGGCGAAACGGTCTCGATCGTCGGTCCGCTCGGCCAGGGGTTCCCGGTCGAGGCGGGCGAGGGGCCGGCGCTCCTCGCCGGCGGCGGAACGGGGATCGCCTCGCTCTACGGCCTCGCGCGGGGGCTCGCCGCGGCGGGCCGCGAGACGGTGGTGATGCTGGGGGCGCGCGGGGAGCAGGACCTGATCGGGCGCGCGGACTTCGCGGCTCTGGCGGAGGAGGGCGTCGAGCTGCTCTGTGCGACCGAGGACGGCAGCGTCGGGGTCGAGGGCTTCGTGACGGTGTCGCTCCGCGAGCGGCTCGCGTCGGCGGGGGCGAGCGCGACGGTCTTCGCGGTCGGACCGACGCCGATGATGCGCGCCTGCGCCGAGCTCGCGGACGAGGTCGGGGCGCGCTGCCTGGTCTCGCTCGAGAACCCGATGGCCTGCGGCTTCGGGGTCTGCCTGGGCTGCGCCGCGCCCCGCGCCGAAGGGGGCTTCTCCCTCGTCTGCAAGGCGGGACCCGTCTTCGACGCGCGGGAGATCGCCTGGGAGGGGCTGCCGTGAGCCCCGTGGAGGTCGCGGACGTCGACGAGCGCGTCGAGCTCGCGGGAATCCCGCTGCGCAACGCCGTCCTCACGGCGAGCGGGACCTTCGGCTACGGGACGGAGTTCGCGCCCTTCCTCGACCTCGAGAAGATCGGCGGCTTCGTCGCGAAGAGCCTGACCCTCGAGCCCCGCTTCGGCAATCCGCCGCCGCGCATCGGCGAGACCCCGAGCGGCATGCTCAACGCCATCAGCATCGAGAACGTCGGCGTGAAGGCCTTCCTCGAGGAGAAGCTGCCCGCCTTGCCGCCGGCGGTCGTCGTGATCGCGAGCGCCTTCGGGACCGCGCCGGAGCAGTACGCCGAGCTCGCGGCCCGGGTGTCGCCGCACCCTCGAATCGCAGGCATCGAAATCAACGCCTCCTGCCCGCACGTGAAGGCCGGGGGCATCGAGTTCGGTCAGGACCCGAAGCTGCTCGGCGAGCTCGTCCGAACGGTCCGCGCGGCGACCGAGGGCCCGCTGCTGGTGAAGCTCTCGCCGAACGTCACGCGGATCGCCGACATGGCGAAGGTCTGCGAGGACGAGGGCGCCGACGGGATCTCGCTGATCAACGCGGTGCAGGCGATGGAGGTCGACGTGGAGAAGCGGCGCCCGATCCTCTCGAACGTCCTGGGCGGGCTGAGCGGTCCGGCCATCCGGCCGATCGCGCTGCGCATGGTCTGGCAGGTGGCGCAGGCGGTGCGCATCCCGCTCTGCGGAATCGGCGGGATCACGAGTGCCGAGGACGCGGTCAAGTTCCTGCTCTGCGGCGCGTCGGCGGTCCAGGTCGGGACGCTGAACTACCTCGATCCCGGAGCGGCGGAGCGGATCGCCCGGGGCATCGCGCAGTACGCGGCCGACCATGGATTCGCCCGGGTGGCGGATCTCACCGGGGTCCTCGAGACCGGCTGAGCACCGGGAAGCCACGAATCCCTGCGGGGATTCGCCGCCGGGAATCGAGTGAATTTGCCATTCGGCCCGCCTTCCTATAATTTGCGCGGGCTCTCATGGCGTTCTGCGCCCCGGGAGCGAGAGCTTTTCGGGTCGATCGATCCGCCCCGAACGGCTGCCGCGAGGCGGTCGGGTCGTGGGTGGATCGGTGGGAACCAACCGGGAAAGTGGGCGTTTCGTCCGCTTTTTTTCTTTTTTGGAGCCCGGGTTTACGCGGATCGATGCAAAAAGCGGTCGAACAGGCCGGACGAGTCGGATGGAATGGAGGCCGCGTCGGAGGAAGTGCCGGCGGGGTCGGGATCTTCAGGAGGGAGGAAGCGATCTATCGGGACATCCCGGAGGAGCTGCGCGCGATGATCGAGCCGGTCGTGGACGAGCATGGCTGCGAGCTGGTCGACGTGGAGGTGGCCCGCAACCGAGGGCAGGGGCTGCTGCGGATCATCGTGGACTCCCCGGAAGCCGACGGGCGCGTGCCGATCGAGCGGTGCGTCGCGATCTCACGGGAAGTCGAGACGTTGCTCGACGCGGCGGATGCGATGACCGGAGCGTACCAGCTCGAGGTCTCGTCCCCCGGACTCGATCGATCGCTCGGACGCGAAAAGGATTTCGTCGCGGCGGTGGGACAGCAGGTCAGGCTGCGGACGAGGCGTCCCTTCGAGGGGCGCAAGCGATTCAAGGGACGGTTGCTCGCGATGGACGAGAAGAGCGAGCCGGCCGTCCTCCAGGTGGAAGTCGACGGCGAGTCGTTCGCGATTCCCTTCGACGAGGTCGAGAAGGCCAACACGATCTACGAGTTCACGAGCGAGGACTTCGGCAAGCAGGGCGGCGGGAAGCAGGGCCCGCGAAACACGCACGACAAGCGGAAGAAGCGTTCGGGACGGGCCAGGCGCCCGGTGGAGAAATCATGATTGGGCAGAATCTCAAGCGGGAAATCGATCAGATCGCCAAGGACAAGGGGATCGACGGCGGCGAAATCACGAGCGCCCTCGAAGAGGCCATGCTCCAGGCCGCGCGCAAGCGCTTCGGCCTGGAGAAGGAGATCGAGTCCCGTTACAACGACGAGATCGGTGAGGTCGAGCTCTTCGAGTTCCGCGAGGTGGTCGAGGAGATCACCGACGCCGACAGCCAGATCCTGATCGCCGAAGCCCGCCGCGACTACGACCCGGACGTCGAGGTCGGCGACGAGATCGGCGTGAAGCTCGATACGACGGACTTCGGCCGCATCCTCGCCCAGGCCGCGAAGCAGGTCATCATCCAGAAGATCCGCGACGCCGAGCGCGACAACACCTTCGACGAGTACCAGGATCGTCAGGGCGAGGTCGTGAACGGCATCGTCCGGCGCTTCGAGAAGGGCGCGATCATCGTCGACCTCGGCCGGGCCGAGGCGGTGATCCCGCCGAAGGAGCAGGTCCCGCGCGAGAGCTATCGACCGGGCGACCGCGTGCGCGCGTACGTCGTCGAGGTGAACAAGGTCGCGAAGGGCCCGCAGATCGTGCTCTCCCGCGCGAACATCGAGTTCCTCGTCAAGCTCTTCGAGCAGGAAGTGCCGGAGATGTACGAGAAGATCGTCTCGATCGAGTCCGCCGCGCGAGAACCCGGCGGTCGTTCGAAGATCGCCGTCGTCTCGCGGGACGGGGACGTCGATCCGGTCGGCGCCTGCGTCGGCATGAAGGGCAGCCGCGTGCAGGCGGTCGTCCAGGAGCTGCGCGGCGAGCGGATCGACATCGTGCCGTGGAGCGCCGATCCCGCCCGCTACGTGTGCAGCGCGCTGTCGCCGGCCGCGGTCTCGAAGGTGATCATCGACGAGGCCCAGCAGGCGATGGACGTGATCGTGCCCGACGACCAGCTCTCGCTGGCGATCGGCCGACGCGGTCAGAACGTCCGTCTCGCGGTCCAGCTCACGGGCTGGAAGATCGACATCAAGAGCGAGACCAAGATGCGCGAGATCGCGGAGTGGCTCGCGCGCGCGGTCGCGGCGGTCGAAGGCTGCGGCGAGCCGGAGGCGGAGCTCCTGCTCCAGCAGGGCATCACCTCCCTCGAGGATCTCTCCGAGTGCGCGGTCGAGCTGCTGACCCAGCTGCCGGGCATCGACGAGGAGGGCGCGGCTTCGATCAAGGCCAAGGCGGCCGAGCTGGTCTCGGTCAAGGCGGCGGAGGACGAGGCGCGGGCCCAGCGCGAGGCCGAGGAGATGGAGCGCCAGCGAGCCGAGTCCGAGGCGGCGGCCGCAGCGGGGCCGCCGGACGGCGAGCCGCGCACGCCGCCGTCGGGTCCGGCCGCGACACGGGCCGAAGACTGAGGGCGACGATCCGATGACGCGAGATCGTGCGCGGAAACACACGGGAACGGTCCAATGACCGGATAGACAATCTACGACCGACTCTCGAACCTCCGAAACGAAGGGGACGGAGTCGAAGGGGGATCCGCCAGGAAGGCGGCCCCGGAACCAGCGGGAACCGATGGCAAAGATCAGGGCATACAAGCTCGCCGAAGAGCTCGGCATCGAGCGCAACGAGTTCGTCGAACAGGCCGGCAACCACGGCGTCGAGCTCAAGAACGCGATGGCCTCCCTCGACGAGGCGCAGGTCGAGCTGCTTCGCGAGAAGCTCGGCGGCGGCGCGAAGTCGAAGAAGAACGTCGACGAGCGTCGACTCGAGGGCAAGGCAGGCACGACCGTCGTCCGGCGTCGCCGCAAGAAGGCTCCCGAGCCGGAGCCGGAGCCGACGCCGGAGCCGACCCCCGAGGTCGCTGCGGAGGAAGAGGCCGCCCCGGAAGCCGTTCCGGAGCCCATCGCCGCGGACGCAGGCGAGGGGATCGCGGAGCCGGCCGGCGAGGGCCTCGAAGGAACGCCCGAGCCGGTGGCTGCCGAAGAGGAAGCGGCTGCGATCGCGCCCGAGGTGCCTCCGGCGGCGCCGCCCGGGCCCGCATCCGCCCCGACGGGTCCCGCCTCGGCGCCGACCGGCCCGGCTCGCGAGACGCGCCCCGGCTCGGCCCCCGGTGACGCTGGCGCGGGCGCCGACAAGAAGGGCAAGCAGCGCAAGCGTGTTCGTGAGGTCGTGAACCTGCAGGAGCAGGAGCAGTTCGCGCGCCAGATCACGAGCCGCGGACCCCAGCAGCGCCGTGCGCCCGCGCCGGCGCAGCGTCCCATGATCAACCCGCGAGCCCGACGTCGCGACAAGCTGTCGCCGAAGCCCGCTCCGGCCGCAGCCGGGAGCCAGACTCGACTCGTGAAGGTGCAAGGCGACATCAGTGTGGGCGAACTCGCCAAGCAGGCGGGCCTCAAGGCCCCGGCCATCC
>JAUIMK010000261.1 GCA_030432735.1 bacterium
GACCGATGTCTCCCTGGTCGCGATAGAGACGCGCCAGGGCGTGGTAGGCGTCGAGGTCCGCGCTGTCCGCCTCGACGATCCGCTCGAGCCAGGTCTCGGCACTCGGCCGGTCCCCGGACACGGCCGCTCGCAGCGCACGCCGCAGCGCCGCTTCGACCGAGCCCGCCTTGCGCGGATCGACGGTGGTCCGTCGCCTCCCGATCGCCACGCCGCTACCTCTGTCCGCCCGCGGCGGCCTCGGGCGTCGGCGCGGCCTCGAGCCGGTCGGCGTCGCCCTCGCCGGCGATCGCGGCGCCCGGATCACTCGAGAGCGGGAGGCTGCGCAGCTGATGGAGCTCGGATTCGAGGCGGCGAATCGTCTTGCGATAGCGGCGCCGCAGCTCGAGGCCCCGTAGCCCGAGGAAGGTCGCGATCAGCAGCATGATCACCGCCCCGAGCGCAAAGGCGGAGAGCGCGAGCTTCCAGACCGTCACCTCGATCACGGCCATGCCGAGCAGATCGATGGTCACGATGGCGGTGTTCGCGGCGTAGAACATCCAGCCGACGATGTTCACGCTCGCGATGATCACGATCAGCGCGATGATGGTCAGATTCCGCTTCAAACCGCTCCCCCCTGAAGCCGCCAGCCGGTCAGCTGGCGGTCGAATCGTCCGCGTTCGATGCGGACGACGTGGACTCCGCTGCTGCGGCGCCGCCCCCCTGCGCGGGCGACGAGTCCACCATCTCCTTCAACTCCTTGCCCACCTTGAAGAAGGGCGTGCGCTTGGCCGAGATGTGGACGGGCTCGCCGGTCTTGGGATTCCGTCCGTCCCGCGCCTCGCGGATCTTCACCTGGAAGGAACCGAAGCCCCGGATCTCGATCCGGTCGCCGGCGCGCAACGACTCGATCATCGCGTCGAAGATCGTGTTGACCACGACTTCCGTGTCCTTCTTCGAGATGTGCGGAGTGCGCTTCGCCACCTCTTCGATCAAACCGCTCTTCGTCATTCTGTCTCCCCAGACATGCGTCCCTGAGAGTCAGGGACGGAGGCTGGAGGCGCGGCGCCGCTCTTCCGGAGGGGCGCCGCGCCCCGACCTCACTCTCGGGTGGGCTAGTCGCCCTGTCCCTTGAGCTTCTCGGCCAGCAGATCACCGAGCGTGGTGGTCTGCGTCGCCGACTGCTGCTCCGCGAGCTCCTTGAGAGCGGCGCGTTCAGCCTTGTCGTTCACGGCACGAATCGACAGCGAGATCTTCTGCTCGTGGGCGTCGACCTTGACGACCAGCGCAGTGACCTCCTGCCCCTCGCTGAAGTGCTCCGACGGGTTCTCGATTCGCTCGGGCGCGAGCTCGGAGCTGTAGACGAGACCGTCGATCCCGTCCTCGAGGCGGACGAAGACACCGAAGTCGGTCACGCTCGTGATCGGACCGGTGATCTCGCTTCCGACCGTGTACTTCTTGAGGATGTCGTCCCACGGGTTCGGCTCGAGCTGCTTGATCCCCAGGGAGAACTTCTCGTTCTCCTTGTCGATCTTGAGCACGACCGCCTTCACCTCGTCGCCCTTCTCGAAGCGATCCGAGGGATGCTTGACCTGCTCCGTCCAGGAGATGTCCGAGACGTGGACCAGACCGTCGATCCCCTCTTCGAGGCCGACGAAGATACCGAAGTCGGTGATGTTGCGGACCTGGCCAGACACTTCGGTGCCGACCGGGTAGCGCTCTTCGATCACCGTCCACGGATTCTCCTCGATCTGCTTCATGCCGAGGGAGATCTTGCGATCCCGTTCGTCGACGTCGAGGACGACCGCCTCCACCTCGTCCCCGATCGAGACGACCTTGGACGGGTGCTTGACGCGCTTCGTCCAGGACATCTCGGAAACGTGCACGAGACCTTCGATACCGGGCTCGAGCTCGATGAACGCACCGTAGTCGGTCAGCGAGACGACCTTGCCCTGGATGCGCATGCCGAGCGGGTACCGCATTCCGGCGTCGATCCACGGGTCGGGCTGGATCTGCTTGAGGCCCAGCGAGACGCGCTCGGCTTCCTGGTCGAACTTCAGGACCTTGACCTTGATCTCGTCGCCCACCTGGAACAGCTCGCTCGGGTGGTTGATGCGGCCCCACGACATGTCCGTGATGTGGAGCAGGCCGTCGATGCCGCCGAGATCGATGAACGCGCCGTAGTCGGTCAGGTTCTTGATCACGCCGTCGAGGATCTGACCCTCCTGCAGCGTGGTCAGCGTCGCCTCGCGCATCTTCTTGCGCTCGGTCTCGAGCAGCGCGCGGCGCGAGACGACGATGTTGCCGCGGCGCTTGTTGAACTTGATGATCTTGAAGTTCGCCTTCTCGCCGAGCAGGGCCTCGAGGTTCCGGACCGGGCGCAGGTCGACCTGCGAACCGGGGAGGAACGCCTTGACGCCGATGTCGACACTGAGGCCGCCCTTCACGCGGGCCACGATCGTGCCTTCGACCGGGTTCTCGTTGTCGTAGGCGTCGCTGATCTCGTCCCAGACCTTGAGGCGCTCCGCCTTCTCCTTCGAGAGGACGAGCTGGCCGTCTTCGTTCTCGACTTCCTCGACGAGGACCTCGACGTCGTCACCGACGCTCACGGTGATCTCGCCTTCCTCGGTCATGAACTCCCAGGCGGCGATCATTCCCTCGGACTTGAAGCCGATGTCGATCTGGATGTAGTCGTTGTCGATCGAGAGGACCCGGCCGACGGCGATCTCGCCTTCCTTGATGGTCTTCTCGGCCTGGCCGAAGAGCTCGGCGAAGCTCGCGCCGCCTGCGGCGCCTTGTGTGTTCTCGGTTGTTTCGGACATGGTTGGATGGTTCTCCTGAGGATCGCCGCCGACCCCGTGTCGACGGCTCCCTCTGTGTTGATGCCCAGCTTGCTAGGCGTGGTCGGCGCGGTGGATCACTCCCCGCCCCTCCCCTCGGCCGACGCCTTCGCGGCGACCTCGGCGAGGCGCTCCCGCGCCTTGGACAGTGTTCGTTCGAGCGACGCAGCGTCGCCCTCCTCGAGCGCCCGGGCGAGCTTCGCCAGGGACGCGGAGAAATGTGCGAGGGGCCCGGAGATCGCCTTGGCGTTCAGCCGCAGGATCTCGCCCCACATCTCGGCATCGCTCTGCGCGATGCGCGTGAAATCCCGGAAGCCCCCGCCCGCGAGCGTCCCGACCCGGTCGGGCGCCGCGCCGAGCGCGTCGGCGAACGCGAAAGCGACGAGATGAGGCAGGTGGCTGACCCAGGCGACGTCCTCGTCATGGGTCTCCGCCGACCGGCGTTCGACGCGCGCGCCGAGCGCGGCCCAGAACGCCGCGATCCGCTCGACGGGGCGATCGTCCTGACCCGGCCGCGGCGTCACGACGCAGGTCGCGCCCTCGAAGAGGTCGGCCCGCGCATGGTCCGGCCCGCGCAGGTGGCTCCCGGCCATCGGATGCGAGCCCACGAAGTCGACCCCTTCCGGCAGCAGCCCCGGCAGCGCGTCGAGGACCGCCCCCTTCACGCTGCCGACGTCCGTGACGAGGGCCCCGGGCGCGAGCCCGTCCCGCACGTCCGAGAGCACCGCGGGCATGCTCCCGACCGGCGTGCCGAGGACGACGAAGTCCGCACCGACCACCGCTTCCGCCGGCCGCGCGACGGCATCGACGATGCCCGCCGCCAGCGCCCGTTCGAGGGGCGCCGATCGCCGAGCCGCACCGATCACCTCGCGCGCGAGGCCCCGCTCCTTCGCCGCCGCGGCGACCGAGCCGCCGAGCAGTCCCAGGCCGAGGACGGCCAGGCGTTCGAAGGGCCGAGGGTTGCTCAAGCGGCGTCCCCCTCGGCGTCCGTCGCGGCGCGAAGCTCGGTGATCGCCTTGATCAGCCGCTCGTTCTCCTCGGGCAGGCCGATCGAGATCCGAACGCAGTCGTCCAGGCCGAAGCCGCTCATCGGTCGGATGATCACGCCCTGATGCAGCAGCGCCTCGTAGACGTCCGCCCCGGCGCGGGCGAGCACGAAATTCGAGTCGGTCGGCCAGGTCTCGATGCCGAGCTTGCCGAGCTCCTCGCGCAGGTAGTCGCCCCCGGTCGTGTTCAGCTCGAGGGTCCGGCGGAGGTGCTCCTCGTCGTCGAGCGCCGCCACCGCCGCCGCCTCGGCGAGCAGGTTCACGTTGAAGGGATGCCGCGCACGCTCGAGATAGCTGGCGACCTCCGGACTCGTGATCCCGTAGCCGATCCGCACTCCGGCGATCCCGTAGATCTTCGAGAAGGTGCGGAGCACGATCGTCGCCGGCCGCGTGGCGAGCAGCTTCGTCGCGTCGGGAAAGTCCGTCCGCCGCACGAACTCGAAATACGCCTCGTCGATCGCCAGGACGACGTCGTCGGGCAGACGCGAGACGAAACGCGCGAAGGCTTCCGCGCCGAAGCTCACGCCGGTCGGGTTGTTCGGGTTGCAGACCATCACGACGCGGGTCCGGTCCGTGACCGCTTCGGCCATCGCGTCGAGATCGTGATCGAGGTCCGCCTTGAGCGGCACGCGCACGCTCGTCCCGCCCATGCCCGTCACGACGATCGGGTACATGGCGAAGGAGGGCCAGGGGAAGACGACCTCGTCGCCCGGGCCGACGAAGGTCTTCGCGATCAGCTCGAGGACCTCGTCGCAGCCGGTCCCGAAGACGAGCTGGTCCTCCCCGACCCCGAGGCGCGCAGCGAGCTTGGAGCGAAGCTTGAAGCTCGCACCGTCGGGGTAGCGGTGGATCTGGTCGGCGGCCTCGCGGATCGCGGCGACGGCCTTCGGACTCGGACCGAGGGGATTCTCGTTCGACGCGAGCTTGATGGAGTTGCTGATGCCCAGCTCCCGCTCGAGCTCCTCCATCGGCTTGCCGGGCTTGTAGGGCGCGAGATCGCGGATGTGCGGCTTCACGAGATCACGAACGCTCACGAATGGGACTCCTTCGCCGGGACGGCGAGCGAGCGTCCGACGCCGGAGCTCACTTCGAGGGCGCGCGGAAACGAACCGAGGACCTTGTGCGAAGCGGCGACGCCGCCGGCTTCCGCGAGGGCGCGGGCCACGGCTTCGTCGTCCTGATGCCCCTCCATGTCCACGATGAAGATGTACTCCCAGGGCTTGCCCTTCATCGGGCGCGACTGCACGGCGGTGAGGTTCACCCCGTGCTTCGCGAAGGGACCGAGCAGATCGTGCAGCGCGCCGGACTGGTCGCGGCGCACGGTGAAGACGGCGCTGGTGAGGTCCTGGCCCGAGGGCGCCGGCGTCTCCCGTCCGATGACGAGGAATCGGGTCGTGTTGCCGCGCTGATCCTCGATCCGCGACGCGATCGTCAGCAGGTCGTAGACCTCGGCGGTGACCTCCGAGCCGATCGAAGCGACCTTCTCGTCCGCATGGGCGAGCTGGGCCGCCGCCGCGGTGCTGGTGGTCTCGATCGTCTCGATCCCGTGCAGATTCTGCTCGAGCCAGCGACGACACTGGGCCAGCGGCTGCGGGTGCGACGCGACCTTCTGGATGTCCTCGACGCGTCCGGTGCGCGACATCAGATGCTGCGCGATCTCGAGCTTGATCTCGCTGCAGATCGTGACCTCGGTCTCGATCAGCGCGTCGTAGGTCACCGTCACCGGCCCTTCGATCGTGTTCTCGACGGGCACGACGCCGAAGTGGGTGTCTCCGCGTTCGGTCAGCGTGAACACGTCGCGCATGTTCGCGACCGGCACGAGGTCCACCTGCGCACCGAACTGCCGGCTCGCCGCCTGGTGGCTGAAGGTGCCGTCGGGGCCGAGGAAGGCCACCCGCACGCGCTCCTCGAGCGACCGGGTGGCGGAAATGATCTCGCGGAAGACGTGCGGGATCCCGGCGCTCGGGAAGGGCCCGTCGTTCGCTTCGATCAGGGCGCTCACGAGATCCCGCTCGCGCGCCGCCACGTAGATCGGCCCCTTGCGTCCGCCGTCCTTGATCTCGCCGACCCGCTGGACCGCGCGCGCCCGCTCGTTCAAGCGCGCCAGGATCTCCCGGTCGATCGCATCGATCTCGGCGCGGAGCCCGGCGAGCTCCCGATCGATGCCGTCCGCTCGGTCCGGCGCCGCCGCGTCCCCGGGCGACTTCGCGCTGCGCTCTTCACTCGCCATCGGGAACGATCTCCGGACGACCCGCCGTCCTCGAGTCGAAGCGCGCGCAACCGCGGCACCTCGGCCATCGACCCGCGTCTTCTCTCGCGGCCACGGGTCGGCATCCTTCGCGGGGTCGGGGATTGGGGTCCGATCGCTCGCGGCCCCGGCTCTCGGGACTCGATCGATCACGCGCGACGGGTCGATTGCGGCGACGGGTTCGCGTGGACGCGTGGGTGTGAATCGTGAAGGCGCGCGGCGGGGTCGGATGGGCGGGCCGCGACGCCAGGATGAGTTCGATCTCCGTACGGATCGGGGGCGGAACACCCGGGCTGCCCCGGGCTCGAGGGAAGAGGTCCGCTAACCCCCTGAAATTGCTGGCGCATCATATCGGAGGCACTCTCGCGCCGCAAACCGGGAACGGGATTTTCTCTTCTAAAAGCAAGGGTTTACCGGAATCCGCCGCCGGCGGATGGGTGGTCGCCGGATCAGCCGGCTCATCACCGCCGTAAGCGGTTGAAATCACGACAGTTTCGCGCTCATCGGTTCAAGATGGGACCCGATCCGGTCGATACGACGGGCGACTCCCTCCATTCCGAGGCCCGATGTCTCAACGAGCCCCCGAGATCGCCGCCGGCGCCCCCGCCGACTCGACGCGCCGCCGCGTGCCGCTGAACAGCGTCTCGACGCGGATCATCCTGTGCGTGTTCTCGTCGACGC
>JAUIMK010000262.1 GCA_030432735.1 bacterium
GCGATGGCCCGCGCCTTCGCGTCGGCGCCGCGAGCGGCGATCCACGTCTCGACCGGCGTGAACATGGGACGCCAGGGCGCCCTCGCCTACTACCTGGCGCAGATGCTCGCCCTCGTGACCGGCAACCTCGACCGGGACGGCGGCAACGTCCTCGCCGGACGCGGCATCGCGCCGATGGTCATGCCGCCGGAGGTGTCCGCGCCGCGCTCGACGCCCTTCGGCGACTACGTACCGGCGCGGGGCACTCCGCCCGGCGCACTCCTCGCCGACATGATCCGCGCCCCGGAGAAACCGATTCGCGCCTTCCTCTCGATCGCGGGCAACCCGGCGCTCTCGATCGGCGGCGGCGAGGGTCTGTCCGACGCCCTCGCCTCCCTCGACCTGCTGGTCACCCTCGACTTCTACCGGAACGCGACGGGGGAGCTCGCCGACTGGGTGCTCCCCGCCGCCGACTGGTTCGAGCGCGAGGACCTGAACTTCTTCGTCCAGGGCGTCCAGCGCGAGCCCTATCTGCAGTGGACCGACGCCGTCGTCGCACCGCAGGCGGAGCGGCGGACCGACGCCTGGATCTTCTCGCGCCTGCTCCAGGGGCTCGGACTTCCGTCGCTCCTCGATCTTCCCGGGGACGACATGCTCTCGGCGGTCTGGGACGGTCGGCTCGCCGAGACGGGACACTCGATCGCCGCGCTTCGCGAGGCGGAGGGGCACGTCGTCCGGATTCCCCGTCGCGCCCCCGGCACCTTCCTGGACGAGCTGCGAGGCGACGGGGACTTCGACTGCTGCCCGCCGGTGCTCGAGGACATCCTCGACCGCGCCGAGCCGATCTTCACGTCCCTCCTCGAGGAGGAAGGTCCGGCCCTCAAGCTCATCACCCGGCGCACGAACACGATGCTCAACTCGGGCTTCCAGAACGTGAAGGCGCTCCGTGAGATGCAGGGCGCGGCGACGAACCCGCTCTACATGCACCCGCGCGACGCCCTCGAGCGCGGGCTCACCGAGGGCCAGCGCGTCGTCGTGCGCAACGAGCACGGGGAAGTCCGGACGGATCTCGCCCTCGACGACAAGCTGCGGGAGGGGGTCGTCGCGATGACCCACGGCTTCGGGAACGCGGGAACGAACGGGATGCCCGTCGCGCAGTCGATGCCCGGCGTGAACGTGAACGTGCTCTCCCCGGTCGGTCCCGGCAGCTTCGATCCCGTCGGCGGGATGTCCTGGCTGACGGGGATCCACGTCGAGGTCGAGGCCGCCTGACGACCGGCTCCCGGGCGCGCGAGCCCAGGCGCCCGGAAGCGCCGAGGCGATGTTATTCGGGACAGCTCCAGGCCGAGTACTCGCGCTCCCCCTCCGCCGACACCGGACCCATCGGGACGATCACGTTCGCCCCGAGATTCACCGCGCGGTTCCGCGCGAGCCGTTCGAGCTCGACGGCGACCGTCGTCTCGCCACGAGCGATGAACCCGACGTTCGCTTTCGTCGACGCCGAGACGTTGCCCTTCCGCACGCAGTCGGCGACCTCCGCTTCGGTCTTGCGGACCTCGACGCCGCGCGCGGTCTCGTCCACCTGCACGAACGCGCAGCCGCCGATGCCGATCACGCTCACGGCCAGTCCGGCCGCCGCGCTCCGAGCAAGAAGGCTCCTCACGATCCGTCCGCCTCTTCCGATCATCTCACCCCCTCGTCCGCACGACCCGGCCGCGCGGCCTTCGTCGAGCCCGCGCCGAGCCGTGGCCCTCGCCACGTCCCGCGCCGGTTCGACCGGTTGTCTCGTTCAGCGTACCCCGCGCCCTTCCCTCTGGACGTCGAGCGCGTGCGCGTTCCGCTTGCCGCACCAGCCGCAGAACCGCCATCTCGGGACGACCGGCCAGCGACAATGCGTGCATGCGGGGAGTCCCTCCACCTTCCACGGCTTCGCGACTCTCGTCTTGCACTTCGGGCAATAGTGCATGAACCGCTGGAGCGGCGCACCGCAGCCCTTCCGCGAGCAGCTCCGCTCCGCGCGCTCCCGCCCCGGGATCGGGCGGCCGCTGCCCTCGAACCGCCCGGTCGTGCACGTCGGACAGGCGCTCCATTCCGGCCGGACGCCGCGCTCGCAGTCCGGACACACGAGCGGAAAGCGCGTCACCTCCCGGAAGGAGTTGCGCTTCGTGCCACACCAGGGACAGCTCCGCATCGACTCGGACACCGGCCCATCGCAGGCATGGCAATCGAAGTGCGCCTCGAAGGTCCGGCCATGACGCTTCCGGAACCACTCGGCCTCGAGCGCGAAGGGATCCTCCGGCGGGGCGCGGCGCTTCCGTCGCGGCCGGCGGGTCGCCCGTTCGTCCGCCCGGCGGACCCGATCCTGCGCGCGCTCGACGGCGCGCCGGAACGCGATTCCGTCCGGCACGCGACGATCCAGATCGATCGCGAGACCGCGACGCAGCACCTCCTGGAGCGGCGCAGGACAGCGTGACCGGAAGCGCGCGTCGCCCTCGAGCGGCCACTCGAAGGGCCACCCCGGCAGCACGCCCGCGAAGGCCTCGTAGATCGTCAGCGCGAGGCTGAAGACGTCCGAAGCGTATCCGGTCCGACCGTACGCCTGCTCCGGCGCCATGTAGCCGAAGGTGCCGACCTCGGTCGCCGCCCCCGTCTCCGGCTTCGCCAGACGCGCCGTCCCGAAATCCGAGAGCAGCGCGCGCCCGTCGGCGTCGAGCAGGACGTTGCCCGGCTTGATGTCCCGGTGGATCACCCCGCGCTCGTGGGCATGGGCGAGCGCCGCGCTCAGATCGTCGAGCAGCACGATGCCCAGCGCGGGCGTGCGCCTTCGCTTCGGTAGTCCCTCGAGGCTCGTCTTCGCCAGCGACGTCGCGATCACGAAGTAGCCGTCGATCCAGTCGGCGTTGCGCAGGCGGACGATCCGGGGGTGATCGAGCTGAGCCGCCACCCGCGCCTCGGCCTCGACCGCGTGCACGCCGAACTCCTCGACGACCGCCGGCGACGCGATCTTGAGGGCGACGCCCAGGGACTCGACGGTGTCCCGCGCGCGCCAGACCGTGGCCGAGCCGCCCTCTCCGATCCGAGCGTCGAGGCGATACTTTCCGAGTCGACTGCCGACACGAAGCGTGCGCACTAGCTGCCCGCTCCCGGGCGATAGAGCAGCAGCGTCGCGTCGTCCGCGTGACCGGCGACGGGGCCCCGCCCTTCCATCGCCGCCTGGGTGGCCTCGACGATCTTCGTGCCCGCGACCTCGAGCGGCCCCCGGCGAATGGCTTCGATCAGATCCTCCCGGCGCATGTTGTCGAGGACTCCGTCGCTCGCGAGCAGGATCGTGTCGCGGGCCGACAGCGCGCGCTTCGGCCCGACCTCGATCCGGAGATCCACGGAGCCGAGGCAGTTCGACAGGTAGTGCCGGTCCTCGTGATCGTGCACTTGATCGGGCTCGAGCACCCCGGCCGCGACCGCGTAGCCCGTCGGCGAGTGCGGCATCGTCTGGTGATGGACGCGGCCCCGCTGGCCGACGACCAGCGCCCCCGAATCACCCGCGTGATAGGTCCGGAAGGACCCCGCCGCGACCTCGACGACGACCAGCGTCGTCCCCGAGCCCTTGCCTCCGGCACAGAGCGCCTCGTTCGCCGCCTCGAAGGCGTCGAGGATCGGCGTCCGCAGAGGATTCCCCGATTTCCGGTCGCGCAGCCGTTCGTCGAGACACGCCATCGCGAGCGCCGCCGCCTCTCCTCCCTCGGGTCCGCCGCCCATCCCGTCGGCCAACGCCAGCACGAGCCCATCCGAAGCGAGCTCCCACACGCCAGCGGCGTCCTCGTTCTCCGCGCCCTCCCCGTCCCCGGGAACGCTCGAGAAGCGGCATTCGCCCGTCGACGTGTCGAGCAGGACCGGCAGCGGTTCGTTGCAGCCCTCGAAGGTGCGCATGAGCATCGCCGTCCCCCTCTCGCGAACGGTCAGACCAGCACCGCGGTCGCGAAGCTGAGCGTCAGGAAGAAGCCGCACACGTCGGTCAGCGTCGTCAGGATGGGACCGGAGGCGAGCGCCGGGTCCCATCCGAAGCGCTTGATCGCGAGCGGTACGCTGCCGCCGATCGAGACGGCGAGGACGGTGTTGATCGCGAGCGCGAGGCCCACGACCAGCCCGAGGGTCGCATCGCCCCGCCAGGCGAGCGCGACGCCGCCGAGCAGGATTCCGAGGGCGAGTCCGTTCATCAGACCGACGGTGATCTCCTTCACGAGCACGCGACCGATTTCGCCGGGACGAACGACGCCGAGCGAGAGCTCTCGCAGGCTCACGGCGACGGCCTGGTTGCCCGAGCAACCGCTCATGTCGGAGATGATCGGAAGGAAGACCGCCAACGCGATCGCTCCCTGGAGCGTCTCTTCGTACGCGGCGATCACGCTCGCGGCGAGCAGGTTCAGCACGATGTTGATCGAGAGCCAGGCGAGCCGACGCCGCGAACGCTCGAGGGGCGGCATCGAACGCAGCTCCTCGCCGCTCGAGATGCCGAGGGATTTCATGTGGTCCGCTTCGGCCTGGTCGAGGGTCGCCTCGTCGACGGCGCTCCGCTCGACCACGCCGAGCAGCACCCCCTGGACGTCGACGACCGGCGCGCCGAGGTACTCGGTCTCCTCGAAGATCTCGTACAGGTGGTCGAGATCCTCGTCGACGGCGAGCGCCAGCGGCTTCTCGATCATCACGTCGGAGACGAGCGCGGTCGGCCGTGAGAGCAGGAGGGCGCGGAGCGGCACGACGCCCTCGAGTCGCCCCCCGGCGTCGATCGCGTAGAGGTACTGGATCGAGAAGCGCGCGTAGACGTCGGCGGCGGAACGGATCTCGCTCACGGCCTCCGCGACGGTCGAATCCGCCCGGACCGAGACGAACTCCGTGTGCATGAGGCCGCCGGCGGAATCCGCGTCGTACTCGAGCAGACTCCGGATGTCTCGCGCGGTCTCCGGTGCCGATGCCTCGAGGATCGCATCGAGCTCGTGCGCGTCGACCTCCGCCAGCACGTCCGCGCGCTCGTCGCTCGACAGCGCCTCGAGGATCTCCGCCGCCGCGTCGGGCCCGACTTCGCCGATCGCGTCCGCCGCCTGGCGGTCCGGCAGATCCTCGACCAGATCCGCCGCCTGCCCCACGTCGAGGGCATCGAAGAGGCGCGCGAGATCGGCGGAGGAGAGGTGGGCCGCGGCGTGGGTCCGGTCCGCCTCGCTCCACTCGGTGAATCGTTCCTGGAGCTCGCCTTGCGCTCCCTCGTCGAGCAGCTCGACGATCTCTTCCCAACGCGTCTCGGACACGACGCGCTAGCGCTCCCGACTCGCGCGGAGCGGCGCCTTGGCGACCGCCTCGCCGAGCGACCGGCGCTTCTTCGTCTTCTTCGTCTTCGTCGACTTCCTCGGACCGTCGAGCACGTGGCGCCGACTCACGTCGACGACGAAGTCGCCGCGAAGCGCCGAGCGGCCGAGCAGCATGCGGTGGGCCATCTTCCCGCGGTCGACGAGGCTGACTTCGATCGTCTTCTCGACGGGGCCGATGCGGACCGTCGTCTCGACGAAATAGCGGACGTCGTAGTGTCCGTTGCTCGATCGGACGCGCGACCGCCGCACGACGCGCGCCGTCACCGGAAAGTGTCGGTCCCGCTTCTCGCGATGGACGACCACGTCGAAGCGGATGCGGCCGCGGCCGATCGGCTCGATGTTCTCGACGTGGAGCGCGCTCGTCTGCGCACCGGTATCCACCTTGGCGCCGAGACGTTTGATGCCCCATTCGGGCAGGTCCACGTTCTCGTTCCATCCGACCACGATCTTCGATCTCATCCGATCTCCGCGCGTGAGGGGACGGGGGGCGCCCCGAGAATACTCCGCCGGACGCCGGGCGCCGCCCGCAAGTCCTAGACGGGCTCGCTCCGCTTCGGTGCGCCTCGACCGTCGGCGCGGGCGGAGCGATCCATCAAGTGGTCGAAGGGAGCGAGGGGCCGGAACGATCGGGGGACCGACCGGTGGACCAGACCGCGCCCGTAGCCGTCGAGGGCGGGGGGACCGGCCGCCACGACCCGCGCGAACTCGCGGTCGTCCCGGATCCGCACGACGACGGCGGTCGCGTCCTCCTCCGGGTGATGTCGATGGGCGGACGCGACGAGCCGAGACGCGATCAAGCGGGGCGAGTAGTCCTCGATCGCCTCCAGCAGATCCGCGTTGCCGACCTCCATCTCCGCCCCGTCCGTGCAGAGCACGAACGTGTCGCCCGGTCGTGTGGCCAGGCTGAACGTCTCGATCGGCGACGGTGCATCGTCGCCAAGCGGGGTCTCCGTCGCCGTCCATTCCTGGTCCGTGGTCAGCTGCACGAGCTGCTCGGCGCGCACCAGGTAGGCGCGACTGTCCCCGACGTGGCCGATGTAGGCCCGGCCCTTCTGGATCAGGAGCAAGGTCACCGTCGTCGCCATCCCTTCGAGGTCGGGCCGTGTCTCCGCCGCGTCGACGATGTTCTCGAGCGCGAACCGGATCGCCGCTTCGATCGTCCGGCAGGACACCGTCGCCGCGAGGCTCGCCGCGACGCGATCGCCTTCGCGCCCGCCGTCCTCGAGACGGAGGATCCCGTCGAGGTACTCGGACAGCGCGTCGACGGCGAGATAGGCCGCCACCTCGCCGCCCGGTGCGTCTCCGCGACCATCACAGACGGCGTAGAGCCCGATCTCGTCGGCGACGAGATAGGCGTCCTCGTTGTGCAGATCGTCCGAGCTCCGCGAGGAGCCCGCACCGCGGGGTCCGAACATGAGCGATCCTCCTTGCGCGACCGCAGACGCCGGGA
>JAUIMK010000263.1 GCA_030432735.1 bacterium
GAAGTCGTCGCCGAGCTCACCGTGCGCGCCGTCCTCGGTCGCCCGGAGGTCGATGCGTCTGCGGTAGCAGCCGGTGCCGTAGGCCCGCCGCCCGCTCATCTTCGACCGTCGAGAGCGCGGTGCATGTCGGGCTCCTCCTCCTCGGGCGACGAGTCTTGCACACGCCGCACTCCCCAACTACACACGATTCCGCCCGGAGGAGGGGCATCTCCATGGCGGATCCGCTGCGCGTCGTTCAATGGTCGAGTGGAGGCGTGGGGGCGATCGCCGTCCGTGTCTTCGGAGAGCACCCGGACTTTGCGCTCGAAGGCGTCTTCGTGCACGACCCCGAGAAAGAGGGACGCGACGCGGGCGTCTTGTCGGGGCTCGCGGAGAACGGCGTCCTGGCTACCCGCGACCGCGAAGCCCTGATCGCGCTCTCCCCCGACTGCATCTGCTATTCCGCGAGCGGCGAATCCCGACCCGGTGAGTGCATCGACGACTTCTGCGAGATGCTCGCGGCCGGCATCAACGTCGTCTCGACCTCGGTCCCGGGGCTCGTACACCCGGCGGGCTTCGATGCGGCGACGGTGGAACGGCTCGAAGCGGCCTGTCTCGAAGGCTCCGCCTCGCTCTACGTCTCGGGGATCGAGCCGGGCTTCGCGGCCGACGAGCTCGTCCTCACGCTCTCGACCCTCTGCCACCGGATCGACTCGGTTCGGACCCAGGAGATCTTCACCTACGGCGACTATCCGGTGCCGTTCACGATCTTCGAGGTCTTCGGCTTCGGCAAGCCCCTCGAGCACCGCTGCATCATGGAGATGCCCGGCGTGCAGGCCTCGGCGTGGGCGCCGCCCGTCCGGATGGTGGCCGACCATCTCGGCGTCGAGCTCGAGACGATTCGCGAGACCTACGAGAAGCGGGCGACGGACCGCGACCTCGAGATCGCGGCAGGCACGATTCCGGCCGGCACCGTCGGCGCCGTCCGCTTCGAGACGATCGGCGTCGTCGACGGGCGCGATGCGATCGTGATCGAGCACGTGAACCGGGCCGTCCCCGACATCGCGCCGGACTGGCCGACGGCGCCCCGGGACGGGACCTACCGGATCCTCTTCGAAGGGGACCCGAGCTTTCAGAACGAGTTCACGCTCGGTGGACCCGACGACTTCAGCGAGCAGGGCATGATCGCGACCACGATGCGCGTCGTGAACGCGATCCCCTACGTCTGCGCCGCGGCGCCGGGGCTGGTCTCCTCGATGGACCTGCCGCGGCTGCTGCCGCGGCGCGCCTTCGAGCGAGCGACGAGCGACGAGCGCCGGGGCGTGAGGCCGAGGGGCTCACGGGGCATCCGGGGCGCGCGACGCACGCCCGCCTGCTAGGCGGGGATCCAGTTGCCGTGGAAGCCGTTCGGGACGCGCAGGTCGAGGCGTGCGCGAGCGCGCGGCCCCGCCTCGATCGACGTCGCGTCGAAGAGCACGAGATCGCTCCGGTTCTCCGGTCCGACGTAGACGATGGAGAGGACGTAGCCGTCGCCTTCTTCGGCATCCGGCGCTCGCGGGACGAAGATCGGCTCGCCCACGAGGTGGTCCTCGCCCGCGTGCCAGCGCGCGACCCTGCCGGCCTCGAAGTCGACGTGGGCGATCTGGTCGAAGATCGCGTTGCGGCCCTCGGGACGCTCGGTCGAGGTCATGAATCCGTGGCGATAGGGAAGGCCGGCGAAGCGTTCGTCGAGTCGCGGGAACTCGGAGAGCAGCTCGTCGACGATCTCGATCTTCGGGTCGTCGGTCGCGCCGGAGAGATCGAAGGTCCATCGCTCGAGTCGGCCTTCGGCATGCCGGGGGTCCGGCCGCCCGCCGTCCGCCGTCGGGAAGCCGGGCGCGCCGTCGTAGCGGACCATGTCGGCGACCAGCCGGTCCCCGTCCTCGAAGGCGTTCATCGGGTGGTAGACGAAGCAGGCTTCGGCTTCGACCCAGCGGATCGCGTCGATCGGATCGCTCCGACGCAGGAAGCCGAAGCGGCTCGATTCGCCCGCGTCCCAGGCGATCGGGGGGCCGCCCTTCATGGCCCGCTCGAGGCTCGTCGTCGCGGGGAAGATCGGAAAGACGACGTGGTTCCGGGTCGCGATGAAGTCGTGGACCATCGACGCGTAGGGCGCTTCGAAGCGGTCGCTCCGCGTGAGGCGACCGTCCTTCGCGACGACCTGATGGCTCATCGTCGGCCGCCCCATTCCCCCGACGTTGTACCCGAAGAAGAGCATCTCTCCGGTCTCCGGGTCGATCTTCGGATGCGCCGTCATCGGCCCTTCGAGCGCGCCGTCGAAGTCCCAGGTTCCGAGTGAGTCGAGGGAGCCCCGTTCGAGCTCGAAGGGCGGATTCCCTTCCTCGAGCGCGAGGAGACGACCCGCGTGGAAGAGCACGTTGGTGTTCGCGACGTTGAAGGGCACGCCCCTCGTGATCGGATCGCTCGTCAGCGGATTGCCGAGAGTGCCGAAGAGCGCGCGGCCGTGATCCCGTTCGAGCTTCCACTTCCCGGTCCGGACCCATCGGTTCCGGTAGGCGACGCGCCCGCCCGCGATGTCGAAGGCGTGGATCATCCCGTCGCCGGAGAAGAGGTGGTACTTGTCGCGGGGCGGAAAGAGGGGATTCGACCCGTTGCGGACGAGCGTGCCCGCGAGGTCCTCGGGCCAATCCCCTTCGATCTCGAGGTCGGGTGCATCGCACTCCGCGCGGAGCGGCGCGAAGTTGCCGCTCAGGAACCGTTCGTTCGGGAATCGCTTCGTCATGACGCCTCCGGGACGGGAGCGAGGATAGCCACCGCAGCGCGCCGCCGTCCGGGACGCGCGGCAGCGACTCGCGGTTTCCGCGAGCGGGTTGAAGCGCGAGGGGGGAGCGCCGAGACTCTCCGCGGCCCGGCGGCATCGCGCTCTCGATCGCCCGCCCGCCATCCCCGCGCCCGCGGCCAGAGATCGGCAGCCCAGTCCATGCAAGACCTCCAACGCCTGTACGAGAGCGTCGTTCTCGACTCCGAGATCGACGCCCTCGGCCACATGAACGTGCGCCACTACGGAGAGCGTGCCCTCGCCGCCACGACGCGTCTGCTCGAGCGGATCGACCTCGCCCGACTCGGCGTCGAAGGCGTCACGCCCGGCGTCCACGACCTGCCGAGGCTCTACACGCGCTATCAGCGCGAGCAGCTCGCCGGGGCGCGCCTGGAGGTGCACGGTGGGATCGTGGACGTGACCGAGCGCGGCTTCCGCTTCTACCACGAGCTGCGGAATCCGGTTCGCGAGGAGATCGCGGCGACGTTCATGCACGACGTGCGCTTCCCGAACGCGGATCTCGAAGAGCCGCCGCTCATCGACCACGCGATCGTCGAGGTCCTCGAGGCGCAGAGGATCACGGTTCCGGAGCACGGTCGCCCCCGCTCGATCGATCTCGACGCGAGCACGAAGGCACCGAGCCTCGCAGACGCGATCGAGCACGGCATGGCGGTGCGCAAGCCACGCGTGATCGAGTCCGACATCTGCGACGAGACGGGACGCGTGTCCGCGGCCCATCGTCCCTTCGTCATGTGGGGCGGAGAGCCCCTCGACGGGGGCGATCCGGGGCCGCCGGTCTACGCGCTCGAGGGGGGCGGGCGGATGGGCTGGGCCTCCCTCGAGATGCGCTCGGTTCGACTTGCCCCGCTCCGGGTCGGCACCCGGATCCAGAGCTTCGGGGCGCCCGTCGAGCTCGCCAAGAAGACGAGCCTGCGTCGCTTCTGGATCTTCGACCTCGATTCGGGACAGCCTCTCCTCGCGAACGACGTCGTCGACATCGCGCTCCACCTCGACGAGCGGCGGGCGATCGAGATCCCCGAGAAGATGCGCGTCGAGCTCGAAGGCGCGCTCCGCCCGGACCTTCGTTAGGCGGGGAGGCGTCCCCGGCGCGATCGACGCGCGCCTACTGCTCGCTACTGCTCGCCCACGGACACGAGCAGCTCCACCGTCTCGGCGTCGACGCCGGCTTCCTCGAGCACCTCGCGCGTATGCGCGTTCAGGTCCGGCGCGGGGAACGTGCCGTGCATGTCGTACTCGGAGAGGCGGAAGGGCGGGGCGACCGTCTCGAAGGAGCCGTGTTCGGGGTGATCGATCGTCGAGAAGACCCCGTTCGCGCGGGCCTTCTCGTCGGTGACGGCTTCGAGCACCGTCTTCGCCGGCGCCCAGATCACCTTCTGTCCCTCGAGCGCCGAGGTCCACGCGGCGAGGCTCTTCGTCCGGAAGGTCGCGTCGAGGGTCTCGACCAGCTCGCGGTTGTACTTGAATCGCGCCTTCGGGTCCGCGAAGCGGTCGTCGTCGAGGAGATCGGGCCGGGCGATCGCCCGGCAGAACGAAGTCCAGTAGAGCGTCGAGTCGATCATCACCAGCAACAGCCAGCGGTCGTCCGAAGTCGGGTAGTGGTTCCAGAGCGGGTTGCGCGGGGCCAGCCGGTCGTGGCGGGGCGGCGGCTGACCGGTCGCGAGCGCCTGAGCGCTGTCGTTGCCGCCTATATAGAACCCGACCTGCTGGAGATTGACGTCGACGATCTGGCCCTCTCCGGTCTGGTCGCGATGGCGAAGCGCGGCGAGGATCCCGGTCGACATCGACAACGCGGCGCAGTGGTCGCCGACGCCGGGGCGGAAGAAGGCCGGGGGCGAGTCCGGGTCGCGCTGCTGATCCATCATGCCGGAGAGCGCCCAGAACGAGGTCTGGTCGAAGCCCGGATCGTCGGCCTGGGGACCATCCGGGGAGAAGCCGCCGAGGCGCGCGACGATCAGCGCCGGGTGGGCTTCGCGCAGGGCGTCGACGTCGAGGCCGACCCGGGCGAGTCGGCCGGGCAGGGTGTTCGTGATCAGGATGTCGGCGCGCGCGATCAGCTGGCGGAGCGCTTCGACCGATTGCGGGAGCGCGAGGTCGAGGGCGAGCGAGCGCTTGCCGCGGTTGTCCATCTGATAGTTGGCGCTGAGCGGAAAGTCGCTGTCGTACCCGTTTCGCCTCGGCGTCGCGAACCGGTAGAAGTCGCCCCAGGGCACCTCGACCTTGACCACGTCGGCACCGAGGTCGACGAGGAGCGTCCCCGCGGCGGGAACGGCGACGTAGTTGGCGATCTCGACCACGCGGATTCCGTCGAGGGGTCCGGGCATGGGCTTCTCCTGCGGTGGGCTCCTGCGAGGGGCGAGTCTAGGCGAACGCGACGTCCGGAACGAAGACGGTGAGTCCGAGGGGCGCCGCGCTTCGGATTGGCGATCGATCCGTGGACGCACGACTCTCTACGCCTGCGCGGGAGAGCGGGGAGCCGGTCCGGCCGATCCGCCGCAGGAAGCAGGAGGAGAGCGATGAGCGAGCCCGTCTGTCTCGTGATCGGCGCGGGGGCCGGAATCGGCGGCCACGTCGGGAAACGTTTCGCGAAGGAGGGCTACCACGCCGTCCTCTGCCGCCGGAGCGATGGGGCAGGGCTCGAGCGGCTCGTGCAGGACATCGAGTCCGAGGGGGGCCGCGCGACGGGCTACCTGCTTGATGCCTCCGAGCCCGACACGCTCGAGGATCGCGTCGTGGCGATCGAGGCGGAGATCGGTCCGATCGAGGTCGTGCTCTTCAATCTCGGGGCGCAGATCGGGAATCGATCCCTGGCGGAGACGAGCGACAAGCAGTTCGAGCTCGGCTGGCGCCTCGCGACCTTCGGGCTCTTCCGGGTGGCGAGGGCCGTCTGCCCCGCGATGGAAGAGCGGGGACGGGGGACGATCCTCGTGACCTCCGCGACGGCGGCGATGCGCGGGAACGCGGGGCAGCACTCGCATGCGGCGGCGATGGGCGGGCGGCGGATGCTCTGCCAGACCCTGAACGCCGAGTTCGCGTCGAAGGGGATCCACGTGGCGCACGTCCTGATCGACGGGGCCGTCGACGCGCCGGACACCCTCGGCAAGCTGCTCGGCCCCGAGCGCTTCGAGCAGCTCCGCGCAGCGCGGGGCCGGGAGAAGGACGGGCTGATGCTGCCCAGGGAGATGGCCGAGACCTATCTCCACATCGCGAAGCAGCATCGCTCGGCCTGGACGCACGAGATCGACCTGCGCGCCTACTCCGATACGGCGTGGTGGAACCACGGCTGACCGCCGGCCCCCGGCTGCGGGAGCGACGACCCGCGTCAGCGCGACATCTGCCCGTCGTCGACGGTGATCACCGTCCCCGTGACCATCTCCGACGCCGGCGAGAGCAGGTAGAGCATCGTGCTGTCGAGCTGCTCCGGCTTGCCGATCCGCTTGCGCGGGAAGCCCTGGGAGAGGTCGCCCATCCGCTCGAGCATGCCGTCCATCATCTCGGACTCGAAGGAGCCCGGGGCGATGCCCGTCACGTTGATGTGGTTGCGCGCCCACTCGACGGCCAGGACTTCGGTCATGCGCACGATCGCGGACTTGGTGACCGAGTAGAGCGCGGCGCCGATGCCCGCGTAGTTGTAGGCGCCGACCGACGAGATGTTCACGATCCGTCCGGGCATCTTCTCTTCGATCAGCCGGCGGCCGACTTCGCAGGCGAGGATCCAGGGCCCGCGCAGATTGGTGTCGAAGACGGTGTTGATCAGCTCGAGGGACATCTTGTGGGCGCGCTGGGCGTCGGGGACGCCGGCGTTGTTGACGAGGATCTGCACCGGCGCCCCGAGCAGCGCCTCGGCGCGGGCCGGCGCCGCCTTCACCGCCTCGTCGTCGGTCATGTCGAGGGGCAGGGGCACGGCCGTTCCGCCGCGGGCCTCGATCTCCTTGGCGACCTCCTCGAGGCGCTCGAC